>JBCCCZ010000035.1:0-20844 GCA_039033255.1 Pseudomonadota bacterium
CCACCCAATGACCTGAGCGCACCGCGGATTTGAGGCGAGACCGGATAAAGACCGGGCACATTCATGTCCACCTCGCCTGGCAGATCAGGGTTCATGAGGCAGAAACTGATCGGCCCGCGCCCGCTGGTGGCGCCGGCTTTGGAATTGGCGGCCTCCTCGAGCACACGCGCGACCGATGCGAGCACGCACTGGTCTTCCACGAAAATTTTCAAACCCGATTGTTCGGCATCCGCCACCACACTGTCGATCGGCGACACGGACCGGCCCAGTAGTTTCAATTGGTCCTCTTCCACCGTGGCCTCGACAGTCATCACGACCATGGAACCCGGCTCCAGGTGATCGCGCGATTTCTCCAAGGTGTCGGAAAACATGGTGACCTCGTAGCTGCCCGTGGTGTCCGATAGCTGCACGAAAGCAAACCTGTTGCCACGGGCAGAGCGGCGTTCCTGACGTCCTGCGACCACACCCGCGATCTTGGTCACTTTCGGTGCGCGGCGCGCTTCCTGTTCGACCTGGGCAAGGCTGAGCACTTGCTTGCGCTTCAGCGCGCCTTCGTAGTCATCGAGCGGGTGGCCGGAGAAGTAGAAACCAACGGCCATGAATTCTTCGCGCAGTCTCTCTGCCGGCAACCAGTCTTCGACAGGCGACAAGCGCGGTTCAGGCAGGTCCTCGCCCGCCTCACCGAAAAGCGACACCTGATTGGACGCTTTTTGTTCATGGATCGCGGCGGAATAGGCGATGAGCTTGTCCACATTGTCAAAGACGCGGCGACGGTTGCGATCCAGTTCATCAAACGCCCCTGCCCGGGCCAGCATTTCCAGCGGGCGTTTGCCCACGCGCTTCAGATCCACGCGGCGGGCAAAGTCAAAGAGCGTGGCAAAAGGTTTTTCGCCGCGGCCCGCGGTGATCAGGCGCATCGCCTCCACCCCCACATTCTTCAGCGCGCCCAGCGCATAGTGCAGCACACCGCCCTTGACCATAAACACCGCGTCAGAGCGGTTCACGCAAGGCGCAGCATAGGGCAGGCCCAACTGATGCTTCACCTCTTCGAAATAGACCGCCAGCTTGTCCGTCAGGTGGATGTCGCAATTCATCACGCCTGCCATGAATTCTACCGGGTGATTGGCCTTCAACCACGCCGTCTGGTAGCTGACCACCGCATAGGCCGCCGCATGGGATTTGTTGAAGCCGTAATTGGCGAATTTATCGAGCAGGTTCCAGACCTCGATGGCTTTGGCTTCATCCACACCGTTGGCCTTGGACCCGTCGATGAACTTCGGCTTCTCAGCATCCATCGCGGCTTGGATTTTCTTACCCATGGCGCGGCGTAGAAGGTCAGCCCCGCCAAGGGAATAGCCCGCCATGACCTGCGCAATTTCCATCACCTGTTCCTGATAGACGATGATGCCTTGGGTTTCATCGAGCAGGTGGTCAATCAACGGATGAATAGGCTCGCGATCAGACAGCCCGTTCTTCACCTCGCAATATTTCGGGATGTTCTCCATCGGACCAGGCCGGTAGAGCGCTACGAGCGCCACGATGTCCTCAATCGTCGTGGGCTTCATGCGCTTCAAAGCATCCATCATGCCCGAACTTTCCACCTGAAACACCGCCACTGTCTTGGCTGAGGCGTAAAGCGCGTAGGTCTTTTCGTCGTCGAGCGGAATGTGCCCGATATCGTTCTCCGCCCCCTCGGCAGGCTCATAGATCTGGCTGCCATCGGCGGCGATATGCAGGTCCCGGCCAGAGGCGTGGATCTGCTCCATCGCGTTCTGGATAACCGTCAGCGTTTTCAACCCAAGAAAGTCGAACTTCACCAACCCCGCCTGTTCCACCCATTTCATGTTGAACTGCGTGGCCGGCATGTCAGAGCGCGGATCCTGGTAGACCGGCACCAGTTCATCCAGCGCGCGATCCCCGATCACCACACCGGCGGCGTGGGTGGAGGCGTTGCGCAAAAGCCCTTCGACCTGCATGCCGTATTTGAGCAGCCTGTCTACAACCTCTTCGCTGCGCGCCTCTTCGCGCAGACGATCCTCCTGCACCAGCGCCTGTTCGATGGAAACGGGCTTCACCCCCTCCACTGGGATCATCTTGGAAAGGCGATCCACTTGACCATAGGGCATTTGCAACACCCGCCCGATATCGCGCACTGCGGCCTTCGACAAAAGCGCGCCGAAGGTGATGATCTGCCCCACCCGGTCGCGGCCATATTTTTCCTGCACGTATTGGATCACCTCTTCCCGGCGATCCATGCAGAAGTCGATATCGAAATCGGGCATGGAGACCCGTTCAGGGTTGAGGAAGCGTTCAAAAAGCAGGCTGTAACGCAGCGGATCGAGATCGGTGATCGTGAGCGCGTAGGCCACCAGCGACCCCGCACCCGATCCCCGACCCGGGCCCACGGGAATGTCTTTTTCCTTGGCCCATTTGATGAAGTCGGCCACGATCAGGAAGTAACCGGGAAAGCCCATGCCTTCGATGATCCCTAGCTCAAACTCCAGCCGCTTTTCATACTCTTCCACTGGCGCGGCATGAGGGATCACGGCAAGGCGTTCTTTGAGACCCTCCAGGGACTGGCGGCGCAGTTCTTCCACCTCATCCTCGGCGAAGCGCGGCAGGATAGGATCGCGTTTGTAGGCCGCGAAGGCGCAGCGTTGCGCAATCTCGACGGTGTTCTCTATGGCCTCGGGAAGGTCCGCGAACAGCGTCAACATTTCCTGCGGGCTTTTGAAGTAATGCTGCGGTGTGAGGCGGCGTCGGGGCTGAGATTGGTCGACATAGGCGCCTTCGGCCACGCAGAGCATGGCGTCATGCGCTTCATACATTTTTTCATCGGGGAAATAGGCATCATTGGTAGCCACCAGCGGGATATCCATGGCGTAGGCCATTTCGACAAACCCGCGTTCTGTGGCGCGTTCCGCCTCGGGCAGGCCTGCATCGCCGGGATGGCGCTGAAGCTCCATGTAGAGCCTGTCACCGAACGCCCCATGCAACCGCTTGACCAGCGCCTCTGCCGCCGAGATCTGAGCGCCCTGCAGGAGCCGGCCAACCGGCCCATCCGGACCACCTGTCAAACAGATGACGAACGCAGCATGGCGTTCCAGTTCCTCCAAAGTCACATGGGGCAACTGCCCATCCCCGCGCAGGTAAAGGCAGGAATTGAGTTTCATGAGGTTTTCATAGCCCGCCTCATTCTGGGCCAGCAAAATCACCGGGGCGGGCGCGCGCGGCTTTTCACCGGGGGCGGCAGGCAGGTAGGCCAGATCGACCTGACAACCCATAATCGGCTGCACACCTGCATCCTGCGCGCCCACGGCAAATTCCAGCGCGGAAAACATGTTGTTGGTGTCCGTCACGGCCACCGCTGGCATGCCCGCCTTGGCGCAGGCCCCGGGCAGTTTTTTCAACCGCATGGCCCCTTCCAAAAGGGAGTATTCGGTATGGACGCGAAGATGGATGAATCGGGGTTGGCTATTCATGAGTGAACTTTACGCAAAGCGCTGCCGTGGCGGAACACCTTGTCGGCAAATCACCTGATGAAAATCACGGCAAACGGGCCGTGACCTGCGTTTCACCGTCGGTTTTGATGTCCATCCCTGTTCCCCTTTCGCGCCCCTTGGTCTAAGCACGGAGCGTCAGGGAAATGGGGGATATGACCGACACGCTGCTCACCATATCAGGGCTGACGAAAACCTATCCGGGCGTCATCGCCAATGCGAACGTGTCTTTTGAGATCGGGCGCGGTGAGGTGCACGCCCTTCTGGGTGAAAACGGCGCAGGCAAATCGACACTGGTGAAGATGATCTATGGCCTTGTGCGCCCCGACAGTGGGGGCATGACGATGAATGGCCGCGCCTTTGCCCCTTCCCGCCCCCGTGCGGCGCGGGCAGCGGGCGTTGCCATGGTGTTTCAGCATTTTTCACTTTTTGAGGCGATGAGCGTGGCGGAAAACATCGCCCTTGGCATGGAAAACCCGCCGCCCATGCTGGCGCTATCGGCGCGCATCCGCGAGGTGTCTGAAGCCTACGGTTTGCCACTGTCGCCCGACCGGATGATCGGTGATCTATCCGCGGGGGAACGCCAACGGGTGGAGATTATCCGCTGCCTGCTGCAGGAACCAAAGCTTCTCATCATGGATGAGCCGACATCGGTGCTGACCCCGCAAGAGGTCGATATCCTGTTTGCCACCTTGCGCAAGCTGAGCGCGGACGGGGTGGCGATCCTTTACATTTCGCACAAACTGGAAGAGATACGCACGCTATGTGACGCCGCCACAATCCTGCGGCAAGGCCGCAAGGTCGCCACCTGCACTCCTCGGCAGGTGTCCGCCCGGGAAATGGCGGAGATGATGGTGGGCTCCAGTTTCGCCGCCGCCGCTCGCGCGGATCGACCCGTTGGCCAGGGGGTCCTGGAAGTCACGCGGCTGTCAATGCCCGCGCCTTCGCAATTTGGCACCTCCCTGAAAGAGGTCAGCTTTACGCTCCATGAAGGCGAGATACTGGGCATCGGTGGCGTGGCGGGCAATGGTCAGGACGAACTGCTTGCCGCCCTTGCAGGCGAAGCGCTATCTGCGCCTGGCTCAATCACACTGAAAAACGAAGACATTTCGCGCAAAGGCCCCAACGCGCGCCGCCGCCTTGGGCTCTCCAGTGGCCCCGAAGAACGGCTGGGACACGCGGCCGCGCCTGATATGTCGCTCATAGAGAATGCGGCTTTGACAGGGGCGGATCGAAAGGGGCTCGTGTCCGGCGGATTTCTCAATTGGCGCGCGGCACGCAACTTTGCCACCCAAGTGATCAGCGGCTTTGACGTGCGCACGCCGGGGCCGGACGCGGCGGCGCGATCGCTGTCGGGCGGCAACCTGCAGAAATTCGTGATCGGTCGGGAGATATCGCAAAAACCCGACGTTCTGGTCATCAACCAACCGACCTGGGGCGTCGATGCGGCGGCGGCGGCCGCCATTCGTCAGGCGCTCCTTGATCTGGTCGCCGGCGGAACGGCTGTGCTCTGCATTTCTCAGGATCTTGATGAGCTCATGGAAATGTCCAACCGCTTTGGCGCGCTCAATGAGGGAAAGCTGTCGGTTCTGCACCCGACCTCAGAGCTGAGCGTGGAAGATATCGGCCTCATGATGGGTGGCGCCCAAGATCTGGAGGTGGCGCATGGTTGAATGGTCGCTGAGCTTCTATGCCTCAGTATCAAATCGGACCGGGGATGTTGTCGGCCAGAAAAAACACGGGGGCTTGCTTTTTCTGGCCACAAATATCCCGGGGGAGACGCCTTTAGGCGGCGGGGGCAGCGCCCCCAATCCGAGCGGTGCCTCATGCTGAGCCTCGAAAAACGGGCTGAACCCTCGCGACAGTGGAGCGCGCTGTCTCCGCTTTTGGCCGTGGTTCTGACCATGATTGCGGGCGGCGGGATGTTCGCACTTTTAGGTGAAAACCCGATTGAGGCGATCCGGACGATTTTCTGGGATCCGCTCTTTGGCGAGTTTGCGTTTTACTATCGACCGCAACTGTTGATCAAAGCAGCGCCGCTAATTTTAATCGCTATTGGCCTTGCCATGGGATTTCGCGCAGGCGTGTGGAACATCGGCGCGGAAGGGCAGTACATCATTGGCGCCCTGACCGGCGCCGGTGTGGGCCTTGCGTTTTACCCGATGGAGAGCGTGGCCATCTTTCCGCTAATGGTGCTTGCGGGGGCTGCGGGGGGCTGGGCCTGGGCCATGATCCCGGGTGTCCTGAAGGTGCGGTTCGGCACCAATGAAATTCTCGTTTCTTTGATGCTGGTCTACGTGGCCGAGCAGGTGCTAGCAAAAATGGCCTTCGGGCTTTTGCGTAACCCCGAAGGCTCGGGTTTTCCCGGCTCGCGCAATCTGCAGCAATACCCATCGGCCCATAATGCCGAGTTGATCTCTGGCACGGGCATGCATTGGGGCGTCGTGGCCGCGCTCATCGCTGTGATACTCTCCTACATCATCATGACGCGACACCTTTTGGGCTACCAGATCCGTCTGACCGGCGAGGCGCCCAAGGCCGCGCGGTTTGCTGGCGTAAACCCATCGCGTATCGCGCTGCTTGTGCTCGGCATCTCAGGGGCACTGGCCGGACTTGCAGGGCTTTTCGAGGTCTCTGGACCCTCCGGTCAGGTCAGCATCGACTTCAATGTGGGCTACGGCTTCACCGCGATTATCGTGGCCTTTCTGGGGAGGCTAAATGCGGTTGGCATTCTCTTCGCCGGGCTGTTGATGGCGCTGACCTATATTGGCGGGGAAATGGCGCAACTGAACCTCAGCCTGCCGGCGGCCGCGATCCAGATGTTTCAGGGGATGCTGCTGTTCTTTCTCTTGGCCGTCGACCTGTTCACCAATTACCGCATCCGTTGGAAGCGCTTGGGGGTGGCGTGATGGACCTCTCAGCGATCAATCCCGCGCTGCTTCTGGCGTCTCTGATGGTCGCCTCAACGCCCATCCTTCTGGCCGCGTTGGGAGAGTTGGTGGTGGAACGCGCGGGCGTGCTCAATCTGGGCGTGGAGGGTATGATGATCACTGGCGCGATCTGCGGCTTCGTGATTGCGGTGAACACGGACAGTCCGGCGCTTGGGTTTCTGGCCGCCACCTTGGGCGGTGCAGCGCTCTCGCTCATTTTTGCAACGCTCACGCAAATCGCGCTGGCCAATCAGGTGGCCAGTGGGCTGGCGCTCACGCTTTTCGGGCTGGGGTTGTCCTCGCTCATGGGACAAGGCTATGTCGGTGTAAAGCCGCCCGCGACGCCAGAAGTGAATTTCGGGCCGCTGTCGGACACTCCTTTCTTCGGCACTGTTTTCTTTTCCCACGATTTGGTGGT
Source organism: Pseudomonadota bacterium (assembly GCA_039033255.1). Lineage (GTDB taxonomy): Bacteria > Pseudomonadota > Alphaproteobacteria > Rhodobacterales > Rhodobacteraceae > Roseovarius. The sequence goes on from JBCCCZ010000035.1 coordinate 6,849, forward strand.
CTATCTGGGGCTGGCGCTGACCGCCGCGATCTGGGTCACGCTCAAATACACCCGCGCGGGGCTTATCCTGCGCGGGGTGGGCGAAAACCATGATGCAGCGCACGCGCTTGGCTACAAGGTGGTGCGGGTGCGTATCGCCGCCATCGCGTTCGGTGGCGCCTGCGCAGGGCTTGGCGGGGCCTATATCAGCCTTGTGCGCGTGCCGCAGTGGACCGACGGGATGACCGCCGGCACCGGCTGGATCGCGTTAGCCCTCGTGGTTTTTGCCAGCTGGAAAGCAGGCCGCGTTTTGCTGGGTGCCTGGCTTTTCGGCGGTGTCACGGTTTTGCAGCTTAATCTGCAGGCAGCAGGCGTTGCGATTCCTGTCGAATACCTGAATATGTCGCCTTATGTGATTACCATTCTGGTGCTGGTCATTATGTCTGCTGACCGGACCCGCGCGCCCGGATCTTTGGGTCGCATATTTCATGCCTCCGATTGAGGCGAAACCAACTGGGGAGTTGCCAATGAAATCCTTTAAGACATTCATCACCGCCGCGGTGGTCGCGGTGGGCCTTGCCGCCAATTGCGCCGCGGCTGACACCACCAAGGTGGGCTTCATCTATGTGGGCCCGATTGGTGATGGCGGCTGGACTTATGAACATGACAAAGGTCGGTTGGCGATCGAGGAACATTTCGGCGATGCGGTAGAAACGGTTTTTCAGGAAAGCGTGTCTGAGGGCGCAGATGCCGAACGCGCAATCACGCAGATGGCGCTGCAAGGGGCAGATCTGATCTTCACCACCTCTTTCGGTTTCATGGACCCCACGATCAATGTGGCTGCCAAATTCCCGGATGTGAAGTTTGAGCACGCCACGGGTTACAAAACGGCTGACAACGTATCCAACTACTCCGCCCGGTTCTATGAAGGCCGCGCGGTGCAGGGCCATATCGCGGGCAACATGACGGAAAGCAACGTGGTGGGCTACATCGCCTCCTACCCCATTCCGGAGGTGATCCGAGGCATCAATTCCGCCTATCTGCATGCCAAGGCGGTGAACCCGGATGTCGAGTTCCGCATTATCTGGGTCTACACGTGGTTTGACCCACAGAAGGAGGCCGACGCCGCCAATGCGCTGATCGACCAGGGCGCGGATGTCATCCTGCAGCACACCGACAGCACGGCACCGCAGGCCGCAGCGCAAGCCGCTGGCAACGTGGTGACCTTCGGGCAAGCCTCCGATATGTCTGAGTATGGCCCCTTCCCGCGGGTGAGTTCGATCATCGACAACTGGGCACCGTACTACATCGACCGCACGCAAGCGGTGATTGATGGCACATGGGAAACGGTGGCCACATGGGATGGCATCGACACAGGGATGGTGGAAATTGGTGAGATCACCGATGCCGTCCCTGCCGATGTGAAGGCCGAAGCGCTGGCCATGGTTGAAGCGATGCGCACGGGCGAATACCACCCCTTCACCGGACCCATCAATAAGCAGGACGGATCTGCCTGGCTGGCCGAGGGCGAAGTGGCCGATGATGGCACGCTGGCGGGCATGGATTTCTATGTCGAAGGCCTGACGGGCGAAATCCCGAACTGATCTGAAAAGCGTAGGGCGGGGATTTCCTCGCCCTTTTTCTTATGACCCGAGACGAATTCAACACCTTCTGCGACGGCCTGCCCGGCACCCATCACGTGGTGCAATGGGGCAATGCTGATGTGTGGAAGGTGGGCCCCAAGGTGTTTGCCCTGTGCGGCTGGAACGATGGGGAGGATGCGTTCACCTTCAAAGCTACCGACCTGGGATTTGAAGTGCTGAGCGATATGCCCGGTATCCGGCCTGCGCCTTACATGGCCTCACGAGGGCTCAAATGGGTGCAAGTATATGATGAACCTGGGCTGAATGATGCGGAGCTGAAGGCGCATATTGAAGCTTCCTATGACATGGTACGTGCGAAATTGACCAAGGCGCAGAAGGCTGCGGCGGGGCTGACTTAGAAAAGTAAGCGCAACAGAGCGCCTCCGCCTGGCCCCGGTCTGGCGATCTCTACCTTTGAACTGCAGCGCTTTATCGTTGGGTTCCCGGACGACATCCGAGCTGTAGGCTACAATTTCCAGTTCGCCAGGCCCTGGGTGGGGCCCGGCGAAGGCGCGGCGGCGCAAGCGCCTTGATTCCGCGCCGGAGAACCAACCAAAAGTGAGCCTGAAGTAACCTTAGGCCGACCGTCGCACCAGCGTGTCGACACCCTCTGCCCACGCCCGCGCCGCTTCACCAAAATGATGGAACAGAACCCGGCTCACCGGATCCTCATCTGCCTTGTATTCCGGGTGCCATTGCACCGACAGCGTGAACCCGGGCGCGTCTTTGACATAGATCGCCTCAGGCGTGCCATCAGGGGCCCTGCCGTCAACAACAATACCCTCACCCGGCTCAACAATGCCTTGGCCGTGCAACGTGTTGGTCAACACCTCGCTCGACCCCAAAAGACGCGCGAACACCCCGCCTTCGGTAAAATTCACAGTGTGGCGCAGCTCAAATTTTTCATCCAGCGTACCATCAGGCGGCATGCGGTGATTGTCGCGCCCTGGCAGATCCCGGATTTCCGGGTGCAGCGTGCCGCCCAGCGCCACATTCACCTCCTGAAAGCCGCGACAGACACCGAAAAATGGCTGCCCCCGCTCTACGCAAGCACGCACTAACGGCAGGGTAACTGCATCGCGCGCGCGGTCAAAGGCGCCATGGGCCTCGGTTTCCTCTTCGCCGTACTCTTCGGGATGCACGTTCGGTCGTCCGCCAGTCAGCAGAAACCCATCACAAGTCTCCAGCAACTCTTCGACACTGACAAAGGCCGGGTCCGTGGGCACAAGCAAAGGCAAACAGCCCGCGACCTTGGCGATGGCGGCGGAATTCATCGTTCCGCCCGCGTGTACCGGATACTCTTCGTCCAGCAGGTAGCTGTTGCCGATAATGCCAATGACGGGCCGAGCCATGTTTGTCCCTTAAATTCCTTTGCGCGTGCTTAGTATATAATGACGACAAAGTCCTTAAAACAAGCGCGGGCGCACAGTCAGGCCCGCGCAGATGCGCAAATGACGCGGGCGCGACTTGCGGTTCGCCTGCTTTGCATTACACCTCTGCAAGACCCATGAACCGGAGCCCTGACATGCGCGACGCTACCCCCCAGCCGATCTACCTAAAAGACTACACGCCCTTTGGCTATGAGGTTGACGGCGTGTCTCTCATGTTCAGGCTGCATCCGACGGCCACGCGGGTCACCTCTCGCATTGCGTTTCGGCCCAACCCGGCGGCCAGCGACACGCGCTTCTTTCTGCATGGCGAAGACCTGATGCTGATCTGGGCCAGGATCGACGGCTTGGACGTCACGCCACGCGTGGTCGATGGCGGGCTGGAATGCGATGTGCCGGAGGGCGATTTCGTTTGGGAGGCCGAGGTGGAGATCAACCCGCAGGCCAACACCGCGCTCGAAGGGCTTTACATGTCAAACGGCATGTACTGCACCCAGTGCGAGGCCGAAGGGTTTCGCAAGATCACCTTTTATCCTGACCGACCGGATGTGATGGCGAAGTTCGACGTGCGCATCGAAGGATCAGAGCCCGTGCTGCTGTCAAACGGCAACCCCGGCGACACGGGCGACAGCTTTGCGGAATGGAATGACCCCTGGCCCAAACCCGCCTATCTTTTTGCGCTGGTCGCGGGCGATCTGATCAATCACCCCGGCGCGTTCACAACCGCCTCAGGCCGCAAGGTGGAACTCAATATCTGGGTTCGTCCGGGCGATGAGCACAAATGCGACTTCGCGATGGAGGCGCTCATCAAATCCATGACATGGGATGAAGAGGTTTACGGCCGCGAATACGATCTCGACATTTTCAACATCGTGGCAGTCGATGATTTCAACATGGGTGCGATGGAAAACAAGGGGCTGAATATTTTCAATTCCGCCGCAGTGCTGGCGAGCCCCGATACATCTACCGACATGAATTTCGAACGGATCGAGGGCATCATCGCCCATGAGTATTTCCACAATTGGACGGGCAACCGCATCACCTGCCGCGATTGGTTTCAGCTGTGTCTTAAAGAAGGCCTGACCGTTTTTCGCGATGCGCAGTTCACCTCTGACATGCGTTCCGAGCCTGTCAAACGTATCGCGGATGTCATCGCCCTGCGCGCGCGCCAGTTTCGCGAAGACAACGGCCCTCTGGCCCACCCGGTGCGTCCTTCATCCTTTGTGGAAATCAATAACTTCTACACCGCCACCGTCTACGAAAAAGGTGCCGAACTGATTGGCATGTTGAAAACGCTGGTGGGGGATGCCGCCTATGCGCGCGCGCTCGATCTTTATTTCGAGCGTCACGATGGTGATGCGGCGACCATTGAGGACTGGCTGAAGGTGTTCGAGGATGCCACCGGTCGTGATCTCAGCCAGTTCAAGCGCTGGTACGAGGATGCAGGCACACCGCGCCTTGCGGTGTCAGAGGTTTATGAGGGCGATCGCTTCACCCTCACCTTCGAACAGACAACACCGCCGACCCCGGGACAGACGGACAAGCCGCCGCGCGTGATCCCAATTGCGGTGGGTCTGATTGGACCTGACGGCGACGAGGTGGCAGACACCACCGTTTTGGAAATGACCGATGCGCAACAGAGCTTTCATTTCGACGGCCACGCCCAGCGTCCTGTCCCGTCCATCCTGCGCGGCTTCTCTGCCCCGGTGATCCTGCAGCGCGAAAGCACGAATGAAGAACGCGCTTTCCTGCTGGCCCATGACACGGACCCGTTCAACAAGTGGGAAGCAGGGCGGGCCCTGGCCTTGAGCGGGCTTTTGTCGATGATGCGGCACGGGGCGGCACCTGATCAGGCCTATATCGACGCGGTCCATGACACAGTGAGGGATGACACGCTTGACCCTGCATTCCGTGCTCTCACTTTGGGACTGCCGAGCGAGGATGAACTGGCTCAGGCCCTCTTTGATGCGGGCGAAACGCCGGACCCCACGGCTATATGGCAGGCTCTCGACACTCTGCGCGAGGCCAGAGCCGAAGCTTTGGGTGACACGGCACGCGCGCTCTATGACAGTCATCAAATCACCGCGGCCTATAAGCCAGACGCGGCACAATCGGGTGCGCGCGCGTTGACCAATGCTGCGCTCGGCATCCTCACTCGTCTCGATGGCGGCGCGCAGGCTCAAGCGCAATTTGAAAACGCAGGTAACATGACGCAACAACTGGCGGCGTTTGCCTGCCTGCTCAATGCGGGCATGGGGGATGCAGCCACCCAAAGCTTCTATGATCAATGGCAGCATGACCGGCTGGTGATCGACAAATGGTTCATGATGCAGGTGGCCAATTCAAAGCCGGAGGTGACGGCGCAAACCGCGCAAGGCCTAACCGGCCATCCTGACTTCACTCTCCGCAATCCCAACCGTTTCCGCGCTGTCATGGGCGCGCTGGTGATGAGCCCTGCAGGTTTCCATGCACCAACGGGTGCAGGGTACAAGGTATTGAGTGACTGGCTGATCCAGCTCGATCCGCTCAATCCCCAAACCACCGCGCGCATGTGTTCGGCCTTTGAAACATGGAAGCGATATGACGCAGATCGGCAGGCTCTGATTGCCGTGCAACTGGATCGTATCCTCTCGCTCGAGGGGCTAAGCCGGGACACGCGCGAAATGGTCAGCCGCATCCGCGACGCCTGACACCGGCGAGGCGCGCCCGCAAGGGAGCGAAGAGCGGCTACTCCGCGATCACCGCAACCCGCTCGGGCCGGGCCTTGGGCCGCAATTTCAACGCATGCTGCGGCCCACCCTCCGGGCGCAAACGCGGCCTGACCGCCGACAGCGGCGTGCAATAGGTCTGTTCCCGCGTCCAAGCCTGCATGTCGGCCCGCTTGCGGCTGCTGACCAAAGGCCCCCAATCCGCCGCCACACCGCGCCCGCGCCGTGACACAACCCCGTCGCGTCGTACTGTCACCGCCATGATACGCACCCCGCAGCTGAGGTTTGACGGGCCGTGCTGCAACGCCGCCCCGCTGCGCGCGCGACAACCATAGCCACGCGCCGTCGCTGGCAAGATCTGCAACAGCCCGTACCAACGCCCGCTGCCGCCCACGACCTGCGGGCGATAGGTGCTTTCATGTTTGGCCAGCCGTGACAGAAACCCCACCCAAAACGCCTGCCGTCGTTTCTGAGACGCGTTGGGATACGCCGGGCACCAGTCTTTGATATCGGCGGGAATCATTTCCACCAGCGGGGCACCGTGGCTTTTGAGCGCGGAAATGGCGCTGCGTGTCCACAGATCTGTGCCGCGCAGATGCGCCCAGCTGGTGTGCGGAATTTGGCCGTCTCGGATCGGCGGTTTTACGCCATCCAAGTCTTGTGCCAGAACCAGGCCGCTTCCGAAAAAAACAACCATTATCAATGCGTAAGACATCAGTCTCCGCAAACAGGCCGTCATCAGAAGGTAACACTTTGGTCCATACTGTCGCATGAATTCCCCGGCTTCTCCTCCCCCTTGCCCAATTTTCGGCCGATTGCTCCGCCAATCAGTTCGGGCAGCACCAGATCGGATCCAGTATGTTCAATTCCCGTAAGCAGTCAAAGCCTTCCGCAAAGGGCACGCGAAGCAAGTCACAATACGCCAAAGAAGCGGAACAAAGCCCGATTACCAAGCTGCGCCGGGTGATTACCAAGCCGATCACGAAGAAACCCATTCTCAGAGAGACGATCAGAGCGAGCAGCAAAGGTAAGGTCATGTCTGAAAAAGACATCGACGCGCTGAGCAGGCGGGTCATCCTGCCGACGCTGCCCGTCTCCGATGAGGAAATGGCCCGCGCAACCCACCAGGACAGGGGCCAGAAACTGGCCCGCCAGGACAGGTGGAGCGATCTGGCCGAAAAAATCCGCTATGCCGATGAAACGCGGCTGGCCACGCCCGCGGGCGAAACGGCGTCTCTGCTCCTTGCTTATGGTGCGCGCAGCGATGTGGTCTCAGCGGCTGAGGATGCGCTCCACGATGGGGCGGAACCTGATGATGGTGGCATTGAGGCCTTGGAAGACGTTCTGCTGGAGGAAGATGACAGCTATGCCAGCGCATTGATCGTGGCCCTTGCGCATCTCGACATCGCATGGGCATGGCATTGCATCCGTTTCCGCGACAACCCCGAAGACGCGCTGGCCCATGCACAAGAACACCTGAACCGCGCGGAAGCCATCCTGATGGATCACGACGGTGAGGCGCTGAACGCGCCGTCCGTTCTGGCGGCGCAATGCGCGCTTGCGGCAACCCATGAAAAACGGGATCTGAAGCTGGGGGAAGACTATGCCAAACTGATTGCGCTCGATCCCCATGGACACGGCCATATGCGCGCTCTGGGGCGCTATATGTCGCGCCTTTTGCATAAGCATCCCAACGCATTAGAAGTGGCGGCCCGCAAAACCGCATCTCAGACCGAAACACAATGGCAGGCCGGGGGCTACGCTTGGGTTTATCTGGACGCTTTGATGTCGGAACCAGGCGCCATTGCGCTGCTTGATCCGGATCTTTTCGTCGAAGGGATGGAAAACATAATCCATCGTCACAATGATCAGCACATCGTCAACCAATTCACGGCTTTCTGCGCCATTGCGATGGCACCCAAGGCTGATGGTAAAGACACCGTCGCCGCCGCCGCGCGGATGCAATTGCACGAATGCCTCGACTGGCTGGTGACCGATCACCTGCGCGAATTACACCCGCTGATTTGGTCCCAGACGCTTCTGGCGCCGGCGCCGGTCCCTGCGCTTCCGTCACGCCGCGCGCTCGTCGTCAAAGGCCGCCAAACCGCCTTGCGCATCATCGCAACGCGCTTCGCCGCAGAGATCGCAGATGGCAGTTCTCTGGGCTTTTCACCCCAAGGCATGTACCGCCTGCCCGCAATTTGAACGCCTGCGCATTTTTTGGTCGGCAAGCGGCACGATTTGCTGTTAACTGCCCCGGAATTGGAGCCAAGCCAGCCCGGGCATGCGTGCAGGCCAGGTGTCTCCTCAGACACTTGAAAGGGCATGCACATGTTGGCACTGGACCATCTGATCATTTCCACCTCGGATCTCGAAACAGGCGCGCAGGCGATATCCGAACAGCTCGGCGTCCCGCTGGAAGACGGCGGAAAGCATTCCAGCTTTGGCACGCATAGCCGCCTCTTGTCACTGGGTCCGGATGATTACCTTGAGGTGATCGCGGTCGATCCGAACGGCAAAACGCCCCGACGACCCCGTTGGTTCGGGCTTGATCATTTTGAGGGGGATACACGACTGACCAATTGGGTGGTCCGGGCGCGTGACCTGTCAAACCTCATGTCCATGGGCGCGGCCGGTCCGGGTTCGCCGGTGGCCACCTCTCGCGATGGTATGGGGTGGACAATGGTCGTGCCAGATGATGGGCGTTTGCAACTCGATGGCATTGCGCCTGCTTTGATGGAATGGCGCAGCGACAAACATCCCTGCCAGGTTTTAGAAGATCACGGCGTTCGGTTGACCGGTCTGCATCTTTCGCATCCCCATGTGAACCAGAGCTATCTGCCGGACGATGAACGGGTCGAGACGGTCAAGGGCGATTATGCGATCACGGCTACATTTGATACACCGTCCGGACCCGTGACGATCTGAAAGCGGCGCGCCGCTTCAAGTTTCGAGCAGTCGTTTGAGGCCGCGGTTATCACCTCAGTAATATTGCCCCTGCCGGTAATCCCAGCTGGTGAAATGATCGCTCAGCAAGGACATGATCGCATCGCAATCGAGACCTTTGCGGATCAGCACAGGCACCGGACGCACATCACGATCTCCGTTTTGCATCGGCACCAACACACCGTCATCATCCACCGCGGACACCATCACGCCCTGCTCATAGCGGGTCTTTTCGTCTTCATTGGGCTGGATCGAAGCCACGTAATCGTTGGCTTCAACGATGATATCGACCTCATTTTCGATCCGCTCACCAATGCCTTCGACGAGGCCGCGATTGCCCTTGCCTGACGGATTGGCCGATGAGGCAAAGACCAACCTGCCGTGATTGTCCCACAGCTCCCGCGCTGTGTTCTCGGAGGGTACGCCGAATTTGATCACAAAACAGCTGGTTTTGCGGCCATCCATCATCAACTCTGATGATCCATCATCGGGAATGTGTTGCAGCGCATCCTCGCGCCAGGGCAAGATGCAGCCAAGTAGGATGTCACGATCCCAATGGGCCTGATACAGCGCGCGGATCTCGTCATTGAGTTCGGCCAGCACAACAAGCTGTTCCATCGACCCGCAAAGCACTACACCGGGCTTGTTACGCTTGCGTTCCTTGGCGTCGAATTTGCGTTCCAGGCCCTTCGCGTCGGTTGTCATCACGATGTAGCCCACCTTGGTCGGGCTCACGATGCAGCCGCCGGGCGTCAGCAATGTCTCCACCGCCTCCGGTTGCAGCCCGCCATTCCAGGTGATTTGCTTGTCAGTCGCCATCTGTCTCTCAGTCTTTTAGTCGCCCGCAGGCGTGTCAAAAATCCACGGCCGCTCCTTGGCCATGCGCGTTTCAAACGCCTCGATATGGTCGAGCTTTTCCAGCGTCAATCCGATTTCATCGAGGCCTTGCAAAAGACAGCTACGTTTGAAGGGCTCAACCTCAAAGGGGATCGCCTGACCGTCCGACGTGGTGATCAGGTTTTCTTCTAGATCGACTGTCATGATCGCATTGGCGCCGCGTTCTGCATCTTCCATCAGGAGGTCGACCTGGTCCTGCGGCAAGGTGATCGGCAGGATGCCGTTCTTGAAGCAATTTTGGAAAAAGATATCGGCAAAGCTTGTGGACACGATCACCTTTATGCCGAAATCCTTGATCGCCCAAGGCGCGTGTTCCCGGCTCGACCCACAGCCAAAATTATCGCCTGCAATGAGGATCTTGGCATTTCGGTAGGCCGGGCGGTTCAACACGAAATCCGGCACCTCGTTGCCGTCCATGTCATAGCGCATCTCTTCAAACAGCGCGACGCCAAGACCCGACCGCTTGATCGTCTTGAGATACTGCTTGGGCAGGATCATGTCGGTGTCGATATTGATGAGCGGCATGGGCGCCGCGACACCGGATATCTTGGTCAGTCTTTCCATGTAACACAACGTAGCCTGAAGGTTCGCCCGTGATTTAGACAAAAGCGCCTCATTTGCCAAGCCGCCCCTCTTGCCGGGCGTGGACCTGTCACCTAGAACCACCCGTGACAAGCGACCGGAGCAAACCCATGCTGGACCTGACCTATGAGCCCCCCAAACCCAAAGTGATCGCGGGTGCCAAGCACGATTGGGAACTGGTGATCGGGATGGAGGTGCATGCGCAGGTGGCCTCGAACGCGAAACTGTTTTCCGGGGCCTCCACGGCCTTCGGGGCGGAACCCAATTCCAACGTGGCTTTCGTGGATGCGGCCATGCCGGGCATGCTGCCGGTGATCAATGAATACTGCGTCGAACAAGCGGTGCGCACTGGGCTGGGGCTGAAGGCGCAGATCAATCTGTGGTCGGCCTTTGATCGGAAGAACTATTTCTACCCCGATCTGCCGCAGGGCTATCAGATTTCGCAGCTCTACCACCCCATTGTGGGCGAAGGCGAAATCCTCGTGGATATGGAACCCGGCATCGCGCGCAAGGTGCGGATTGAGCGGATCCATATGGAACAGGACGCGGGCAAGTCGATCCATGATATGGACCCGGCAATGTCCTTTGTGGATCTCAACCGCACGGGCGTTTGTCTGATGGAGATCGTGAGCCGCCCTGACATTCGTGGGCCAGAAGAGGCCGCCGCCTACATCGCGAAGATGCGCCAGATCCTGCGCTATCTCGGCACCTGCGATGGCAACATGCAGAACGGCAACCTGCGGGCGGATGTGAACGTGTCGATCTGTCGGCCCGGGGATTATGAGAAATACCAGGAAACACAGGATTTCAGCTACTTAGGCACGCGGTGTGAGATCAAGAACATGAACTCCATTCGGTTCATCCAGATGGCGATTGACGTCGAAGCGCGCCGCCAGATTGCGATTGTCGAAGCCGGTGGAGAGGTCGATCAGGAAACGCGGCTTTACGACCCCGACAAGAACGAAACGCGGTCGATGCGGTCGAAGGAAGAGGCGCATGACTACCGCTATTTTCCCGATCCTGACTTGCTGCCTTTGGAGATCGAACAGGCTTGGGTGGATGACATCGCAGCCTCTTTGCCGGAGTTGCCGGATGAGAAAAAGGCGCGCTTCATGGGCGACTTTGGGCTCAGCGAATACGACGCGGGCGTGCTGACAGCGGAGGCGGAGAACGCCGCTTATTTTGAATCCGCAGCGCAGGGGCGCGACGGCAAGTTGGTGGCAAATTGGGTGATCAATGAACTCTTTGGTCGGCTGAAAAAGGAAGACCACGAAATCACCGATAGCCCGGTCAGCCCGGACCAATTGGGCGGGATCGTGGACCTGATCAGCTCGGACGCTATCTCGGGCAAGATCGCCAAGGATCTGTTTGAAATTGTCTACACCGAAGGCGGCGATCCGGCGGAGATCGTCGAGGCGCGGGGCATGAAGCAGGTGACGGATACGGGCGCCATCGAGGCGGCCGTGGATCAGATCATCGCGGACAATCCGGCGCAGGTGGAGAAGGCCAAGGTGAACCCCAAACTGGCGGGTTGGTTCGTAGGTCAGGTGATGAAGGCCACAGGCGGGAAGGCGAACCCTAAGGCGGTGAATGAGATCGTTTCCGCGAAATTGGGAATTTGAGCCAGACCCCGGCGTTTTGTACATTTTGGGGTAATTTTCGCGGAGCCGAAACCCAAAATGGGGTCACTTTCCCTGATCGGGTTTTCGGCGTTTATTCGTTCGAAGATGTGCCGGGGTCAACCCCGGCCAACCATCCCCGAGTGGAACAGAATTTTTCGAAAATTCTGGCGCCAACGCTGGCAGCGCATTCTTTAAAAGAATGCGGTCGAAATCTTTTAAAGATTTCGGGAGCGCGGGACCAGATTAAGTGTCAGGTGTCGAGAATGGCGGCCACGTCGGCTGCGACCTGATCGATCTCACCCAAACCATCCACGCCTTTGAGGTCACCTTTGGCGTAGTAGTAGCCCGTCAGCGGCGACGTCTTCTTGTAGTATTCCATCAGACGAATCTTGAGGCTTTCCTCATTGTCATCCGCGCGGACGGGTTGTCCTGCGGCGGCGGCGGCTTCGGCCCGGCCTACGATGCGGCCCACAAGGACTTCGTCATCCACTTGGAGTTCGATCACGTGATCGAGGGTCTGGCCTGTCTCTTCCAAGAGCGCGCCCAGCGCATCGGCCTGCGCGAGCGTCCGGGGAAAGCCGTCGAAGATGAAGCCTTTGCCGCTGCCTTCGCCGCCGGTGATCTTTTCGCGAATGAGGCCAATCACGATCTCATCGGTCACCAGATCGCCGCGATCCATCACCTCGGCCACGCGCTTGCCCATCTCGGTGCCGCTGGTCTTGGCCTCTCGCAGCATGTCTCCTGTGCTCAATTGCACCATGCCGCGTTCCTCCACAAGCCTTTCAGCCTGCGTTCCCTTACCCGCCCCAGGCGGGCCCAATAGTATGATATTCATTTACGGGCTGTCCCCTTCCTCCGTGCACGTTTACGACCTTTACCGCTTAGTTGCGATTTTTCAATAAGGCCTTCGTATTGATGTGCCAGAAGATGGGATTGCACCTGCTGGATCGTGTCCATCGTTACCGACACCACGATCAGCACCGATGTGCCGCCGAAATAGAAGGGAATGGCAAATTCAGAGCGTAGAACCTCTGGCAGCATGCACACGAGCGCCAGATAGCCCGAGCCCAGCACCAGGATGCGCGAGACGACATATTCGAGGTATTCCGCCGTCTTCTTGCCCGGGCGGATACCGGGAATGAAACCGTTCTGGTTTTTCAGATTGTCGGCCACATCATCGGGCTTGAACGCCACATTGTAGGTGTAGAAATAGGTGAAGAAGATGATCATCGCCGTGAAGAACAGCAGATAAAGCGGCTGTCCCGGCCCGAAATACGCGAGGATGGTCGACATCACCGGGCCAGCGTTTTGCCCTGAGAAGGTCGACAATGTCACCGGCAACAAGAGCAGTGAGCTGGCAAAAATCGCCGGGATCACACCGGCCGGGTTTACCTTTACGGGCAGGTGCGAAGACCCGCCATCATAGACTTTCATCCCCACTTGTCGCCGCGGATATTGGATGTGAATCTTGCGGAGTGAGCGCTCCATGAACACCACGAAAGTGATGGTCGCGATCACCATCAGGATCACCCCGATGACCACCGCCGGGCTAATGGCACCCGACCGGCCCTGGCTGAAGAACTGTGCCAGGGCGGCTGGCACTTCGGCGATGATGCCCACGAAGATAATCAGAGAGATACCGTTGCCCACGCCGCGCGCGGTGATCTGTTCGCCCAGCCACATCAGGAACATCGTGCCCCCCACAAGGGTGATCATGCAGGACGCAATAAAGAAGCCTTCGCCGATCTCCGGCTGCACAAGGCCACCGCCGACCAGACTGACCGCGAGGCCATAAGATTGCAGCGTGGCAAGGCCCACCGTGCCGTAGCGCGTGTATTGGTTGATCTTTTTGCGGCCCTGTTCGCCTTCTTTCTTCAGCTGTTCCAGTGCCGGCACCATGGCCGTCATCAGCTGAACAATGATCGAGGCGGAAATGTAGGGCATGATGCCGAGGGCAAAAATCCCCATCCGGCCCAGCGCGCCACCGGTGAACATCGAGAGCATCCCCCCGATCCCGGCTGCGGCTTCCTGCATGAAGGCGCGCAGTTCCGCGCCATCAATGCCCGGCACCGGGATAAAGGTGCCCAGACGATAGACAATCAGGATGCCGATGGTGAAGAGGATCCGCTTGCGCAGCTCAGTGGCCTTACCGAAGGCCGACCAGCTGGAATTTGCGGCCATTTGCTCTGCTGCTGATACCATGCGCGCTCTCTTTTCATGCAAACGCCGCA
>JBCCCZ010000036.1:0-20646 GCA_039033255.1 Pseudomonadota bacterium
GGCGAATTCGGCGGTCAGGGGGATGCCGCATTGGACTGTGATGCAGTGTTCCCATTCCTCATAGGTGGTGGGGACGATGGGCATGGATGGCTCCTTTATCGAGTGCAGGTCAGGGCGATCCGGTCTGCAAATAGCACGCCCACGTTTTCGTTCTCTGGCACCTCTTCGCGGCTTAGGCTGGCGAGTTTGGCCAGAAGGCTGGCATCGCCTGCGTCTGCCTTGAAGGGTATGACATCCGCCGCGCAACGGGTTTCCCCGATAAGTTGCGGCGTGTTGGTGATCTTGAAGGCGAAAAAGTAAGTGGATTCGTAGAAGGCCAGGTCCGCCTCTTGCCCCGCCAGATCAAGCGGGGTTTGCAATTCCCGATCAAAGACCGCCTGAATGCGGCCATCCACCACCTGAACCTGCGGATCAGACGGCCAGTTGAGCCCGACGGGCGCGCCGTTATGCGACAGATGCGCGGAGCCGTCGAAATCCTCGGGCCAGTCGCTGAATTTCTGTTCGAGGGTCAGGCGATCCGCCTCCGACAACGTGCCATCCAAGGTCAGATCAAGGTTGTTATTGGCGAGGATGTAGAGAGTTTCGAATTCATCATAGAGCCATGTGACCTGCAGCGAGGTGAGCCGTGATTGATCGTCAAAGCGGAAATCAACACCGCCATCGACGAAGACATGGGGGTGGGTCGCAGCCGGACCCGCCATGCTGAGAAGGGCAGCTGCACTAAGCTGCATGAGTTTGGATCGCATCCAGGTCATGCGGCACAGTTTAGGCCTCCCGCGCGCCGGGGTGAACCTCTCCCCACACCTTTTTGGCGTCCTTGGCGATCAGTCGCTTCTGCAAGCGGTCCAGTTCTTCCAGCGCACGGGTAATGTCGCCGGTTTCCGACAGTGCCCGTTCAAACGACCGCCGCACGGAGCCGGGCCGCCAGGGCAGATCGGCCCGGGCGACCCAGGCGCGCAATTCTTGCGGCAGGCCGTCGAATTCGCGCATGGGATCGGTGGCGCGCGGCTTGCGCTTCAGGCTGGTTTGCCCGGCATTGGCGCGTTTCTTCCTCCGTT
The DNA here is from genome assembly GCA_039033255.1 of Pseudomonadota bacterium. GTDB lineage: Bacteria > Pseudomonadota > Alphaproteobacteria > Rhodobacterales > Rhodobacteraceae > Roseovarius. The sequence goes on from JBCCCZ010000036.1 coordinate 1,059, forward strand.
GTCCGGCGACGTGGGTCATGGTTGCACAATCTCTCCGGGCAGGGAATTGACCGTCATGGTCGCATTGGGGTCGAAATGGATGACGGACCGGATCGATTTGCCCTGATGCAGCAGATCGAAGGCGGTGTTGATCTGGTCGTGGTTCATGTGATGGGTGATGTATGGATCGACGCTGAAGTCGCCGTTGAGCCATTCATCCACCATGCTGGGCAGCTGCGACCGGCCCAGAACCCCGCCAAAGGCCGTGCCGCGCCAAACGCGACCGGTAACCAGTTGGAAGGGCCGGGTGGAGATTTCCTGACCCGCGCCCGCGACGCCGATCACGGTGCATTCGCCCCAGCCTTTGTGGCAGGCCTCAAGGGCCGAGCGCATCAGGCCCACATTGCCCACGGCCTCAAAGGTGTAATCAAGGCCACCATTGGTCATCTCGATCAGGACCTCGTGGATGGGTTGGGTATGATCCTTGGGGTTCAGGCATTCGGTGGCCCCCAGCGATTTGGCGAGCGGGAATTTGTTGGGATTGACGTCGATCCCGATGATGCGCGAGGCGCCGCGCAGAACCGCGCCCTGAATGACGGCCATGCCCACGGCGCCGAGGCCGAAGACGGCGACGGTCGCACCCGCTTCCACATTTGCGGTATTGCGCACGGCACCAATGCCTGTGGGCACAGCGCAACCCATGACGGACGCCTTGGAGAGCGGCGCGTCCTTGGAAATCTTGGCCACAGAAATCTCCGGCAGCACGGTGTATTCGCTGAACGTGCTGGTGCCCATGTAATGCAGGATCTGCTTGCCTTTGTAGGAAAAGCGAGAGGTGCCATCGGGCATTAGGCCCGCGCCCTGGGTGGCGCGAATGGTCTGGCAAAGGTTCGTCTTGCCGGACTTGATGTAAGGGCATTCTGGATCTTCGGGGACGTAAAGCGGGATCACGTGATCGCCGGGTTTTACGGATGTCACACCGCGCCCCACCTCTTCGACAATGCCGCAGCCTTCGTGGCCCAGGATGCAAGGAAAGAGTCCCTCGGGATCTTCGCCGGAGAGCGTGAACACGTCCGTATGGCACAGGCTGGTGGTGACGATGCGGACCAGAACCTCGCCGTCCTTGGGGCCTTCGAGGTCGATCTCTTCAATCTCAAGCGGCTGGTTCGGGGCCCAGGCGATGGCGGCGCGTGTTTTCATGATGGGTCTCCTGTTGTCCCTAGTGGATTGTGTCGGTTTCGTTGGGTGCTTCATCGACCGGGTCGATCACCAGAAGAAGACGTGTTTCACCGCTGCCTTCGATGGGGGGTGAGCGATGCAGAAGGCCGGATTTCGGGCCCCCCGGCCACCGGGTGCCCCGCAGGATGATGGGGGCGCAGGCGGGCACGGTGAAAACGCGGGACGGGTCTTTACCATCCGGCGAGATACCATATTGCGTGCCGGTCCCGCGATAGGCGCAGATGAGCCGCGCTGTGACGCTGTCGATGTGGAAGGTGCGGCAGGCATCATGGCTGATCACGTCGAGCCGCAGGCGGATATAGCGCGTCTTCATGAGGCGCGCGAAAATCGCGGCAAGTGCGGCCATGTCATCCACCAGCATTTCGCATTGAGGGCAGTCGGGCGTGCCGCACATGAGCGCGGTTTTCTGCAGGGCGTCGCGCACCTGATCAGGGGCAAGGATCATCCGCGTGCGGGGTAGGGTTTGGGGGTCAAGCCCGTCAATCCAGTGTTGAAATTCCGGCAAGGGCGCGCGCTGCCAGATCGCCGCCGCGCAACCCGGGTGATGGATGCAGGAGAGACCCTCATGGGTTTTCGTGACGCCCACGCCGATCGCGGCATCAGTGACGGCCTCGCGGACGAAATTCATGGACATGCTCCAGCAGGTTTTTGGGTGAGGCAGGGCAACGTGGTGAACATGCAGAACAGAGTTATGTTATAATATAACTTCAATCAACCCGTGTTTTTGCGCCCGACAATTCAGCAGTGGTTCAACCGGATACAGCGTACTGTCTGCAAAAGTTGGAATATCGTGCAAGGCGATGCCTCGCCGAGCGGTCTCTGCGTCAGTCAGAGGGCACAAATTGCCCGCGTAGGGTATTGAGGCTGGCCTGCAATTCCGGGCGGCTAAGGTCGCGGCCGATCACCACGATCCGCGTTCTTCGATCCGTGCTTTGCCAGTTTTTCACCGGTACCGGCGGATCGAAAATGTGCCCGACGCCGTGGAAGACAAAGGGTGTTTCGAGGTCCTTGAGGAACACGATGCCTTTGACGCGCAGGATGTCCTCGCCACGCAGGGAAATGAGCGTGTTGAGCCACGTGTCGAACACTTTGTCCTCCATCGGTTCATCCAGAACGATGGAGGCGGTGCCGATGCGCTTGTCGTGGGCGGAGACGGGCGTGCTTGGCGCCAGACCGGAGAGATTGCTGAGCGGATCGGGTTGAGGTGTCATCCATGTCAACGCTTGGGCCTGTTCGACACCGGGACGCAAGCCGGAGAGGCCCCAGAGTTTCTGGCTCAGGCCGTCCCCTTTCACCGCGTATAGGATGGGCGCGGTGGCGTTGAGGTTGCGCAGGCGAGCCTCAAAGGATGCAACGTCACCCGCCAGATCGGTTTTGCTGAGCACGATCATGTCGGCCATAGCGACCTGGGAGACGGCCTCGAACTGCGCGTCCATCGTAGCGGGGCCGTTGACGGCATCGACCACTGTGACCACCCCGTCCATCCGCACCGCAGGGGCCAGATCGCGGTCGACCAGCATGGTCTGCAGGATCGGGCCGGGATCGGCGAGGCCGGTGGTTTCAATGACAATGCGGTTGAAATCGAACGCGCCCGTCTCGCGTTGGATCATCAGGCGGGTGATGGTCTTGGATAGATCCCCGCGCACCGTGCAACACAGGCAACCCGATGAGAGTAGCACCACCTCATCACTGCTTTTCTCAATGAGGTCGTGATCAAGCCCCGCCTCTCCGAATTCGTTGACGATGACGGCCACGGGCCCGGTGGACGCATCCGACAGGATCGCATTGAGCAGCGTGGTTTTGCCTGCCCCCAAAAACCCGGTCAGAAGCGTCACCGGGACGCGCGGATCACTCATCGCGTGTCAGGATCCAAGCGCGCCCGCGATCGTCGCCGCGTTGTAGCGCATCATGTCGAGATAGGTGGGCGCGGGGCCATCTTCGCCCGACAGCGCATCTGAATAAAGCACGCCGCCGATCACCGCACCCGTTTCATTGGCAATCTGTTCCATCAGGCGGTTGTCGGTGATGGTTTCCACGAAGACGGCCGCGATGCCCTGGTCACGGATCTGCGTGATCAGCTTGGCCACATCACCGGCCGAGGCTTCCGACTCCGTGCTGAGGCCGACGGGGGCTTCGAACCTCAACCCGTAGCTTTGCTCGAAATAGCCGAACGCGTCGTGGGAGGTCACGACCGTGCGCCTGTCGGCGGGCAGGGCGGCCATGGTGCCGGTGATTTCGGTCTGCAGTGCCTCCAGTTCGGCCATATAGGCGGCGCGGTTGGTGAAATAGTCAGAGGCGTTGTCGGGATCGGCCTGCGCCAGACCGTTGGCGATGTTGTCCACGTAGATCATCGCGTTTTCGACACTTTGCCAGGCGTGTGGGTCGAATGCCCCGTGGTTGTGGCCTGCGTGATCATCGTGGCCCGCGTGATCGTCGTGCTTTTCTTTGCTGTGATCGTGATCATCATGGGCGTGTTCGTCGTGACCGTGGTCATCATGGGCATGGTCGTCATGCGCGTGATCATCATGTTTATGTTCGCCGTGGTCATGATCATGATCGTTCTCCGCATGATCGTGGTCATCATGCTTCTCTTCCGCGTGATCATCATAGGCGATGGCCTCGATCCCATCTGTCGCCACCACCAGTTTGCCGTCGAACGAGGCTGCCTCGGTCAAGCGTTCCAGCCAGCCTTCGAATTCCAGCCCGTTGATGATCAGCACGTCCGCTTCGCTGACCGCTTTGGCATCTTGCGGCGAGGGGGAATAGACGTGGGCGTCCCCGTCGCGGCCCACAAGCGACGTCAACTCAATCGCGTCGCCTCCGATGACGTCCACCATGTCGCCCAGGATGGAGAATGTGGTGACCACCTTGAGGGGCTGATCTGCTTGCGCGGTGAAAGGCAGCGCGGTGGCAAGCGCGGTGGTCAGAAGAAGACGACGAGTGATCATGGGCGTTTCCTTTTCAGTTGGCAGACTGCCGGCGCGGCAGGTTTTGAGAGATAAGCCCGCCCGCCGGGCCGAAGATGACCGATAGGGCGTAGGCGATACCGGCGACCAGAATGATCGCGGGGCCGCTGGGCAGGGAATAGTGGTATGACAGAAGAAGGCCTGCAAAGCTCGATGCGATGGCGATGACCATGGCGAGGCCCAGAAGGCCCCCGATGCCCACCGCCCAGAACCGTGCGCCTGCGGCCGGCAGGATCATGATGCCCACGGCCATCAGCGTGCCAAGGGCGTGAAAGCCCGCGACGAGGTTCATCACGACAAGGCAGAGGAAGGTGAGGTGGGTGACGGCGCTGAGCTTGCTGACCGAGCGCAGGAATTGCGGGTCGGCGCATTCGAGGACCAGCGGGCGGAACAGGATCGCCAGCGTCAGGATCGACAGGCTGGCGATGGAACACAGCAGAATGAGCGCGGCATTATCAAGCGCCAGAACTGTGCCGAAGAGCACATGCATCAGGTCCACATTGCTGCCCCGGGTGGAGACGATCAGCACGCCCAGTGCGAGCGAGATGAGGTAGAAGGCGGCAAGGCTCGCATCTTCCTTGAGCGCGGTCGTGCGGGAGACAAAGCCCGAAGCCAGCGCCACCAGCATTCCGGCGATCAGCCCGCCGATGGTCATGGCCCCCAGCGACAGGCCGGAGATCAGGAACCCAACAGCAGCACCGGGCAGGATCGCGTGCGCCATGGCATCGCCCGTCAGGCTCATCCGGCGTAACATCAAAAAGACGCCTACTGGCGTGGCGCCCACGGCGATGGCCACGCAACCCAGCATCGCCCGGCGCATGAAACCGAACTGAGCGAAGGGCTCGATGAGCGCGTCCCAGATCATGCCGCCGATTTGCCGCAGATATGCGGCGCGCCTTCGCAGGCCTCGCACATCTGGCGGGCGCGCATCTGGTTTTCCGAGGTCATGACCTGCGCGGTCGGGCCGTGATCGACCAACTCTCGCGCCAGCATCAGGGTCTGCGGGAAATGGGATTTGACGGTCTCATGGTCATGCAACACGGCCACCACGGTGCGGCCTTCCGCGTGCCAACTCGCGATCACTTGCAGCAGATCCGCCATGGTGCGCGCGTCGATGGCGGTGAAGGGCTCATCGAGTAGTACGAGGCGCGCGTCCTGCAACAAGAGCCGCGCGAAGAGTGCCCTCTGCATCTGACCACCCGAAAGCGACCCGATGGCACGTTTGCCGAGGCCGGTGAGGCCCACGGCGGCGATGGCGTCGTCAATCCGGGTTCGCTGAGCGCGGGTCAGCCATCCGAAGGAGCCGATTTCGCGCCAAAGTCCCATTGCGACCAGATCAGTCACTGTGATCGGGAAGCTGCGGTCGATGTCAGACCCTTGCGGCAGATAGGCGATGTCATCGCGGACGAAGCCGTTGAGATCGATCCGCCCCTCGATGGGCGGCAGGACACCGGTCACGCCTTTCAACAGCGTGGATTTGCCCGCACCGTTGGGGCCGACAATGGCGGTCAGGGAGCCTTCCGTGATTTGGGTGTCGAGTTCCTTCACCGCAGGCAGGGAATCGTAGCCCAGCGTGAGGTTTCTGAATGTCAGCGCCGTCATCAGAGCGCCCCCGGCGTCGCCGTAGCCCAGAAGAAGCCGAGCCAAAGCAGCGCCACCACCACCACGGCAATGGCCAGCCTGGGCGCTGCCCCAATGAGGAGCAGACGAAAGGGCGCTTTGGGGGATGTCACGGTTTGCTGCCGTCTGCGACACAATCCGAACAGGTGCCATGCACTTCGATCACATGGCGCTGCGCGGCAAACCCGGTCTTGCTGAGAATGCCGGACAGATTGTCCATCAACTCGGGTGCCGGGCTTTCCTCGACCGACCCGCAATCATCGCAGATCGACATGACGGAGCTGTGATCGTGATCATGGTCATCACTGTTGCAGGCCACAAACGCGTTGAGCGATTCGACCCGGTGCACCCCGCCTTTCTCAATCAGCGCGTTGAGCGCGCGGTAGACGGTGGGCGGCGCGATCTTGGGGTGGTCTGCGCGCAAGGCATCCAGCACGTCATAGGCCGACATGGCAGCACCCTTGCGCTTCAGCACAGTCAGAACCTGCGCCTGCATCTGTTCTCCGCGTGTGGTCATGAATCCCCTCCGGCCAGCGATGGTGTTTTTTAGATTACGTTATATTGTAACGCAAGTCGGCGTGATGTGCCCGCACATTCTTGCCGGGGTCGCAATCACGTCTTGCGACTGGAGATCATTGAGCCTACCAAATTCGGGTCAGGTGTTGGTGCGCTGACCACTGAAATCTGACCGCTAAAACATGAGGGTCGCATGGATAAGTTCAACATGGGCCGGGTTCCCCCGGTGACATTCGGGGCAGGGCGCGTGAGAAAGCTGCCGGATTTGGTGAAAACCCTCGGCGGCGGCCCTGTCTTGGTGGTGGCCGATGCTGTGCTGGCAGACCTGGGTGTGACAGACCGGATCGTGCAGGATATGGCGGCCAAGGGCGTGGCCTGCGAAGTGGCCGCTGATGTGGCGGGTGAACCGAAGGACACGCTGGTCGATGAGCTGTGCGCGAAGGCCAAGGCTGCCGGTGCGACGGTCGTTGTCGGGCTTGGCGGCGGGGCGGCGATGGATGCGGCCAAGCTGGCGGCGGTCGTGGCCGCAGGTGATGCGCCGACGCGGGATTACGCGCTGGCGGCGAAACCGCTGCCCGCGAACGGGCTGCCTGCGATTGCCATTCCGACCACGGCCGGAACCGGATCAGAAGTAACGCGCACCTCGGTCGTTTCTGCGCCGGACGGGTTCAAGAACTGGTATTGGGGCGAAGAGTTGATGTTCGCGCAAGCCTTGCTCGACCCTGAACTGACGCTCAGCTTGCCGCCCGCGATCACCGCCTGGACGGGGGTGGATGCGGTGGCCCATGCGTTGGAAGGCTCGACGGCGGGCACGACCAGCCCGGCGGGGTTGCTCTACGGGTTGGAAGCGCTGCGCATTTTGCGGGAATTCCTTCCGCGCGCCGTGGCTGAGGGCAGCGATATCGAGGCACGGGGTCGGGTGCTCTGGGCCAGCACGGTGGCGGGGCTCGCGCTGCACAATTGCAATACGCATATGGGCCACAATATCAGCCATTCGCTGGGGTCCCTGGCGCGCATTCATCACGGGCTTGCCACCGGGCTGGCGTTGGAGGTGAGCCTACCGTGGTTGGTGGAACGCCCAGACGGGGCGGAGAATTATGCCCACGCGGCGGAGGCGCTGGGCGGTGCGGCACAGGCAAGTGCTTTGCCCGGCGCGTTGGCGGCGCTCATGCGGGATTGCAATATTCCAGCGCAACTGCCTGCGGAATGCGCGGGCGTGACGGCGTCGGCCTTGGCTGTCGAAATGAAAAACGCCGCCAATCATGGTATGTCCCAGAACGCGGCCTGCCCGGTCGGGGATGCGGACCTTGACGAAATGGCAGGCATGATGATGGATCTGCCTGTCGCGGCAGCAGCATGAGGAGCGATGCGATGATGATGCCCATTGATGCCAAGGTGCTGAAAACCGTGCGCAAGGCACGCAAGGTCAGCCGCCCGAAGCTGGCCAAGTGGACCGGGTTGACGGAGCGGCAGATTTCCAAGCTGGAAGGTGCTGCGATCTGCGAAGTTGAGCCTGCGAAGATGATGTGCTTGTCGGAAGCCTTGCAAGTTCCTGCTGTCGTTTTGTCGGGAGAGGAGCCGGTGTCGGACATGGACATGGTGCCGCTCTCAACGCCCTGCTGTTCCAACAAAGGCTGCTGCGGATAACCGGGCGAGGGGATCCCAGGCCTCTGTGGCAGTGGTCCGCGCGCGATATCGCGGCTGCCACCACATCCGGAACGCTCTCCGCGCGAGAGGTGACTGAGGCCGCGCTTGCGCGGATGGCGGCGGTGAACCCGTCGCTCAATGCGATTGTGGTTGGGTTGGCTGAGGAGGCGCGGGCGCAGGCAGACGCGCTGGACGCGAGCGACGCGCCCAAAGGGCCGCTGCACGGTGTCCCGTTGACCATCAAGATCAATGTGGATCAGGAAGGCCAGGCAACCTCCAACGGGGTGGAGGCCTTCAAGGATGTGACTGCGCCGGGGGATGCGCCGATCGTGCGCAATCTCAAGGCGGCGGGCGCGGTGGTGATCGGGCGCACCAATACGCCGGAATTTTCCTTTCGCGCCGATACCGAAAATCCGCTTTTTGGGCGCACGCATAACCCCTGGGGGCGGCATGTGTCGGCGGGGGGTTCCTCCGGAGGCGCAGGATCGGCGGTGATGGCGGGGATCGGTGCCTTGGCCCACGGCAATGATATCGGGGGCTCGCTGCGGTTTCCGGCTGCTGCGAATGGGGCGGTGACGGTGAAGCCGGGCCTTGGCCGCGTGCCTGCCTGGAACCCGAGCCAGACGGCGGAGAGGGGTCTTTTGGCGCAATCCATGTCGGTTCAGGGGGTGATTGCGCGCAATGCCGCTGATCTGCACCTGTCCATGCCGGTTTGCATTGCACCCGATGCGCGCGATCCGTTCCATGCGCCGTTGCCCTGGCGAGGGCCGCCGGTGGAGGGCCCCATCCGCGTGGCGCTGTCATTTGATGATTTCGGGTTTGGATTGCACAAGGACGTGCGCACCGCGTTGGAGGCGGCGGCGGGGGCGCTGACTGATGCAGGCTATGCCGTCGAAGAGCTGGAGCCGCCGCTTGCACGCGAAACCGGAGAGATCGGGTATCGCGCGCTGATGGGGGAGGTGAAAGCGCTTTTGGGTGCGGATATCCATGCCCATGGGTCGGAAACCCTGAACGCGATTTTCGAAGAGTATTACCGCCAGTTCCCGCCCTTTGAAGGTGCCGATCTGCTGCGTGCGCTGGCGCAGAGATCGCATTACGCGCGGGCGTGGTCGGTGTTTCTGGAAGACTATCCGCTGGTGCTTAGCCCCTTCATGCTTGCGCCCTTCTTTGCGCCCGGCCGGGATGCAGACGGGGCCGAGGGCGCGCGCGAGGCGCTGGGGGCGGCGCATTGGTCATTCATCATGAATTTCACCGGGCTGCCTGCGGGCAACCTGCCCACGCACGTCGCTGACCTGCCTCAGGGCACCCAGCCTATTGGCGTTCAAATCGCAGGGCGTCGGTGGCGGGAGGATATGATCGTGGATGCGATGGCCGCGATTGAAGACCGCATTCCACCCGTCTGCGACGCGCTTTGGGCGCGCATGGAGTAAGGTTCGCAGCTACCCGACGACCTGTCCGTTCGGGGTGTATTGAGCCAGAAAATCCTTTGCTGGCATCGGATGGGCAAAGAAGAACCCCTGCTGGATCGGGCAGCCATGGTTCAACAGACGATTCGACATTGCCTTGGTTTCAACGCCCTCGGCCATCACATCGATGCTCAGGGCTGCGCCCATCTGAATTATGCTGGCCACGATCCGGTCGAAGGTTTGATCCTCTGCCATGGGCAAGACCAGTTCCTTGGCGATCTTGATGCGCGAGGGTTTGAGGTTCATCAGGCTGATGACCGAGGTGTGGCCGGTGCCGTAATCATCAATCTCGATATCGATCCCATGCTCGCGCAGCGTATCCAACTGCCAGCGCAAAAGATCGCCCGGTTCGTCCAGCATGGCCGTTTCCAGCAGTTCCAGCACGATCTGTGTGTCGAATGCGCCGGAGAGGTGTGTGACCTCGCGCACGTAATCGCGGTCCAGAAGGTTGTCATGGGGCGTGTTGAGCGACAGGCGCGGGATATCGATCTTGGCGCGCTGTGCGGCCGCCAGGAAACCGCGGACCTTTTTCAGCACGATCCGGTCGATATCAGCCAGATAGCCGTGAAACCGGGCCACCTGCATGAATTGTGCGGGGGTTTCGAAGCGGTCATCGGCAAGCCGCCTGCGCACCAGTGCCTCAAGCCCGACAAGCGCGCCGGTGCGGGCATCGACCTGGGGTTGGAAGAAGGGCTCAAACGCCTCGAGCTCCACCGCGCGAAAGACGCTCAGCGCGGCGTTGCGGTCCTGACGCAAGCGTTCTCGCAGGTCCTTGGAGGACATGACCGTGCGGTTGCGGCCGCGCGCCTTGGCCTCATAGAGGGCTTCATCGGCGCTGGAAATGACCTCACCCAATGTGCAGCGTGCGTCATCGGCGAAGGCGACCCCGATGCTGACCGTCACCCGATCCGCGACGGTGGAGCGTTGGTGTTCAATCGCCTCCGAGGCCAGCGCGCCATGCACTTTCTCCGCCAAGCGATCGATGCCGGTTGCCGCCTCCCCTGCGACCAGCGCGATGAATTCTTCCCCGCCATAGCGGGCGACCGTCACGTCATCGCTATTCAGTAGGTTGTCGAGCAGACGAGCCACGTGGGCCAGGCATTTGTCACCTTCCTGATGGCCGTAATAGTCATTGTAGATTTTGAAGGAATCCACGTCGATCATCATGACGGCCAGATCGCCTGACGCGGTGTGTGCTGCGAACACATCCTGGGCGATCAAATCAAAAGACCGACGGTTGTAAAGCCCGGTCAGCGCATCGATTTCGGCCAGTTCCTTGAGCCGGTCATTGGCCTCCTGCAGGCGTGCGTTTTGCTTTTGCACTTCTTCGGACAAAAGTTCCGATTTCTCGGTGAGGGCAGTGTTCGATTGTTCCGCCATCTCACGAGAGGCCTCTGCCTGCTCAATATGGCCTGTGGCGGTGCGCGCGAAGCTTTTGATCTGGTCGGAGAGTTGATCAAGTTCGGTGCCCTGAAGCGGCCAGGGGGCATAATCGATATCGAGGCTTTTTGTAGCGGGTGTCCAGCGTGCGGTGGTTTCGGCCAGGGTGATAATGTGCCGGGCCAGCGCGCGATAAACCAGCCAGATAAGAAGAATGCCTAGAACGAAATTCTTCACGGTGGCGAAGATGAAGTAATAGAGCATGCGATTGACGAAAGCGGGCGCGACGATGGATCGGTCCACTTCGACCGCGATGGTGCCGATGATTTGGTTGCCGCCCACATTTTCTGGCGCATAGAGAACCCGCTCCAGCAAGATGATATCGGCATCGGTCATTCGGCCGAGATTTGGCAGGGTCGGTTCGGTCTCGCGCGATTGTGCAACCATCATCTCGCCTTCGTTCACAATGGTGACAGATTTGATCGCACGCTGGGTAAATAGCCCGCTTGCCACTTGCTCAGCGGCAGGCAGATAGAAATTGTAGACAGCCGATTCCGCGGATGGTGCAACGCTCGACAAAAACTCTTCGGCTGAATATTGCACCGCGTCCTTTTCCTGACCAAGATCCACTGCAATCTGACTGACGCCAGACACTGCCCCGAGAAGCAGCGCCAGAAAAAGCGTCATGGTGGCCAGCACATTGCTGAGCCGCCGCGGATATTGACCCGGTGACTGCTGCACGGTCAGTTGTTTCGGTCGGCCGCATGAATGCCAAGCTGATCCACCGCGTTTTGCAGCCGCGCAGCCACCTCTTCGGCGCCCTCCATCTTGCGGGGCACCAGAAGGAACCCGTCCGTGGTGTGCAGCGGTCGGTCTTCCATTGTCAGGCTGGCGCGATCTTCGCCTGTGAACAGCGCGTCGATCAGGGCCAACCCTGCCGCTTTGCTCATCGGGTAGGCATCGATGCGCCCGGCCACCAGTTTGCGTAGGTTCGCCGCATCGGTCTGCGCGGTTTCCACGGTCAGCCGCCCGTCCGACGCCCGTTCCCAGAAATCGGGGGTGTAGGTGTAGCCGGTGACGGCGCCCAATCTGACATCTGCGAGATCATGTATCCCCGTCCAGTCCGGCAGGTCCGTGTCCTGGCGCCGGAAGAGGACCATATTGATCTCACTGACAGGGCCGACATGGATGAAATCGGCCTCACGGTCTTCGTTGTAGAACCAAAATGAGGCCGCATCGTAGCGTCCCGAGCGGGTCAGTTCCAGCCCGCGCATCCAAGGCATGTAATCAAATTCGATGTCAAAGCCTGCGGTTTGACCCACTTGCTGAACGAAATCATTCACGATCCCGCCGCCCGGCGCGGATTGCTCGGTGTAGGGTGCGTAATCGCCGGTGGCGATGCGTAAGGTTTCTGTGTTGGCATGGGCTGCCGCGCCAAAAAGCACCGCCAGGGATGCCATGAGAATTCCAATTTTGACCATGAGAAATTGCCTGTTGGGTTAGAATGCCGCCTCAGTGTCAGCCTAATCCCAAGACCCTAATTGTCGGCTAATTACAGCCAGGCTCACGGCGCTTCCGCGCGGCTTTCTTCTTCAAATTTTTACCAAATCCCACGCGTTTCAAGGCAGTGTGAACCCCGTTGGGCCAATGTCCAGTCGGTGAATGAAGGGGGTCAGAACCTCAGGGAAATAGCGCCGCACAAGCGGATCGTGCCCGGGGATGATGAGGCCGGGCCCCGAGGCCAGATTTTTCAATGTCTCAAATCCGGCCTGCATGTCCTGCAAATCCACCACAATCGGGAAGGGTTTCATCGCGAAGACATTTTCGTAGTAATGCGCAGCGTCTGAGGCCAGCACCATTTGTCCGGCCTGTGTCACTACGCGCACGGCTTGAAGCCCGCGACTGTGACCGCCGATGCAGTGTACGGTGACGCCTTCCGCGATCTGTGCATCCCCTTCGTAAAACCGCAGCTTGCCGGAATAAAGCCGCTTCACAGCTTCGCACACATGGCCTGCGGTGAAGGGCGCGCGCAGGATGTCATCGCACATACAGGGCCCGGTGGCGAAGGCCATTTCAGCGGCCTGCATGTGCAGCAGCGCGTTTGGGAAAAGATGCAGCCCGCCGGCGTGATCATAATGCAGATGGGAGACGATGATATTGGTGATCGCCTCAGGCGTGATCCCGAAAGGCGCCAATGCCTCGACGGGGTTGAGGCGGATAGGGCGGCCCCGTGCGCTGCCTTCAGCCTCGTCATAACCAGTATCGACCAGGATCACCTCATCCCCGCGCCTGAGAAGCCACATGAAGTAATCCATGGCATGGGGCGCGTCGTGGTTGTCATCGAAAAGGAAGCTGTCGGCCCGGGTGCGCGCGTTCCGGTCGGCGTATTTGATGGCGTAGACCTCCCACGGGGTCATGGGGTGACCTGAGCGTAGGTTTTCACGGTTTTGGCGGCGACCATCTCGGAGGCCTGGGCTTCGAAGGCCTTGAAATGTGGGCTTTGCAGGTGGATGTCGAAGGCAGCGGCATCTTCGTAGATTTCATAGAGGAACACCTCTGACGGGCGGCTTGCATCCGTGCAGACATCAAAGCGCAGGCATCCGGGTTCGTGGTTGAGGCATGTCTTCGCGTTCTGGCGCGTCAAAGGCAGGAACGCAGCCATCCGGTCTTCGAAAATGTCAAAAGTCACGGTCACGACGAACATCCTAGGTTCTCCCTTGCTCGCGCGCAAATCTGGCTTTGCTGGGCTTGCGCGTGAATACTGTATAATTTAATGTATACATTATTCAACGGATGCATGGTGCCGCAATCAGAAAGGTCGGATCATGGTGCAGACATTCGACATCGCCATGTTCGAAGGCGACGGCATCGGGCCCGAGATCATGACGCCCACGGCCGATCTGTTGATCGACCTCAGTCAGCGCGCCAAGACCTATGATCTGCGCTTGACTGCTGTTCCGGCGGGGGCGACGCATTATGCCAAGACGGGGCAATCCCTGCCGCCGGCTTCCATGCAGGCGGCGCGCGCGGCTGATGCGATCCTGCTGTCAGCCATGGGATTGCCGCATGTGCGCTACCCGGACGGGACGGAGATTTCACCACAGATCGACCTGCGCAAGGCGCTAGACCTCTTCGCGGGTGTCCGACCGGTGACCGTGCGCGCGGGGCAGCGCACGCCACTCAACCTGCCTGAGGGGTGCGAAATTGATTTTGTGCTGGTGCGCGAAAGCACTGAGGGGCTCTTTTTTACCCAAGGGCGCGGGGAGGTGACGGATGATGCCGCGCGCGAGACGCTGCAGATCACGCGGGCCACCTCTCAGAAACTGTTTGAATTTGCTTTCTCGCTGGCGCGGTCGCGTAAGGCGGATGGGCGCGGGAGGGGCCGGGTCACCTGCGTGGACAAGGCCAATGTGTTCCGGGCTTTTGCCTTCTTTCGAGGGATTTTCGATGAAGAGGCCGCAAAGCACCCCGATTTGCAGGCCGATCACGCCTATGTCGATGCCACCGCGCTCCGGATGGTGGAAAAGCCGTGGGATTTCGACGTGCTGGTGACCGAGAATATGTTTGGCGACATCCTGTCTGATCTGGGGGCTGGGCTGATGGGGGGCTTGGGGCTTGCGCCCTCGGCCGATATCGGGCTGGAACATGCGGTGTTTCAGCCGTGCCACGGGTCGGCACCCGATATTGCGGGGCACGGGGTGGCCAATCCTTTTGCCATGATCCTGTCGGCGGCGATGATGCTGGAATGGCTGGCTGCGCGGCATGGAAATGATGAGATGCGCCGCGATGCACATGACCTGCGCAATGCTGTTGAGGCAGCGGTTCAGGACGGGCAGAGCGTCACGCGCGATCTTGGAGGGGTGGCCAGCACGGATGAGGCCGCCCATGCCGTACACGACCATCTGGTTTCCCATGCGTGAGGCCGAAACTCTGCGCGTCGCCTGCGTCGGGGCGGGGTTTTTCAGCCAGTTTCATTATGACAGCTGGGCGCGGATGGATCGCGTGCAGATTGTGGGGTCATGTGACCACGACCTTGCAAAAGCAAAAACCACGGGTCTGCCTGCGTTTGAGGATGTAGGGGAGATGATTATGCGTGGGGCTCCGGACCTGCTGGATGTGATCGTACCGCCGCAGGCCCATGCCCAAACGATCCGCACCGCGCTGGCGGCGGGGGTCATGTGGATCATCTGCCAAAAACCCTTCTGTGCTGGTTTGCAGGAGGCGCGTGCGATCTGTGATGAGGCCCGCGCGCACGGTGCTCAGATCATCGTGCATGAAAATTTTCGCTTCCAGCCCTGGTATCGCCGGATCAAACAGAGCCTTGCGGCCGGCGATGTGGGACAGCTGCAGCAAGTGACATTCCGCCTTCGTCCGGGAGATGGGCAGGGACCGGAGGCGTATCTGGATCGTCAGCCTTACTTTCAGCGGATGGAGCGGTTTTTGGTCCATGAAACGGCGGTCCACTGGGTCGATACTTTTCGCTTCCTGCTGGGGGATCCGCTGTCGGTCTATGCCGACCTGCGGCAGGTGAACCCCGTCCTCGCAGGGGAGGATGCGGGCTATATCCTTTTTGATCACCCCGGCGGCGTGCGCGCGCTCTTTGACGGCAACAGGCATCTTGATCACGCCGCCGACAACCTGCGCCGCACCATGGGGGAGGCATTGGTGGAGGGCACGCAGGGAACGTTGCGCCTCTTGGGCGATGGATCGGTCCGGTTGCGCCGCTTTGGGGCACAGAAGGACGCGGAATTGCTGCCGCCCGATACCTGGGAGGGGTTTGGCGGTGATTGCGTCCATGCCCTGCAAAGCCACGTGGTGTCGGGCGTGCTGGAGGGCGCGGGCTTGGAAAACACCGCGCGAGACTATCTGACCGTTCTTGAGGTGGAGGAGGCGATTTATGCCTCTGCCCGGGCCGGGTCCAAGGTGAAGGTCGGCATGGTGTGACAAAATCGGTGCCCAATTCACATCTTGCGCTGCAAGAGCTGCGTCGGCGCATCTTTGAGGGCGATCTGCCCGCCGGGTCCGATCATCTGGAATCTGAGCTGGCCGATCAGCTGGGCATGTCCCGCACCCCGGTGCGGGAGGCCGTGCTGATGCTGGAAAGCCAGGGCTTGTTGGCGTTGCGCCCGCGCAAGGGAGTGCGCATTCTGCCAGTGTCGCCTGAGGATATGTCAGAGATTTATGATGTGCTGACAGAGCTTGAAAGCCTTGCTGCCGGGCGCGCGGCTGAGGCGGGGTATACGCAAGATGCGTTGCGTGATCTGGCCCAAGCGATTGATCGGATGGATGCGGCACTCGAAAGATCCGATCTGGAGATCTGGGCTACCGCTGATGATCATTTCCACGCGGAATTGGTGCGCATCGGTGGCAATCGGCGGGTGATGATGATTGCGGCCATGATGACGGACCAGGTTCGCCGGGCGCGAAACACGACGCTTTACATGCGGCCGCGACCGACCAAGTCCAATAGCGATCATCGCAGAGTTTTGGATGCAATTCTACGTGGCGATGCACATATGGCGCGATCTTTGCATCGGGCGCATCGCGAAGAAGCCAAGGCGATTATCATTGATTTACTCCACAAGCACCGCTTGCGGTTTCTGTAGCGCGATCTTTCAGCGATACCCTGAGCTGGAGCTGTAATTTTCATTTAATTTCAAACTCTTGACTCTTCTCTGTGTTTGAAGGCATCTCAACCCCAATGGATACAGACAACACGAATCAAGTCTGAAATTCTGCCCTGTTTTTGCCAAGAGATCGGTGTCGATACTGCGCTTATCTGGCAAATTGCGGCGCTTTTGGGGCGAGTGTTTCCAGAATTTTGCCACAATTAAAACTCATTTCAATATGCGGAATGACTTCTTTGTGCGACGCGATCCTTTGCTGTTAGTGACGCGTAAATCTGTGTTTCAGGGGGCCCCGATCTGCCGGTTCCCGTGTTTGTTGAAAGGGTACGGTATGTCGAGTTTTGATCAAAGTGGTGTGACCGGTCTCATTGGCCTTTGGGAGTTTTCAAATGGCAATCCAAGCGGCGATACGGGCCGGGATGATGGTCTTTCCCAGAACGGGACGTTTGAAAACGGTGCTTTCGCCACGGCTGGGCGCGCTGTCTTTGATGGCCACAATGATCGCTTTGACGTAGACGGTGACCACGGCGGCCCGCTGGAAAGCGAATTTGACCTCGCCCGCGGCGTGATCGAGACCCAGTTCACGTCAAACCCAGGTGAACCGCTGTCCAATGCAACCATCGTAAACCGCGGTGAGTTCTCTGACATGGACACCGAAGGCTGGTTCGGTATCCGTGTCACAGGCGACGGTAAGGTCATCGTGCAGCATTGCCCGATTGGCCCCAATGGCACGCGCATTGATGCGTTCCTTGACACGCCGCCGCATTTTTTCAGCGGCGGTGACACGATCAATGTGAACTACGAATGGGATGAGGATACAGGCGCCACGGCCACGATCACCAACGTCACCACGGGGGATGTGTTCACGGAAACCAAGAACATGACCGGCCTGACGCTTGATATCGGCGACGATGACGACGAAATCTTCACCTTTGGCGCGCGTGAGGAAGATGATGGTCACTACGACCAGCATTTTGACGGCACGATTGATTACGTGGCCGTCTATGACGCCGTTGTTCCGCCCAGCCCGGATGGGGTTGTCGATGGTGAAGCCTTCGACGAGGACATGGTGCTGGATTACGACGACTCCAACGCCCCTACGGATGGCGGCGGCGATCTGATCACCAATGGCGATGATGTGATTTTCGGCAATGGCGGATCCGACACGATTGATGGGGCCGCTGGCGACGATACGATATTTGGCGACAGCGAAGACGTCGCCCCGGTGGATCGACAGATTTTTGAGTGGGGCGATGCGCCTGGCTTTGCCCATGGTGCGGCGGCTGACGGGTTCACCCAAGGCACCGGTGAGGCCAACATCACCTTCTCCATCATCTCTCAGACGGGCGATGTGACCAATACCTATGAGACCACGACGCAGAACACCGATGGTCTGGATGCCGACGTGGCCGAGACCGAATCCTTCGATTCCCTGCTGCGTAACGAAGATGACACGGCCACCTATGGCTGGTCGTCTGACGTGCCCGTTGAGAATGTGGAATTCCGCATCAATGACATCGACGGCGACGGTGTGGTGCAGGTGCGCGCTTTTGATCCCGACGGCAACCCTATCGACGTGGTATTGTCTGATGTGGGTTCTGATCTGTCGGTGTCCGACACCGATAGTGTGGCCGGCAACGATCAGGCTGCCAGCATCGATGATGACTACACCCCGGATTCCGATGGCATCCATTCCTTGATTGTTAGCATCCCGGGCCCGGTGGGCAGTTGGGAAGTGATCCACTCCATGAGTGGCGACAATGATTCCGGCATCAACTTCACCGATATCACCTTCGACATCGCGCAGCCCGATCTGGGCGTGCCGGGGAATGATGTGATCACCGGTGGTGCCGGTGCCGACGTGATGTTCGGCCAGGATGGGGATGATACCTTCATCGTGGCCAACGCCGCCGATGGCGAGGGCGATGTGGTCGATGGTGGCCATGGCCCCGATGACAGCACCGACAATGATACGCTGGATCTGCGCGGTGCCGGTCAGGTCAAAATTGACGATGATGTGGACCCCAATGATGATGGCGCGCGGGCCGGAACAGTTACGTTTGAGAGCGGTGAGGTCCTGACCTTCTCCGGCATTGAAACCATCCTGACCGATCCGCAGAATGAAGCGCCTGATGTGATCGCCTCTGATGTGACCATTGACGAAAACACCACCCCTGTTCTGGATGTGGATGCGATCGATCCCGATGGCGATGATGTCATCTTCTCCATCACCGGCGGCGATGATGCGGCACTGTTTGAAATTGATCCCATCACAGGCCAGCTTGATTTTATCAACGCGCCTGATTTTGAGAACCCCGGCGATGCCGATGGGGACAACCAGTACGAGGTCGAGGTCACTGCCACCGATCCCGGCGGTCTGTTCGATACCCAGCCGATCACCGTGACGGTGGCGGATGTCAACGAATCTCCCGATGTGACAGGCCCGGCCACCGTCGATGTGGACGAAAACGTCACGGGCGTCATTGCCGATTTCGACGCCACCGATCCGGATGCGGGCGACAGTGTGAACTTCTCACTGATGGGCAACGATGCGGCGCTTTTCGACATCGATCCTGTGACGGGTGAGTTGAGCTTCATCACCCCACCGGACTTTGAAAACCCGGCCGATGCGGATGGCGACAATAAATATGAAGTCACCGTGGTGGGCACCGATAATGGCGGCCTGACGGATGAACGGGGCGTGGTCATCACCGTTGGCGATGTCCTTGAAGCGGACGGCATCGTCGACGGTGAAGAAGACGGCGAATTGATGGGCCCCGGTTACGATGACAGCAACGCCCCCACCGATCAGGGCGGCGATATCATTGACGGCCCAGATGGCCTTGACGATGTGATCGAAGGCAACGGTGGCGATGACATCATCGACAGCGGTGAAGGAAACGACACCGTGGATGGCGGGTCTGGCGATGACATCTTCGACATCAATGACGAAGGCGAGGGCATCGATAAGGACGTGATCACCGGCGGTGAGACGGGTGAAACCGATGGCGACACGGTTGACACGACGGACATCGACGATGACCTGAGCGTGACGTTCACTGGGGACGAGGAGGGCACGATCACGGATGGCATTGATACGACCACGTTCGAGGAGATTGAAAACCTTGAACTGGGCGGTGGCGATGAC
>JBCCCZ010000037.1:0-20013 GCA_039033255.1 Pseudomonadota bacterium
AAGAACTCGACGCGCGTGCGGACGCGACAATGAACTTTCTCGTCTCAAACTTCCCCGCCGCCCAAGAGGTGGATCGCAAGAGCACCGGCAAACTGATCATGCCGCTGGTGACCGAGGGCGGTTTGATCGTTGGCGGTGGGTATGGTCGCGGTGCGCTGCGCGTGGGCGGGGCGACAGTGGATTACTACTCATCGACCAAAGGCTCCGTCGGGTTGCAGATCGGCGCGCAGCAGTTTGCGCATGTGCTGTGGTTCATGACCGAAGAGTCCCTAAGCCAGTTCCGGCGCGCTTCAGGCTGGGTGGCCGGTGCGGATGTGGAATATGTGTTCAACGACCAGGGCGGGAACCTGCGGGCGGATACGGTCACGACGACGGCCCCCGTGGTCGCGGTGGTGTTCGGTCAGGCCGGTGCCCTTGTGGGTGCTTCGCTCGAAGGCATGAAATACACCCGCATCATTCCCTGAGCTTTGGTCCCTAAGTCATCGAATTCTTTCAAAGAATTCGTCCGCACTCTTTTAAAGAGTGCGCGGGGTTTAGTGCAACGTGAACTCTCCTGTCACCTGGCGCCATTCGCCAGGTGAAATCAATTTGCGATGCGTGAACTGAACGGAATGAAGCGGGCCTTCAATCTCGCGCTGCCAAAACTCCACGAAGTCGAAAAGCTTTGGATGATCAGGCGCGAGGTCGTAATCCTGCCAAATGAAGGAGTTCAGAACGCTTGTGTAATCCGGCATCCGGTAGAACAACTCCGCCGTGGTCAATCCGTAGCCTTTGAGCATCATTTCCGTCTCTTTCATCGCGGCATCTATCCCCGTTTTCGTCATCTGATGGAATCATGATGCCCAAATGAAAAAGCTTTTCAATGAAAACAATATGTTATCAGTCGCATCCTCCGGCTGCCAAAGCAGGAGGGTCACAGGGATTGCACGCTATATCCTGCCTCTGATATACCTTAGGCAACAATATGTAGACGTCTTGCGAGCAGATAGGACATCACGTGAACGACACGCCGGAACCCCCTGAAAACGAAGATGAAATTCCGTCAGAGCCGACGCCGGAACGCCCTGCTTATGATGGGCCGACGGTGTCAATTTCCGATGAGATGAAATCATCCTATCTCGATTACGCGATGAGCGTGATCGTGAGCCGGGCAATTCCGGATCTGCGAGACGGCTTAAAACCTGTGCATCGGCGCATTCTTTACGCGATGCATGAGACATCCAACAGCCACGACAAGCCCTATCGCAAGTCCGCGCGCCCGGTGGGCGACGTTATGGGTAAGTACCACCCCCACGGCGACAGCGCGATCTATGACGCGCTTGTGCGCATGGCGCAGGATTTTTCCATGTCGCTACCGCTGATCGACGGTCAGGGCAACTTTGGATCGATGGACGGGGATAACCCTGCGGCGATGCGATATACCGAGTCGCGGCTTGATAAGACCGCACGCGCATTACTGGATGATCTGGACAAGGACACGGTTGATTTTCAACCAAACTACGACGGCAAGGAAAGCGAACCCACTGTTCTGCCAGCGAAATTTCCGAACATGCTGGTCAATGGTGCAGGCGGTATCGCGGTGGGGATGGCCACGAATATCCCACCTCATAACCTCGGCGAAGTGGTGGATGCCACGCTGGCGCTGATTGAGGATCCTGATCTCGATAGCTCGCAACTGATTGAATACGTACCCGGGCCGGATTTCCCGACAGGCGGGATCATGCTGGGTCGGTCGGGCGCGCGGAAGGCGTATCTGGAAGGGCGTGGCAGCGTCATCATCCGCTCCAGGACCCGGGTGGAGGAGATTAGGAAAGACCGCTACGCCATTGTTATTGATGAGATACCTTATCAGGTGAACAAAGCCGCGATGATCGAAAAGATCGCGGAGACAGCGCGGGAGAAGCGAATCGAAGGTATCTCCCACGTGCAGGACGAATCCGACCGCAATGGCGTGCGGGTGGTCATTGAACTGAAGCGAGATGCCACGGCGGAGGTGGTGCTCAATCAGCTGTTCCGGTTTACGCCGATGCAGACATCCTTTGGCTGTAACATGCTGGCGCTGAATGGCGGTCGGCCCGAGCAATTGACCCTGCGCGGATTCTTGAGTGCTTTCATAAGCTTCCGGGAAGAAGTTGTTGCGCGGCGCACCGCGTTTGAGCTGCGCAAAGCGCGCGAGCGGAGCCACGTGTTGTGCGGATTGGCCGTGGCTGTCTCCAACGTGGATGAAGTTGTGGCCACGATCCGGGGGTCGGCGGATGCGGCCGAGGCGCGTCACAAGCTGATGACCCGGGCGTGGAACGCGCAGGACATCCTGGAATACATCGCACTCATTGATGATCCGACCCATACGGCCAATGACGATGGCACGTATAATTTGTCTGAAGCCCAAGCGCGCGCGATCCTGGATCTGCGCTTGCAGCGGCTGACGCAGATTGGCGTGAAAGAAGTCACTGACGAGCTTCAAGATCTGGCGGGTAAGATCAAGGAATATTTGGCAATTCTGGCCTCTCGCGAGCGGATCATGGGGATCATTTCAACGGAGCTTCGCGAGGTCAAAGACCAGTTCGCCGTCCCCCGTCGCACCGAGATTGTGGAATGGTCCGGCGATATGGAAGACGAGGACCTGATTGAGCGGGAGGACATGGTCGTCACCGTCACTTCCGGGGGCTACATCAAACGCACCGCGCTCGCTGATTTCCGCGCCCAGAAGCGGGGCGGCAAGGGTCTGAGCGGCATGCAGACCAAAGAAGAGGACGTGGTGACGACGCTTTTTGTTGCCAATACGCACACCCAGCTGTTGTTCTTTACGACCGATGGGATGGTCTACAAACTGAAAACATGGCGGTTGCCATTGGGTGGGCGGACATCGAAAGGCAAGGCCATTGTGAACATCCTTCCCATCCCTCAGGGCGTGTCCATTGCTGCGATCATGCCGGTCGACGTGCCGGAGCAGGAGTGGGAAAACCTGCAGGTCTTCTTTGCCACAAGCGCTGGAGATGTGCGCCGTAACGCCTTGTCAGATTTTACAAATGTCAAATCGAACGGCAAGATCGCGATGAAGCTACCGGATCAGGATACCCGCCTCGTCAACGTGCGGATTTGCAGTGAAGACGATGATGTGATGCTGGTCACCAGCTCCGGTCGCGCGATCCGGTTCCCGACGCCTGAGGTCCGGGTTTTCAAAGGCCGCGATTCCACTGGTGTGCGGGGTATCAAGCTGCAGGGCGATGATGAGGTGGTTTCAATGTCCATCATTCGGCATTTCGACGCGACGCCGGATGAGCGTGCTGCCTACCTCAAGATGCGTCGGCAGTCTGAAGGGGCCGATGAAGGTGAGCTGGATGAAGACGCCAATGAAGATGCCGTCATTTCCCCGGAGCGGTTTGATGACATGCGGCAAGCTGAAAACCTGATCCTGACCATCAGTGAAGGCGGGTCAGGCAAGCTCAGTTCCAGCCATGACTACCCGGTGCGGGGCCGTGGCGGTATGGGCGTTCAGGCGATGGACAAGGCCATGCGTGGTGGTCCCCTCGTGGCAAGCTTCCCGGTAGACCGTCAGGATCAGATCATGCTGGCCACCTCTGGCGGGCAGTCGATCCGTGTGCCGGTGGAAGGGATTTCCTTTCGTTCGCGATCCGCGGGCGGGGTGAAGGTGTTTGATACCGCAAAAGGGGAGCAGGTTGTCAGCGTGGCCTGGATCGCTGATCAGGCGGATGAGGACGACACCGCCGACGCGACAGCCGAGAACGCCGAAAGCTGACCGACGTCGGGGTCTCAACAGCATTTTAGAAAAACCCGCCCGAAAACACGCGTTTTGGCGCGAGCCTTTGCATGGTTTTGTCACAATTCACCCACAGGTCATTGTCGTACACGGGCAAGCGACAGAGGTGACAAAATGCGTGTGAGACGCGATGCATGGTTGAATCAAACCGGGATCAAGGTGATCCGGTTGGTGATCGGATCGCATTTCTGCGCCATGGCGCTGGGCGTGCCGGTGGGGTTTGATCCGTTTTTCCTTGTGACGGCCGCGCTGCCAGGTGAGCTGGGTCAGATGATTGGTGCGGCTGCGCTTTTCACGTTGGCCATCGCGTTTATCTGCGGGGTGATGTTGCGGGTGGTGTCTCTTACTCTTGCGGGCTTCTTGATCTTTTCGGCGATGGCGACGTTGCTCTTGTCGGGTGATGCTGCTGTCGGGCCGCTTTGGCAGTCCATTGCGCTCGGTGCGGCGGTGTTGCTGTGCTATGGCGCGTTGCGCCCCCATGAGCTGCACAAGACCGCGCTCTTTCCGGTCAGAACGCTGCGCGGGGCTGTGGCGCGGGAAATCAAGCAAGGGGTCAGCCCGCGGCGCGTCGTGCCCAAAGCCCGTACCACCAAAGCCGAGCGTCCGGATCCCTTTGGCCGCACCTTTACGCCGCTGATTGCGCCCACGGAACGGATGATTGGGCTGGCCCAGCAAGAAGCCGCCTCTCAGAAGCGGCGGGCAGTTCGCAAAGCGCCTCTGGAGGATCTTGCGGAAGACGAAGTGCAGAACATTTTCGTCAATATCTGAGCCTGCACCGAAGCCATCTGACCTTGGCCCGTTGCGAAAGCCACCGTATCTCCCTAGCTGAACTGTAACGCGAAAAGGAGACACGCATGCTTTGGGTCTTTTTGGTCTCACTGGCCTTCATCATTCCCTTTTGGAAGCTTCTGCCGCAATTCGGGCTGTCACGGTACTGGGCGATTGCGGCGGTTTTCCCGCTTTTCGCGCTTGCGCTTCTTTATGTGATGGCCTTTCTTTGTCCCCCAAGAAACGGTTAACTAAGCCGGGCTTAACTTTTGCGGGCAACCCTGGCGTGGCCGTTGGTTGAGGACGGTTGGGGGAAGAAAATGATCACCAGATATGTGATGCCGCTTGGATGCATGGCCGCGCTTGCAGGCTGCGCGGCGGCGCCCGAAGGGACAAGCCAGGACAACGTGTCCGATTTTCTGGTGGCCGCGGCCACGATCGGGTGTGAGATAAAGTACGATTCCGATTACGCGCCGATCGAGTTTCAGGCTGGGATCAGTCATGAACAGGCGCTTGGTATTGCTGGATTTTTGCTGGCGAGAGGGGACGCGCAATCGCTGCCGGACGGCGGCTTGCGGGTGACGGCTGGACCCTGTGCGCCATCAGCATGATGCGGTTTCAGGGGTCTTATTGTTCCTGCACGGACACGATCTCTGAAAACATGACATGGAAGCAAGACAGGGTTACTATTCAGCGCTAAGTATACGCGAAACCGGTTGGGTGCGGTCCGACCGCATCAGGACAACTCGAAGACATAAGGATCTTTTTCGATGGCTGTGAAAGACGAGAATGCGAAACAAAGCTGCTTGCTGGGCTGCGCGGTTGCAGGGGGCATTGCAGGCGTGGTGTTGGCGGCTGCGCTTTTCATCGTGATGGATTACGGCAGTGCTGCATCCATCTTTCTGGGTGGTCTGGCGGCAGTGGTTCTAGCGGTCTTGATGATGGTCGTGTTCTGCCGCGAACTGCCGGCGCCGATTGATCAGGGGTTCACGTCTGCCAATCCACCGGTGAAACCTTCGGAGCCGAAGGCAACCACGACAACCGCGACCAGCGCGGCAGCGGCCACGGCCACGGCCACGGCGGCCAAACCTGCCGCTGCCAAATCCAAAGCGAAGAAACCTGCAGCCAAAAAACCCGCTGCAGCCCCCAAAGCTGCAGCCCCAAAAGCGGCGGCCAAACCGGCCGATGATGGCAAACCCGCAACGCTGAAAAAGGCGCGCGGAGGCAAGGCCGACAATCTGAAAGAAATCAAAGGCGTTGGTCCGAAGTTGGAAAAGCTTTTGAATTCCATGGGCTATTACCATTTCGACCAGATTGCATCCTGGAAGAAAAAGGAAGTGGCGTGGGTGGATGAAAATCTCGAAGGCTTCAAGGGCCGGGTGAGCCGGGATGAATGGGTCAAGCAGGCCAAGATCCTTGCCAAAGGCGGTGACACGGAGTTTTCCAAGCGCGTCGATAAGGGCGATGTTTACTGACCCGTCAATCGTGACCGTTCATGTCAAAATCTGATCCGGTCGCACGAAAGGGACGTCAGGCGGCTTTGGTGATTGCAGGCACCGGGGTCGCTTGGGTGCTGTTTGGCCTCATTGCAGACAAAGAAGGCTTCAGCGTCACCACCCGCATCGTGGGCGATCTGGTGGCGCTTGGCGGGTTCGGCTTTGCGTTTTTCCTGATCTATCAAATGTGGCGCAGCCGGCAGGATGAAAAGCGATGATCAAGCGCTATGAATTCACCGGCGATGATGTGGCCGCCGATATTCGTGAGAGATACAATTACGATGGTGACCTGGCTGAAATTTACGCCACCACCCGCGATTACGAGGTGCATAAGTGGCACCATTACATCCCGCTTTATGACCGTTATCTGAGCCGTTTCCGCGGCACCAAGGTGCGGATGCTGGAGATCGGTGTCAACAAGGGTGGGTCCTTGCAGATGTGGCGGCGGTTTCTGGGGCAGGATGCGGTGCTCTTTGGCATTGATATCGACCAGGGTTGTGCTGCGCTGGACGGGGTTTCTGGGCAGGTGCGGATCGGATCTCAGGGCGATCGGGTGTTTCTGAACAAGGTGGTCGAAGAGATGGGTGGCGTGGATGTCGTTCTGGATGATGGCAGCCACCGCATGACCCATATCGAGACGTCTTTGCACACGCTTTTCCCGCTGATGGAGCTTTACGGTGTCTACCTGATTGAGGATCTGCATGCCGCGTATTGGTCGGGCATGGGTGGCGGGTTCAAGGCGCCTGACAATTTCTACAACAAAGTGCGCAAGATGATCGACGACATGCATTACGCCTATCATCGCAAGGATCTGCAGGTGCCGGAACTGGAAGGCGCGGTGTCGGGGTTGCATGTGCATGACTCGTTGGTGGCAATCGACAAGGGGCCGCTCCTGAGGCCCACGCATTCAAAAGTGTTTTAAGCAGGCAAGGTGAAGGCCGCGTCGGACCCAGGGCCTTTATTCCGCGCCAGAGGGCGGCAAACCACGGCTTTGTGCATCGCAGACCCTTTTTATCCACACCCAGCAACACTATACTGCGCCTCAAACGAACAAGATGGATCAGACATCATGAGGTTTTTGAGCATGTCTTTGCGCCGGGTGGTGCCGGCAATCGCGCTGTGCGCGGCCGTCCTCGCCACCGCCGCTTGCGGCACACGAAATGACGATCGGGTGCTGTTTGACGGTAAGTTCTACAAAACCAAAACCAAAGCTGTGACCAAAGACGACCGCAAAATGTTTGAAACCGTAGTGCGCCGCCCCGATCAGGGCATCAATGGTGCTCTGGCGGCGGGCGAACATGATGCAAAGGGCTACTGCCTGAAAAATTTTGGAACGTCGGAGATCGAATGGACCCGCGGGCCGTTTGACCCGCAAGCCGCGCTTTACGCACAAAGCGGGAGCCTTGTTCTCAACGGCAGCTGCATGCTGTGGTAGGCAGGCGGGTGCCCATGTTATTGAATAGCAATGCGGCAGACCCCCATGTTTAGGCCTTCTATCATGGACGGAGGTGCATAATGGCACGACTGATACAGGCATTTTCCATCGCCGCGGTGTGTGCGGCGACGGCGGGGACTATGACCGCAACGCCGGGCTGGGCTGGGATGGCCGATGAGGCCGATATCAATCAGGGGCTGGTCTATATCGCTGCTGCTGACAAGATCCGCCGCGAGTGCAGCTCAATCAATGGGCGTTTGTTTAAGGCGCAACGCTATGCCAATGGGCTTCGGAAGATCGCCCGGGATCGCGGTTATTCGGACGCGGATATTGACGCTTATCTCGACAGCAAGGAGGAACGCGCCAAGGTGCGGGCGCAGCGCAACGTTTATTTCGAAAGCCAGGGGGCGAGCAACCTTGACCCTGTCTCACTTTGCACGCTGGGCCATGCGGAGATCGCGGGCAAGACCCAGATCGGTTACATGCTGAGGGCCAAGTGAGCGCGTATGGCAGGTAGGGCGGGATTGACAGCGGCGTTGGCAGGCCTTGCGGTGCTGGCAGGCTGTGCTGAAGCGGAGGATCCGCGTGAGGGGTCCGAGGCTGTGAGCAGCGGGTTCACGCCCGATTATCTGGGCATTGAGACCCACTTACTGGACGGTGATTTGGTGAATTTTCAGGTGGAGATGCGCGGTGCGCGGGACCGGTCAGATGTGGATCGCTATGCCGAATGTGCGGCGGCGCAGTACACGTTGATCCGAGGCTTCGGGTTTGCCCGTCATGTGCGCACCAATGTGGCCGATCAGGGCGGTCTGTGGCGAGGCGATGCGGTCTATACCATTTCGCCCGCGCTGCCCGACGGGGTGAAGACGCTGGATGCCGAAGTGGTGGCGCAGGATTGCGCAGAAAACGGGATACCGATGGTGTGATGCAAGGACGGACGACGCCCTATGAGTGATGACAAGAACCCTTTTGAAGCTATGATGGCGCAAATGCAGGACATGGCGAAAGCCATGAACCCCGCGCTGTCCAGTTTCACACCCAAGGATCTCGAAGCGTTGTGGCCCACCATGCCCAAAGAGGTCATGGAGATGTTCTTTGGAAAAGGAATCAGCAAGAACGGTCTGGACGCCAAGACACGGCTTTTGATCACGCTGGCGGGGCTGACGATGCTGGGCGCGCAATCGGATACGCAGATCCGCATGACAGTGCGGCATTTGCTGGAGGCGGGTGCGACGAAGGATGAAATTGCCGAGACGATATCGATGATGTCGGTTTTCGCCGGGATCCCATCGATGACCCGCGCCATGGAGTTGGCGCAAGACGTGCTCGATGAGGTGGAGGATCGCGAGGGGTGAGAGGGCTGGTGCTAGTGTTGCTTTTGGCTGGCCCCGCACAGGCGTTGGATCTGTCCCAATGCGACCGGGTAACTCATGTGAGCCATGGCGGCGAGGACATGCACCGCGATCTGGGTGAAGGACGGGTGATGTGGCGCGATTGGTGGTCGCAGGAAGGCACGGCCACGGATTACATCATTCAGGATTGCGGCCCGGGTGAGGCTCTGACGCTTCGCACGGCGGAGGACAACATGGGCGACCGCCCTCCGTTTGATCGCACCGAGGCGGTTTTGAAAGTCCTGGACCGGCATCAGCGCGGGGCGCGGGTTTTCGCGACCTTGCAGCGGATGGCAGATGATTTGGATCGCATCGCGCGGGGGGTGCGTGTTGCGACATCCCAACAAGAATCCTGTGCCTGTGCCGCGCTTTATTCCGATCTGCGGGGCGAAAAGGCGAAGTTCGAACTGTCGCAGTGAGACTTTGACGCAGAGCTGGGGCTTTAGCCTGTCGCGCCTACGGCGATATTCGGGCGGGCGGCTGCGCTATGATGCGCGCAAATGCGCGGCTTGCCTGTTGTCCTGCGGCCAATCGGGCTATCTCGTTCAAAGAGAATTGAAGACAGCCCCATCAATGCCCGTTGCACTCCTGCCCTCATCGGTCAATATCACCGCCAACCCCGGGCCATCTGCGGCGCGTGGAATAGAATTGAAAGGGTAGGGGTTTTGGAAACCATCATCCTTTTTACGCCGTTGGTGGGCGCGCTTATTGCCGGGCTGACATGGCGGGCGATCACGGATGCCGGGGCGCAATGGGTGGCCACCGGCTTTGCCATATTTGCCGCCGCTTTGGCCTGGGTTTTGTGGTTTAATTTCGACGGGGAGCTGCGGCAAAGCTATCTCTTGGATTGGCTGCGATCCGGCACGCTTGATGCCTCTATTGCGCTGCGGCTTGATGCGGTTTCGGTGCAGATGGTGCTGGCGATCACCAACGCGTCCGCCTTTGCTCATCTGTTTGCGCTTGGCTTTATGGATCGCGACAAAAGCTTTGATGAGGGGCTGAGTTTTAGACCACGGTTTTTTGCCTATCTGTCCCTTTTCACCTTTGCAGCGCTGCTTCTGGTTGTGTCTGACGGGATATTGCAAATCCTTCTGGGGCTGCAGTTGAGCGCCGTCATGGCCTATCTGCTGATCAGTTTCCGCACGCATTACAAGAACGCCAATCAGGCCGCGATCAAGACCTTCGTGATCACCATGCTGGGCCATGGGGCGATGATCCTCGGGGTCGTTGAGCTTTACCTTCTAACAGACAGTGTGCAGCTGGATGACATCTTTAACGCCCTGCCGGATCTGGCGGGTGAGCCAGCCTTGACAATATGTGCCGCCCTTCTTCTGCTCGGCGCTATGGCCGCTTCTGCGCAGTTCCTCTTTCATGTCTGGCTGCCTGCAGCGATGGAAGCCCCGGCCCCTGCGGCGGCGCTGTTAAGCGCGGTTTTTGCCTTGATGGGCGCTTTCGTGATCTGGCGGCTCGACCCGCTTTTTGCAGAGGCGCGCGAGGTGCAGGACGCGATGGTCTGGGTGGGCGCGGCGACAGCGCTTGTCGCCGGGTTTGCAGGCGCGGCGCAGTGCGACATAAAACGCACCATGGGCCTTCTTGCCATTGTGCAACTGGGGCTGATCTTTGCGATCCTCGGGCTTGGGCTGGGCGACGGTGTGCATCAGATCACCCATGCGCAGATACCGCTTTTCATAGGGCTTCAGGTGCTCATGGTGCTTGGAACCGGTGCGGTCACGCGCTCAATGGATGACAGCCGCGACATGACGGGATTTGGCGGGTTGCGCGCGAAACTTCCCATTGCGGCGATGGCCATGGGGCTGGCAGGCGTGGTGGCCACAGGCTTTGGCTTTGCGCAAGCCGGGCTCGGGATGATCGTGCCCGGGCCGGGCAATGTAATCTTTGCCAGTGCGTATCTTCTGCATCCGGTCGTCTTTTGGGCGCTTTGCGTGGCCGCCGGGGTGGGCGTCTTTGTCATCTGGCGGGCAATTTTTCTGTGTTTCTCAGGGGTGTCGCGCGCGCCTGCGGATGTGTTGGACGCGGTTGAAGGCAGTCCACGGGTGATGAATGCGGTGCTGATCGCCCTGAGCCTGCTGATCGTTGGATCCATTCTTTGGCACGTGACGCGGTTGAGCGTTCTGCCCGGGCTTGCGGGGCCTGCATGGCTGGCCTGGTTGCCGTTTGCGGCGGTGCTGGCCGGGTTCGTGCTGGCCCTTTGGGTCTACGTGCTGCAGCCAGGCTTGCCCAAGAAGATGGCCAAAGCGGCCCCGGCCTTGCACAGCCTTTTGGGCGATGGGTTCTATCTGGATCGCGCCTACGCTGCTGTGATTGCGCGCCCGCTGACCTCCCTTGGCACAGTGTTTGCGGGTCGGATCGATGATGGCATCGATGCTCCATTCAACGTCTTGGCCGCAAAGCTCTCCCCAAAACTGTCCGAAATTATGGATCGGCGATTGGGCCCCGTGGTGTTGGGCTGCGCGGCTGTGGTCGCGTTCGGGCTGGTGGCCGTGATCGCGTGGACCGTGCTTGCCGGAAGGGCCGCGTGATGGACAATCTTTTGTCGATCATCATCTTTATCCCGGCCATCGCGGCCGCGATCCTTGCCCTTTTTCTGCGCGGGGACGACGAAGAGGCCCATCGCAACGCCAAATGGGTGGCCTTTATCGCAACCGTCATGACGTTCGTGGTCTCCGTTTTCATCCTGTTTGAATTCGACGCGGGCGATCCGGGATTTCAAGTCGTGGAAGAGCATGAATGGCTTTTCGGCGTGACCTATCGCGTGGGCGTCGATGGGATCAGCCTGTGGATGGTGTTGCTGACCACCTTCTTGATGCCGCTCATCATCGCCGGTGCCTGGCGGCATGAGGCGCGCACCAAAGGTTTCATGATCGCGCTTTTGACGCTGGAGACCCTGATCCTGGGTGCGTTCCTGTCCACGGATCTGATGTTCTTTTTCATCTTCGCGGAGGCGGCGATTGTCCCGCTTCTGGTTGTTTTGACCCTGTGGGGCGGCGATGGGGGGCGGGCAACGGCGGTGAAACTGATGCTTTATGCAGTGCCCGGTGCTGTGGCGATGCTGCTTGCGATGGTGGTCATGACCTTTGATGCAGAGACCACCGATATTGAGGCGCTGATGACCCACCAGTTCAGCGAGGGTATCTCGCCTCTTTGGATGGCACTGGCGTTTCTTGCAAGCTTTGCCATGAAACTGCCCCTTTGGCCGTTGCATGCCTGGAGTGTTGGCGTGCAGGCGCGCGTGCCCTCTGCCATGGCCATGGTGCTGGCTGCTCTGCTGACCAAAGTCGGAGCCTACGGGATCTTGCGTTTTGTGATCCCGATGTTCCCCGAAGGTGCCGCGCAGCTTGCGCCGGTCTTGATGTGGGTGTCGGTGTTCATGATCCTTTATGCCGGGATAGCGGCGTTGGCCTCGGGCGATCTCAGACGGCTGATAGGCTATGCCGGGATTGCCCATATGGGCCTCATCTTGCTGGGAGTTTTCTCGGCTGCGGCGCAGGGGGTGCATGGTGCGATCTTCATGATGGTGAGCCACGGACTTGCCATCACGGCGCTCATCTTCGTTCTGGTCGTGCTGAAGCAGAGGGTGAAGAGCACGGATATTGCGGCTTTCGGAGGCGTGGCTGCCAGAATGCCGTTCCTTGCCTTTGGTGCGCTGATTTTCACGATGGCGAGTGTCGGCGTGCCCGCGACGTCGGGGTTTGTGGGGGTGTTCCTTAGCCTGATCGGTGTGTTTGAGGCCGCGCCGGTGCTGGCCGCACTGGCCTTTCTTGGTCTGGTGATTGTGGCGGCGGCGCTTTTGGGCGTTGTTAAGCGGGTGATCTTTGGACCGCTCATCAAACAGAGCTTGAAGGAACTTGAGGATCTGGATCGGCGGGAATTTCTCTGTTGTGCGGTGCTGTTATGCGCGATTTTGTATCTTGGTCTCTTTCCAGGGCTGATCACGGAAAGCACGGCGGCAACTGTCGATGCCTTGGTGCTGGGATATCGTGATGCGCTTGAGTGAGAGGTGTGAGGCCTCCGGCGGGAGTATTTTTTGAAAAGTGAAGCAGAGGACATGACGGAGGTGGTGTGGCCCGAGGGCTATGGCCGGCATGTGCTGTCGGAGGTGGACAGCACCAATGCGCAAGCCGCGCGCATTTTGGCCGAATTGGCAGGACCCACCTGGATCATGGCCGCCCGGCAGACGGCGGCGCGTGGGCGGCGCGGGCGGGCCTGGGCGATGCCGCAGGGAAATTTTGCGGCCTCGCTGGTGTTGCGCCTGGAGGAACGGGCTGAGCAGGTGGCGCTCAGGTCGTTTGTTACCTCGCTTGCGCTGTTTGATGCATTGGCCGCTGTGACGGGCCGGGGGAGCAGCTTTGCGCTGAAATGGCCCAATGATGTGTTGTTGAATGGCGGTAAGCTGGCCGGGATCCTGCTGGAAAGCGCTGGGATAGGCGCGGGGGCCGGGCATGTGATCATCGGGGTTGGCGTCAATCTAGTGGCGGCCCCAGGTGCACGCGAGGTGGAAGAGGGCGCGCTGCGGCCTGTGTCCGTGCTGTCGGAGACTGGCGTGGATGTGGGCCAGGAGGTGTTTCTGGATCATCTGGCCGCGCATTATGCGCATTGGGAGCATCAGTTCGTTACCTTTGGCTTTGCGCCGGTGCGGGAGGCATGGCTTTTGCGCGCGGCACGACTTGGCGAGGTGATGACGGCGCGCACCGGCAAGACGGACGTGACCGGCACTTTCGAGACGGTGGACGAGCGTGGTCAACTTGTTCTAAAGACGCGCCAAGGGCGGCAGGCCATTCCTGCGGCGGATGTCTTTTTCTAGGGCGCGAAATGCTACTGGCCATCGATTGCGGCAATACCAATACGGTTTTTTCGATCTGGGATGGGTCGGAATTTCTGTGCACGTTGCGCACCTCGACGCATCATGCGCGCACGGCGGATGCCTATTTCACGTGGTATTCGACGCTGGTGCAACATTACGGGCTGGATGTGGAGATCTCGGACGTGATCATCTCCTCGACCGTGCCGCGCGTTGTATTCAATCTGCGCGTGTTCACAGATCGGTTTTTCGGCTGCCGGCCTTGGGTCGTGGGCAAGCCAGACTGCGCCCTGCCGGTGGAACCGCGTGTGGATGAGGGCACGATTGTTGGGCCGGACCGCCTTGTGAATTCGGCGGGGGCTTATGATCGCCATGGCG
This sequence comes from Pseudomonadota bacterium, assembly GCA_039033255.1. GTDB lineage: Bacteria > Pseudomonadota > Alphaproteobacteria > Rhodobacterales > Rhodobacteraceae > Roseovarius. Next base: position 14,069 of record JBCCCZ010000037.1, read on the forward strand.
GCGACCTCATCGTTGTGGATTTCGGCACGGCCACGACCTTTGACGTGGTGGCCCGCGATGGCGCCTATGTGGGCGGGGTGATCGCACCCGGTGTGAACCTGTCGCTTGAAGCACTAGGTACTGCGACCGCAGCATTGCCTCACGTGGATGTCACCAAACCCCAACAGGTGATCGGCACCAACACGGTTGCCTGCATGCAGTCTGGGGTGTTTTGGGGCTATGTGGGCCTCGTGAACGGAATATGCGAGCGCATCAAGGGGGAATATGACCGCCCCATGCGCGTGATCGGAACTGGCGGTCTTGCGCCGCTTTTTGCGCAAGGTGAGATGCTCTTCGATGAGATCGAAGACGATTTGACAATGCATGGGCTGACGGTGATTCACGCCCATAATGTGAAAGGCTGAATACAAAAAATGAGCAGTAAACGCGTGGTGTACCTGCCCCTCGGCGGGGCGGGTGAGATTGGCATGAACGCCTATGTTTACGGCGTGGGCGCGCCGGGCAAGGAGCGGTTCATTCTGGTGGATCTGGGCGTGGCGTTCCCAGACATGGACGGCACGCCGGGGGTCGACCTGATTTTCCCCGATATTTCCTGGTTGGAAGAGCGCAAGGACCGGCTGGAAGCCGTGTTCGTGACCCATGCCCATGAGGACCATGTGGGCGCGGTGGCGCATTATTATGACAAGCTGGGCGCGCCGATTTATGCCCGTGCGTTCACCGCCAATATCGCGCGGCGCAAGATGGATGATCGGGGTCATCCGGAACGGGCGGTGCAGACGGTCAGCGCATGGCCCGAAGTGGTGGAAGTGGGCCCTTTCAAAGTGGGGTTCGTGCCGATTTCCCATTCCATTCCTGAAAGTTCCGGGTTGGTGATCGACACGCCTGCGGGCCGTGTGGTGCATTCCGGAGACTTCAAGATTGATGCGGACCCGGTGGTGGGAGAGGCCTTTGATGAAGAGGTCTGGAGCGGGCTGGCAGAACCCGGTGTGATGGCGCTGATGTGCGACAGCACCAATGTGTTCAATGCCCATCCCGGGCGCTCCGAAGGCACGCTGGGGCCGGAAATTGAAAGCCTGATCGCGGACGCCAAAGGCATGTTCGTGGCCACGACCTTTGCCTCAAACGTGGCGCGAGTGAAGACCCTGGCAGAGGCGGCCGACCGCGCAGGCCGGTCGGTGTGCCTGATGGGACGTGCGATGCGGCGGATGATTGAGGCCTCCGTTGAGACGGGCGTGCTGACGGGCTTTCCAAAGACAGTGACGATTGAGGATGCGCGCAGTATTCCGCGCGAGAACCTCGCGCTGATCGTCACGGGGTCCCAGGGCGAACGGCGTGCGGCCTCGGCACAATTGGCGCAGGGCAAGTATAACGGGATGGAGATGAAATCGGGCGATCTGTTCCTGTTTTCCTCAAAGACCATTCCGGGCAATGAACGCGGCGTGAACCGGATCATCAATCAATTCAGTGAGATGGGCGTGGATGTCGTCGATGACAGTTCTGGTCGGTATCACGTGTCGGGGCATGCGAACCGGCCGGATCTGCAACGGCTGCATCAGATGGTGCGTCCGAAGGTCATCGTGCCCATGCACGGCGAACATCGGCATTTGCGCGAACATGTGAAGCTGGCCAAGCAGGGCCAGTTCGACGCGGTGCTGGCCCCCAACGGGACGATGATAGAGTTGACGGAGGCGGGCGCGTCTGTGGCCGAATATGTGGAAACGGGGCGCGTTTATCTCGACGGTCACGTGCAGGTTGGTGCGCTCGACGGTGTCGTGCGGGACCGTATTCGCATGGCGCTGAATGGCCATGTGACGGTGAACCTGATCCTGGATGAAGATGATGAGCCGTTGGGGGAACCCTGGTGCGAGGTCATGGGGTTGCCCGAGGAAGGCAGCAGCCGCGCGCCGCTCGTGGATGTGTTGGAAGAGGACCTGAGCCAGTTCATAGGGCGCGCGGGCGACAAGACGCTGACTGATGATGACAAGATCGAAGAGGGCATGCGCCGCGTGGTGCGGCAGACGGCCATGGCGGAGATCGGCAAGAAGCCGGAAGTGACGGTGATTGTCAGCCGGCTGAGCTGAGCTTTTTACGCGTTGCGAGCGGCATCTCCTAATGAAGGACTATGCCGCTCGCTTTGGTGAGGAATTCTTTGTGAAGCGATGTGTCGTCAGCAGGATCGGGTGATGTATCCGCCGTTGCCGTCGGCATAGGCGCATTCGTTGCGGGCGCGGTTGGTGGCGATCAGGGTGCCCGCGGCGGCACCGGCAAGCGTGGTGACAGCGACCCATCCGCTCCCGAAGCCCAGTAATGTGCCCGCGATGAAGCCCGAGCCTGCGCCGATGGCGGCACCGCCCAGTTGCTGCTGTTCTGTCTCGCTCAGACATCCTGCTAGAACGATGGGAAGTGCGAGGATAGTGGGTTTGATAAAATGCCTGCGCATGGTGCTGCCTTTCGGTATTTGGTTTGCAAGCAGAGTAAGCAGAGGACAGGTGCGCTGGAATAGGCCGCGGTTTCCTGGGCGAAAGCCCGCCAGTTGACGTGGTCAGTTGGGCAAATCTTCGCCAGTGGATTGACCCGGCAGTGGGTTTCCCGGCGCGATCAGCGTCTCGGACACGGGGGCCGGATCCTGTTGCGAGATGTCCAAGCGCATTTCACGGATGCCGATATAGATGCCGCTTAGGATCACCAGAACCATCCCGATGACCGTGTTCAGGGGCGGCAGTTCCGCCCAAACGATCCAGGCCAAAGCGGTGGCGATGGGCAGATAGCTGTAGTCGAAAAGCGAGATCTTTGACGGTTCGGCCACCTGATAGGCGCGTGAGAGCAGCACGTAGCCTGTGAGGCCGGATATCCCCAAGCATAAAAGCCCCAGCACGTGCGACAGCGGTACGGACGGAAAGTGCCATTCCATGTGGGAAAATTCGGGCGTGAAGGTGAAGATCTGGTTGAGGATGAAGCCCATGAAAAGCACCACCGGTCCGGACCAGACAAGGGTGTAGAGGCCCACGGTGAGGCTCGATTCCCGGTCGCCGATTTTGCGGGCCAGGATTTGGGATGTGGCGTAGAGGACGGCTGAGATAAGCGGCAGGACGGAGATCCAGGTGAAGACCCCGCCCGTGGGATTGATCGCGATGAGCACGCCCAGAAAACCGACGACCAACGCGCCAATCCGGTGCGGGCCTATGCGTTCGCCCAAAAACAGCACCGCCATGAGGGCAATGATGAGCGGGGCGGAGAAGAAGATGGTGGTGGCCTCTGCGAGCCCCATGAACGGAAACGCCATATAGAAGATCGCAAAGCCCACGGCAAAGAGCGCGCCGCGCACAGCATGAAGGCCTATCAGGCGGGTGCGCAGCATTTTAAACCCGCCGATCAGAAGGATGAGCGGGGTCAGAAACACCACGGCCATGCAGGAGCGCATGAAGAGCAACAGCCAGATCGGGTAGGAGGGCAGATACTCCTTCATCAGCGCGTCTTGGACCGCGAAAAAGCACATGCCAATGACGACGCATGCAATGCCGGTGAGCGTGCGCGAGGGCGCATGCGAAGGGGCGGCTGTGATAGACATGGACCGCAGGGTAGCGTGGGCTGCGGCGGGGTGTCTTGTTTGTTTGCGACTGGGGTTTCGGGGTGGAAATGTCGCAATTGGGCGCTTGCTGCTCCCTTCGGTCGCGGCTCGCTCCAGGCAGGTTTGTGGCTGCTGGTGGCGGCGCTGCGCGCCGTATGAAAAAGGGGGGCCTCGCTGCGCTCGGCCCGCCTTTGGATCAGCTGCGGTTCATGCGGTTTTCGATGAGGTCGTCCACCACGGCGGGTTCAGCCAGGGTAGAGGTGTCACCGAGCGCGCCGTAGTCGTTTTCGGCGATCTTGCGCAGGATGCGGCGCATGATTTTGCCCGAGCGGGTTTTGGGCAGGCCCGGGGCCCATTGGATCAGATCAGGTGAGGCGATGGGGCCGATTTCCTGACGGACCCAGTTGCGCAGCTCCTTGCGCAGGTCTTCGGTGTATTCCTCACCTGACATGAGCGTCACATAGCAGTAGATGCCTTGGCCCTTGATATCGTGGGGGTAGCCGACGACCGCGGATTCGGAGACTTTCGGGTGGGCGACCAGTGCACTTTCCACCTCGGCCGTGCCCATGCGGTGGCCGGAGACGTTGATCACATCGTCGACGCGGCCGGTGATCCAGTAGTCGCCATCTTCATCGCGGCGGCAACCATCGCCGGTGAAGTAGTAGCCTTTGTAATCCGAGAAATACGTCTTCTCGAACCGGTCGTGATCGCCCCAGACCGTACGCATTTGCCCCGGCCAGCTGTCGCGGATGCAGAGCACGCCTTCGACGCCGTTGCCTTCGATCACTTCGCCGGAGGCGGGTTCCAGCACCACGGGTTCTACGCCGAAGAAGGGCTTCATGGCCGATCCCGGCTTCGTGGCATGCGCGCCGGGCAGGGGGGTCATCAGATGCCCGCCGGTTTCGGTCTGCCACCAGGTGTCCACGATGGGGCAGCGCCCGCCGCCGACGACATCATTGTACCAGGTCCAGGCCTCGGGGTTGATGGGTTCGCCCACGGTGCCGAGGATCTTGAGCGAGCTGAGATCGCAGTTTTCGACGAAGGAATTTCCCTGACCCATCAGAGCACGGATCGCCGTGGGGGCGGTGTAGAACTGGTTGACTTTATGCTTTTCGCAGACCTGCCAGAAGCGGGAGGCATCGGGGTAGGTGGGCACACCTTCGAACATCAGCGTGGTCGCGCCGTTGGACAGCGGCCCGTAGACGATGTAGCTGTGGCCGGTGACCCAGCCCACATCGGCCGTGCACCAGTAGATATCGCCGTCGTGGTAGTCGAATGTGATTTCCTGCGTCATGGCCGCATAGACGAGGTAGCCGCCGGTCGTGTGCACCACGCCTTTGGGCGCGCCGGTGGAGCCGGAGGTGTAGAGGATGAAAAGCGGGTCTTCGGCGCTCATTTCCTCTGGCGGGCAATCGGCGGAGGCGTCCGCCATCAGGGGGCCGTAGGCGAAGTCGCGGCCGTCTTTCATGGGAACATCACCCCCGGTGCGGCCTACGACCAGGGTTTTGACATCGCCAGAGATGGCGAGCGCCTTGTCGACATTGGCTTTCAAAGGCGTGGCGCGGCCACCACGAGGCGCTTCATCGGCTGTGACGACGAGAGACGCCTCGCAGCCTTGGACGCGGGCGGCCAAAGCCTCGGGTGAGAAGCCTGCGAAGACGATGGAATGGATGGCACCAATGCGCGCGCAGGCGAGCATGGCATAAGCGGCTTCGGGGATCATCGGCATGTAGAGCACGACGCGATCGCCTTTGCCCACGCCCAAAGTCTTGTAGACATTGGCCAGCTTGTTCACGTTCTCGGAAAGCTGCGCATAGGTAACGTGCTGGGCCTCTTCGTCAGGGTTGTCGGGTTCCCAGATGATGGCGGTCTGATTGCCGCGTGTGGCCACGTGGCGATCCACGCAGTTCGCAGCCACGTTCAGCGTGCCGTCTTCGTACCATTTGATGGAAACATTGCTGAATTCAAAGCTGACATCCTTCACCTTCGTAAAGGGTTTCATCCAGTCGACGCGCTTGGCTTGTTCGGACCAGAAAGCATCGGGGTTCGCCACGGATGCGGCGTACATTTCATCATATTTTGCCTCTGAAATCAAGGCGTTGTCGGTGATGGATTTGGAAGGAGCGTATGTGTCAGGCATGCGAATTCTGTCCCGTTATGTCTTGTATTGGTCCTGCGGGCCCCGTTGATTCACAGGAATGTCGGCCCGCAGGAAAGGCTGGCCCTAGATGGCCAGGTATTCGGCGCGCAGTTCTTCGTTTTGCAGAACCTCTTCGGCGGAGCCGTCAAAGACGATGCTGCCGGTGTCGAGGATCACCGCGCGGTCCGCCAGTTCCAGCGCGCGGATGGCGTTTTGTTCGACGATCACCGTGGTGAT
>JBCCCZ010000038.1:0-19137 GCA_039033255.1 Pseudomonadota bacterium
AAGGAGGTGGTCCAGTGTCTATAGAGGTATTGGAGAGAGGTGTCGGAACAGTCAGGGAGGGCCTTGTCTAGGGCAGACCCTGGGCGATTGAGCCCCTGATTGGTGCGCCTAACCGGCCACCTCCTCAAAACTCTAGAGGGCCGCACCTGCGACGGAGCGGCCCTTTTGATTTGCCCTGGTTTTGAACGTCGGTATTACGTCGGTACCCGTGTCGGTATTACGTCGGTGCCATTGCCAAAACGCCATGCTTGAGATCAACGACCATATCACCATCGAAGACTGGGAACTGACCGAGCAGTTTGTTCGCGCTTCTGGCCCCGGCGGGCAGAACGTCAACAAAGTGTCGACGGCGGTTGAGCTGCGGTTTGAAGCGGCGCGGTCGCCGAATTTGCCGGAGCCGGTTAAGCGGCGCTTGAAGCGTTTGGCAGGGCGGCGATGGACGAATGAGGGTGCGGTGATCCTGCAGGTCGACACGACGCGCAGCCAGGCGCGTAATCGGGCGTTGGCGCGGGACAGGCTGGTTGAACTTATCCGCAAAGCGTTGGAAAAACCAAAGGCACGCATTGCCACGCGGCCCACTTTGGGGTCTAAGAAGCGACGTCTGAAGGCGAAGAAAACGCGCGGTGCGGTCAAATCGCTGCGTGGACGCGTGGACCCCGAGGAGTAGCGACTTGCAAAATGTCTTTGACATCATGGTGGTCGGCGCAGGCATGATGGGCAGTGCCGCGGCCCGCCATTTGGGTCAGACGGGCCTGCGCGTGGTTCTGGTGGGACCGGGGGAACCTGGTGAGGCCAAGCACCACACAGGCGTCTTTGCCAGCCACTATGATAACGCGCGGATCACGCGGCGGCTGGACCGCAATGTGGATTGGTCCCGCCTGTCGAGTGCCTCCATTGCGCGGTACGGGGAGATTGAAGCACTAGGTCAGCGGACTTTCTTTCATCCCGTAGGCGCCCTGATGGCCGGGCCGGAGGAAGGACCGGGATCGGCGTTCATTCGCGCCACGGCCGAGGTCGCCCGGCAGGATGAAATTGAGTTTGAAGAACTGCGGGACGCACAGCTTAAGCGGCTTTTCCCCTATTTCCAGTTTCCCGACGGAGTGCTGGCGCTGTATGAGCGGGACACCGGCGGATGGATCAATCCGCGCGATCACGTGGCCGCGCAAATTGGCGCGGCGGTGAAACGTGGTGTCACCCATCACGTCGCGGAGGTGAGCAAGGTTGAAGAGGCCGAGGATCACGTCATCGCCACCTGTTCTGATGGCAGCACCATTGCGGCCCGGAAGGTGATGATTGCCTGCGGGGCCTTTTCCAAAGCGGAAGGGTTGTTGCCTGTGCCACCCGATTTCAAAGTCTTTGCCCGGACTGTCGTCTATTTCGAGTTGAGCGAGGCGCAGGTCAAAGAATTGTCCAACATGCCGTCGGTCGTTTATATGCCGCCGGATCTGTCTTGTGACCCTTACGTGCTGCCGCCGGTGCGCTATCCGGATGGCAAACACTACATCAAGATCGGAGGGGATCCGCAGAATATCGAACTTGAGGATACGGGGGCGATCAAGGCGTGGTTCCGAACGGATGGGCATGCCGATGTGGCGGCGCTTCTGAGGGAAGCGATGCTGAAGCTGATGCCGGATTTGCGTGATGTACCCACTTCAACCGGCAGCTGCGTGACCTCTTTTACGTCCAGCGGGAAACCATTGATCCATCAGCAGACGGACCGGTTTTTTGCCCTGACCGGTGGCTGCGGCGCGGGGGCGAAGTGTTGCGATGAGATTGGTAGGTTGGCGGCTGAACTGGTCACCGCGGGCCGTATTCGGAGCGGGCAATACACCACGTGTTTTGGCCCAACGGATGCCTAGATCAGTTGGATCAGCACCGCGGGCTCAAACGGTTTGAGTACAATTTTATGGACGCCATAAACCTTTAACAAATTCGCAGCCATTTCGCCTTTGTCGGATCCGTAATAGCCTGAAACGCCAATCAGCTTGGGCATGGGCATCTCCAGGTTTCGAAGTGTCCGCAGGAAATGGATCCCACTATCTGGTTCGCTATCAGGGGGCGTGTCAATCATCAGGTCGACGACTGCGGCGTCAAACCTGTTCCGCTTTACCTTTTCGATCGCTTCTTGGCTTGAACGGGCTATCGTGGCTGTGTGACCTGAGGCTTCCAGGGCCTGCTGCCAGGCTTTGGCCAGTTCGAAATCATCTTCGAGGATTAGAACACTAGCCATCTTTAGCGCTCAAAGACATCGACTGTATTGTCTTTCTAAGTTTCTCCGGCTCCACCGGTTTTGTCAGTTTTGGCACATCGAAGCTGTCGATCGCGTCATGGCCTTCGCTGCCATAACCGGTCGTGAAGATGAAGGGAATGCCAATTTCTACAAGTTTTTTTGCAACCGGGAAGCTGATTTCCCCGCGCAAATTCACGTCGAGCAGGCAAAGACCGTAGTGTTCTGTTTCCAACAGTTTCAGCGCTTCCGACACCGTCGCGGCGCGGTCGACATTGTCGAACCCCTCGGATTCGAGCATCTGCTGGGCAATCTTTGACACGATGAAATTGTCTTCGATCACGAGACCACTTTGCCCGGAGCGCGATGACTGGGTCGTTTGTTTTTCCTCAGGTTCCGGCGAAGAGGCAACAGCCAGAGCGGTTGCGGTCATGGTATGATCAGGAAGCCAGAACCGTGCCTTGATACCTGCGGGATCAAAATACATCTGGGCCTCGCCCTGAAACTCATAGGGGATGGCATCTTCGATGATCGACAGACCGAAGCCCGCGTTTGTGCGCGGTTTCACCTCTGGACCACCCTGTTCGCGCCACGTCAGTTCGACGCCGTCATTCACCATGGCCCATTCCACGCGGACCTGCCCTTCGGATACCGACAAGGCCCCGTATTTGGCGGCGTTTGATGTCAGCTCATGGATCAGCAGTGCCATAACCGATACGGCTTCGGGTCGGAAGGCGATGTTGGGGCCATTGGTTGTCACGCGGCCTTTGCCGGTGAAGGGGCCCAGTTCAAACTCCAGCACATCGCGCAGCAAGGCGCCTTCCATATCCGCACGTGTCAGCAGGTTGTGCGCCCCCGCAAGCGCGACGATGCGTTGTTCCAGGCTTTCGGTATAGGCGGCAAATGAGGTGGCGTTTTCGCGCGAATAGACCGAAATGGATTGCACCAGCGCAAGAATGTTACGGACCCGGTGGTTGAGTTCGCGCACCATCAGGCCAAGCCGGTGCCGGTTTCCCGAAAGTTCCTGTTGCACGGCGAATGCCTCCTTGAAGGCGGCATGCAGCGCGCGACCGGTTTCTATGTCATCGGCTGTCCATTCCACGCTGCGGTCATGAACGCGTTCGATATAGGTTTCAAAGGAATTGCGGGGGTTCAGGTGGATGCCTTTTGCGTCTTTGACAAGATCCTTTTCGGGGCCGCCCGCCCATGTGATCTGGGTTTCTGCCAGGTTGCGCAGGAAGGCCAGTTTGATGGATGTCGCGTCGCCGAAAGACAGGACCATGGCGCCCGCGGTTTTGCCCCAGGCGGCGCCGGGCAGGAGCGCGCGCAGGTTATCGGTAGTAAAAGGTGTTTCGGTGCCCTGTGGCGCGGCAGAAAACAAGGCGTGCAGTGCGGATTTGGAGGGGGCACCGCCGAAGGTGCTGATTTGTTGGCCCACCATGATCGCCACGCCCTCACAGGGGAACAGCCCCATCAGATCGTTTTGCGCCCGCTGCCAATAGGTTTCGATCGCCAAAGAGCTGTCATCGACGGCGAGGAACTTGTTGGCAATTTCCATGCTGGTGCGTTTGGCAGATTGGCGGCGCGTGTCTATGGCGTGTTGGATGCGCAGCGAAATCAGTTTGCCCGCCAGTTCGGCCGCCAGAAGCATAGAAGGGTCGACGGGTTTGGGCGCACGATTGTGGCTGGCAAAAAGACCCCAGAGTGTGCCATCCACCACGACGGAGACCGAAAAGGTGCCGCCGATTTCCATATTCTTAAGGTACTGTCGGTGCACCATGTCGAGCCCGCGCAGCGCGGCGAGGGACATATCGATGGGGGCGTCGTCTTTGGGGCCCAGCAGTGGGATATCTTCGGCCTGAATGTTGTGCAGCGCGCGGAACGGGGTTTTCACATAGAGTTCCCGGGCGACGGTGGGGATGTCAGATTCGGGAAAGCGCAGACCAAGATAGCTGGGCATATCAGGGGTGCAGGATTCGGCGACGACCTCCCCGCTGCTATCGGGCAGGAAGCGGTAGAACTTAACGCGCTCATACCCGTTGATGGCGCGCATCCGTTCGGTCACATCTTCCAGAAATCCTGTCAGGTCCTGTTCGTCCATCGGCATGGTAAGGAAAGCGCGGGCGCGTTCGAACAGGTGAACCCGATCCTCTGGCGGGCGCCTTTCGGGGATGAATTCCAGAATTGCCATATCATCACGAACATGGATCGTGATCTGTGTTTCGATTGTGCCGAACAGGCGGGAGGTCAGGACCTCCCGTTGTGTGCTTATTGTCGGATGGCCCAGGCGATTGCGCAGTTCGTGGATTTCCGACCTTGAAAGCACGCTGTCGGGGTTGGCGCCGATAAGGTCTTTCGGGGCTACGCCCAGAAATTCCTTGGAATTTGCACTGGCGCGCAGGACAGTCTGAAGCGCCAGATCACAGACAAGAAGCGCCCCAAAGCTTTGAATGGTTTCCGGAACATGAACGGGTGTGGCCGAACAGTTTTCAACCGCAACGCGCAATTCATCTTCTGTAAATGGGGTGGCCTCAGTCACAAACAGGCTCTCATTTTGAATTTGCTTAGTTTACAATCTAACTGTAAACTTAATTTAACACTAACGGGAAGTGGCGCCAAATGAATACCATGGCAGGTTTTGAAACCGTGCGGTCTTTTCTTGCGACTAAGACCGGGGCAGAGCATCAGGCGCTGCATGATCATCCGCTGTTCTCAAAATTGATTTCTGAGGATTTGACCACATCGGAATACATGGCCTGCATCGACGTGCAGTTCCGTGCCTTCGGGGCCATCGAGGCAGTCAGGGTGCGGTTGGAAGCCTATGGCGAATTTTCCTTGAAGCCGCAGATAGCAGCCCTGGCTGAGGATCTTGACCATCCCGATATGTCGCGCGACGCGTTGCGCTTCACCATGCCGGATCAGGTTCTGGGTGCCTTATACGTGGCCCATGGATCGCAGTTTGGCCGCGCGGTGATCCGGCGGGCGCTGCAGAAGAATTTGCCGAATGCACCACGGGCGTATTTCGACATGCCGACCGATGCGAAGGGCTGGCGGGTGTTTCTTCAGGCCATGGAAGCCACAGGCCCGGTCCATTCGGATGCGCTGCTGCATGGAGCGATTGTAGCGTTTGAGTTGATGCACAAAGAAGCCGATGCGGCGCGGGCGCGGATGTGTGAGGCGGCCCTTTAGCCGGCCAAACGCTGGCAGGCGCGTGTCGGTTAGACGCCGATGCGTTCCTGAGGGTTATCCAGTAGGTTGCGTAGGGTCGCCATGGCCTTTTCAAACCTCTGGAATGGCAACTGGGCATTGATGGCGATCCGCACCGCATGAGGTGCGCGGGCATTGCGGCAGGCGAAATCCTCTGCCGAGCGCAGTTTGATGCCTTGCTCCGCCGCAGCGCGACAGAAGGCGGCCGCGCGCCATCCTTCGGGCAGGCGCAACCACGCGATGGGCACATCTTCCAACCAGGTCAGATCGCGGTCGCCCAGGTGGTTCACCATCGATGTTACATGTCGGCCCACATCTGCCCGCACCCGTTCCGCCATGCGGATCGTGCGGGGATCGCGCAGAAGCAGCGTCGCCAGATCGCCCAAGGGAGCGGCGAGCCCGAAAAACCCATTTTCTGCGGCCATGCGCAGCGATGCGCCTTTGCTATGAGGCGCGATGGCATAGCCGATCCGCAATGCAGGCGTCAGTGTTTTGGAAATTGAAGAGATGTACCACCCGTGCTCTGGCGCGATCTGGCGGTAGGAGGGTGCGCGGAAAGGACCCATGCGATAGCAATCATCTTCAATGATCTGCAAATCATAGCGTTCGGCGATCGCAGCGATTTCATGGCGGCGATTTTCAGGTGTGAAGATGGCCGTGGGGTTGTGGACCTCACAACTTGTGCATAGGGCCTGCGCTTCGTGCAGCTTGGCCAGGTCTTCCAACGCGTCGGGGATGATGCCCTGATCATCCATCGGAACAGGGATCACCTCGGCGCGCAATAGCTCCGCGGCACGGCGAAAGCCGGGATAGGCCAGTTCCTCGACCAGAACCACGGGGCGAGGGCCGGTCAGGATGGTTTGCAGCGCCAGTGAAATGCCGTTTTGGCCGCCATGGCACAGCACGATGTCTTCTTCTTCCAAAGGACCGAGAGGCGCGCTGGAGAGCCAGCCCACTACGGCTTCCCTCGCGGGTCGGAAACTTTCGCGGCTGGGATAATGCATGAGGCCCGAGACGGGTTCGCGCGCAACCTGTTGCATGAGTTCACGGATCAATTCGGCTTGCCCCATATTGGGCAAAGCGGGGGAGAGGAATTTGACATCACCGCTCACGCCGCCGGTGCCGTGGGGGACACTGTCATCAAAGAATGGTTCATGGATCGAAGAGATGCGCCCTTCGGCCACGAACGTGCCACGACCCACGGTGGCCTCGCAAATACCAGCATCTGTCAAAATCGTATAGGCGCGCGCCACGGTCCCGGGGGTGATGGAAAGCTTCCAGGCCAGATCGCGCACGGGCGGCAAGCGAGACCCGGGGGCAAGCGCACCGGTCCGTATGCCATCCTTGAGCGTATCTGCGAGCGCTTTGTATTTCGGGCCTGGGTGACCTGCGAGGGATGGCTGCCAATTTGTATTCATTACAATGTAATCCTAGGCCAGTACATTTTTGTATTGTATTGCTACATTACGACATAACCACAAATTGTGTCAATACAATTGAAAGGACATGCGATGACACGGACCACAACACAAGCCATGACACAGGTGAGAAATGCAAATGCTCTCGCCTTTCTGCAAACACGGCCTTTGACGCCTTTTGCCTCTACATTGCTGCAGGTCGTCGTTCTGTGTGTTGCATGGTCGGAACGCCGCCGCACGCGCATTGCGCTGGGCCAACTTGATAACCATCAATTGGACGATGTGGGCCTGACGCGCGCTGCCGCTGATCGGGAAGCGCGTCTGCCGTTCTGGATGGAATGATCCGCGATCACTCGGCTTTTACAAAGTCCGCGAAAGCCTCCGTGCAATCGGGGTGTCAGCGGCTGAGCGCGGGACGATTATCGATGACATCGCCCGCGTTCCAAGCAATTCGTTTTTCATCCCGCCCGTGCGGCACGTTGTTATCAGGGCACAGGACATGGAAATCGCCACTGTTCGGATGGTCGATAACAATCGCCGCGAGTGGCTTTTCATGCATTCCGATCATGCCTGTATGGACGAAGCCGGGGACAAGCAGATGGGCGGTGATGCGATCCTTGTTTTTGGCGCGTAATTGATGGGATAGGCCCTCTGTAAAGGCATTCAGCCCGGCCTTGGATACAGTGTACGCGGGATTGCCAGGAGGGGCCGTTATCCCTTGTTTAGAGCGTTAAAGATGCTCGCGCCGGGGCGGCCGCGGTCGAGCATGCGGAAGGCGAAGGCTTGTAGACTGTGGATGGCACCTCAGGGGTTAATGCCCAGCATGCTGGCCCAGGAGCCCGATGCCTCATGGGCGGAGGATTTGCCACTGACACCTGTGTTGTTCATCAGAACGTCGGTGCTGCCGAAGGTCTCCGCAATGTCGGCTTCCAAGCTTTGCAACTGGGCCGGGTCAGAGACGTCACCTGTGGATGTCATGACATCCGGCGCGCCTGCTTGCCTTATGAGATCTGCCGCATCCGCCAGTTTACCTTCGTCCCGGTCCACAATCACAATGAGCATGCCAGCTTGTGCGAAGTCGTGCGCCGAAAAAAGGCCGATGCCAGAGCCTGCGCCGGTGATCACGGCAACTGAGTGAGGTTGATAAGCGCGATGTGTCGTGGTGCCCTCTATGCTGCGAGGTCTGACAGTGTCTTGAACCCCAGGCCGCGATCGGCCACCGCCTTGAGGAAGCGGCGCAGCTGGTCATGGGTAGATTTGAACCCCGCGCCGGTCTGCCTGCCATTGATAATGTGGCCCACAAAAACACCGGTGCCGCCGGTTTGCGCGATTGTATCAAGAATTGTGTCGCTGTGATCCCATCCTGGAAAATCATCATGTTCGAAATCCAGAAATCCAACGCAATCTACGCCATTATGATCGCCCACATGGTGGTAAATGCGGTCTTCCAGGGGTGTTTCCGGTGCTGATGCGGGACCGTTGGTGCGAACCGCTTTGAACCGCTTGGCGAGCTCTTCGCGGGCGCGGGGGGTGGAATTGTGAAACGGGAACGCAAAGCTTTCGGCTGGGAATCCCAGGGCGCGGTGTTCTTGTATGCCCTGGTCAATTTCCAATCGCAACCAACGGCGCAGGTGGTTGTTGGCGAGGTAGTCGCCCAGGCTCACATGGGTCCGGGTGTGAAAACCGATTTCATGGCCTTCTTCCTGCAATGTATGCAGACCGTCGATTTGTGCGGGTGCCGCCTGATGGATCTTGGTGATGCAAAACGTGGCCTTCGCACCGAAGTCATCGAAGATCGGGCGTGCGTTCATCCATTTGCCGACGAAGAGGTCATCATAGGTCAGACAGACATGACCGCTCATACTACCACCTCTTGTTCGGCTTGCTGGCCCACGTCGAAGACACGTTTGTAGCGGGTGATCTGATCGGCAGGTCCCATGGCTTTGCGGGGGTTGTCCGAGAGCTTGACGGTGGGCCGACCATTGGCAGCAACCGCTTTGCACACCAGACTGAAAGGGGCGAGGCGGTCGCCTTCCGTCAGTCCACGAAAATCATTGGTCAGAAGCGTGCCCCATCCGAATGACACCCGCGCGCGACCAGAGAATTGATTATGCAGCTTGAGGATCTTTTCCTCATCAAGGCCGTCAGAAAAAATGATTAGCTTTTGCGTGGGATCCTCACCGCGGGTCTTCCACCATTTGATAGCGGTTTCGGCCCCTTCTGCGGGATCACCGCTGTCAATGCGAATCCCTGTCCAACCGGCCAGCCAATCCGGGGCACGGTCCAGGAAACCTTTTGTTCCATATGTATCGGGAAGGATCATACGCAGATTGCCGTCATGTTCGTCGTGCCAATCCGACAAAACATCATAGGGCGCGTGGGCGAGCGCGTCATCGCCGTCGGCGAGCGCGGCATAAACCATGGGGAGCTCATGGGCATTGGTGCCGATCGCCTCCAGATCCCGGTTCTTGGCAATCAGGCAGTTGGAGGTGCCCACGAAATTCGCGCCAAGCCGTTCGGTCATGGCCTGCACGCACCAGTCCTGCCACAGGAAGGAATGCCGCCGTCGTGTGCCGAAATCGGCGATGCGCAGGCCTTCGACACCGCGAAGGCGCTGGGTTTTTTCCCAAAGCTTGGTCATCGCGCGGGCGTAGAGCACCTGCAGTTCGAACTTGTCCATCGTGTCGGTCACCGCGCGCCCTCGCAGTTCCATCAACACGGCAAGCGCGGGGATTTCCCACAACATCACTTCCGGCCAGTTGCCTTCAAAGGTGAGTTCATACTGCCCGTCCCGTTTTTCAAGGGTGTAGGGCGGCAGGCGCAGAGCCTCGAACCAATCCATGAATTCGGGGGTGAACATCTGCCGTTTGCCATAGAAGGTATTGCCGCGCATCCACGTGCTTTCTCCGCGCGACAGGGATAGAGAGCGGATGTGATCAAGCTGTTCGCGCAGTTCCCCTTCATCCACAAGATCAGCTAGGCGGATATCTTTGGTGCGGTTTATCAGGGAAAACGTGACCTGCGTGTCGGGCTTGTTGCGAAAGACCGACTGGCACATCAACAACTTGTAAAAATCGGTATCAATGAGCGACCGCACGATCGGGTCGATCTTCCATTTGTGGTTCCAGACACGGGTGGCGATATCGACCATTTCAGGCTCCGTCGCGGAGGGATTAAAGGACTAAACCAGAGGGGCGTGCTGCGTGCAAGGTCCCCGCCACGTTGGCCCGACTATGTCCGCGACCTTGCCGAGTCCACGCTCCAGATACCGGGGCCGTGGGCGACGATGTCCAGGAAAATGAAGCAATAAGGGGCGATTGTCGATGGGGAAAAAGCCGTTCGAACCATGGGCCAGCCAATTGCCGACAGCAGACATTCTGCTGGCGATGAAGGCGGCTAAACGGGTGAGCAAGCCGATGGCAACCAGGGCCCCGCAAACAAGCTCGCTCCAGCCGGGCGCAGTGGATATGGCATTGAGAGTGAAGGCGTATTCAGATGGGAAGCCGAGGATTTTCTGCGTTCCATGCATCAGGAACAGGAAGCCCGCAAAAATCCGCAAAAGTGCGTATGAGGGGCTGCTGAGGCTCTGAAAAAAGCTGTCAAACTTCCGCAGTCAATCCACCCTCCCGCGTTTGGTCCAACGGCTCTTTCGCAGATGGAAGTGTATCACTGCGCAAGTTTGGAACAAAGTGATCATCCAGGGTGCTTGCCAGTGTGATCCAACAGATTTTGCCATGATGCCAGGGCGGCAGGTTGTTCTTAACTTGGATAGCGAATGCGAGAAGGATTTTGAAATTTTCACGAAGATCGGAACAAATTTTCCAAATTTTGCCTTGAAATAGAACATTGTTCCAATCTACCCATTTGTGAAAGTGGCGCCAGGACTTGTCTCAGCAAGCTTTGCCTTTTCTTGCTAGCAAAAGGTGCTTTCCGTCTTGGCTCTGAAAATACTGCCAGGGGTATTCCTGGCGCTAGGCCTAGCCTTTCTTGGTCAGTATCTGTCTGAATTCATCGGCGTGACCTTAATGGGCCTGCCGAAAAGCCCGATCAGCGCAATCATGCTTGCCATTGTGCTGGGTATTCTGGTCAGTAACCAGGTCAGCCTGCCCGAACTTTTCAAACCCGGCATCAGGTTTCGGCTGGTGCATATTCTGCGCATCTGGATCGTTTTGTTGGGCATCCGGCTGAGCCTGGCGGAGGCAGGGGCGATTGGCTTGCAAAGCTTGCCGATCATCATCGGCGCGGTTGTGACCGCGCTGGTCGTGGTGACGTATTTTGGCAGGAAGATGGGGCTTTCGGGGCGGCTGGGCGTTTTGATTGCAGGCGGGACCAGCATCTGTGGGGCAACTGCGATTGTCGCAATGGCGCCTGCCGTTGCGCCGCGCTGGTATTCGATGATCCCGCTCTTCGTGGTGGGTTTTGCGGCGATGAGCCTCGTTCGGACGATCGGTGACAGCGGTGAGATGGCCTTTGGCGTTCTGCAGCAGGATCAATGGGCCAGCATCGTGAGCGTCATCAAGCACAGAGCGGAGATTTGTCTGGCTGTCGCTATGGCCGCTGTCGGCCTTGGCACCAGCATCCGAGGTCTTCAATCCATCGGGTTTCGGCCGCTGGCGGTCGGCCTTTTCTCCGCGTTGTTGGTGGGCGCTGTTAGCATCGCGTTGATCCTTTTGATGCATGGATAGAAAACACCGGTGTCGTTTATCCTGTGCTCTGCTTCATCTTTCCAAAAATACTCAAAACCCAATGTTTCCGTGTTATCCTGGGGTCGAAACGGATGGCACAGCTTTTCTCATATTGGGTTCGGCCCGAGGACATGATCCGATCCCGTGCGTGGCGCATGGGATATGAAAGCTTTCGTCTAGGGCAGCCACCGGATTACCTGGGGCCGCGGGCGAAGTCTCTGGCGTATGAATACGGGCGGCTGACGGCGGCATATCTGAAAGGAGAGGGGGTGCGACTGAAGCGGGTGACGCCCACGCGGCCAGTCAATGATGCTTATGTTCCCGGTTTGACAGCTGCACTGGAGCGGGCCGTGGTTGAGGCAGAACCTTAGCGCCAGATTGATTGCCGGTTAGGGCCAGTATAGGCTTCGGTTCATGGCGATTCCGGTAGAAACCTTCTTTTTGAACCCCGACAGCACCGGGACCTTGCAGGCGCGGATCCAGCAGATGATCGCGCAGGGCATCCTGTCTGGATATTTCGGGAAGGGGGAGAAGCTGCCCTCGTCGCGGAGTCTCGCGCAGCATCTTGGCGTCAGTCGGATTACGGTGACACTGGCCTACACGGAATTGCAGGCCTCGGATTACCTCGAAGCGCGGGATCGATCAGGATACTACGTGTCCCAGAATGCGCCGGAGCCGCCGCGCTTTCCTGTGAATGAGCCAAGACAGGATGTGATTGACTGGGGCCGGGCGCTGGGGCGCCGGTTTGCGGACGGGGCGATGCCGGAAAAACCGCGCGATTGGTCGAGCTATCGCTATCCCTTCATTTATGGGCAAACCGATCCGGCGATGTTTGATCATGCCAATTGGCGGCATTGTGCGTTGCGCGCGCTGGGGCAGAAGGATTTTCAGGCGCTGACGGCGGATTATTATGATCGCGATGATCCGCAGCTGATTGAGTTTGTAGCGCGTCACACGCTGCCCCGTCGCGGGATCCTGGCCAAACCCGATGAGATCCTGATCACCATGGGCGCTCAGAATGCGCTTTGGCTGACGGCGCAGGTGTTGTTGACACAGAGGCGGACGGCGGTGGCGGAAGAGCCGTGCTATCACGGGCTGCGGGATATTCTGAACCATGCGCGGTGTCATCTGGTGCCCGCGAGCGTGGATCGCGATGGTTTGCCGCCCGATGAGTTGCCGGAGAGCGCGGATGTGATTTTCACCACGCCCAGCCATCAATCGCCGACGAATGTGACGATGCCGCTGACGCGCAGGCAGGCGTTGTTGGAAAAGGCCGCTGACATGGGCGCGCTGATTGTCGAGGATGATTATGAATTTGAGATGTCGTTCCTCAACTCACCCCTGCCTGCACTCAAGTCGCTCGATGTCGACGGACGGGTGATTTACATCGGCAGCTTTTCAAAATCGATTTTCCCGGGGTTGCGGCTCGGGTATCTGGTGGGGTCGGAGCCGTTTATCAGGGAAGCCCGCGCGCTGCGCACCTCCGTGCTGCGCCACCCGCCGGGCAACATTCAGCGCACGACGGCCTATTTCCTCAGCCTTGGACATTATGACAGCCTGATCCGGCGGATGGGGCAGATCTATGAACGGCGCCGGTCTGTGATGGAGGATGCGCTGGCCAGCCATGATCTGGCGGTGGAAGGGCGTGGCGTGTTTGGGGGCAGTTCCTTCTGGATGCGTGCGCCGGAGGGGGTGGATACCCGCGAATTGGATCGGCGATTGCGCGCCAAAAGCGTGGTTATTGAGCCGGGCCACACTTTTTTCCACAGTTTGGAGCCGCCAAAGAATTTTTATCGCCTCGCTTACTCCTCGATTCCGTCGGAACGAATCCCGATGGGAATCGCGACCCTTGCTGCAGAATTACAAGGACTTACGGTGCAGATATAGACTGTATTTGCAATTAATGAGACGGATTGTTTCATTAATTTACAAAACTGGACATATGCGAATCCCATATCTGGCCCTACTGGCCTTGCCCACGCTTTCGTAATTTCGCGTCAAAGCCGGATTCCCCGGTCCCTGAATTAATTGTGGAGATACCCCATGAAGATGACCACCGAAGAAGCCTTTGTGAAGACGTTGCAGAAGCACGGGATCCAGCACGCCTTTGGCATTATCGGATCGGCCATGATGCCGATTTCCGATATCTTCCCGGCCGCGGGCATCACATTCTGGGATTGTGCGCACGAAGGCAGCGCGGGCATGATGGCGGATGGTTACACCCGTGCGACCGGCAAGATGTCGATGATGATCGCGCAGAACGGCCCCGGTATCACCAACTTCGTGACCGCCGTGAAGACCGCATACTGGAACCACACACCGCTTCTTCTGGTCACGCCGCAGGCGGCCAACAAGACCATCGGTCAGGGTGGTTTCCAGGAAGTCGAGCAGATGAAGCTCTTTGAAGACATGGTGGCCTATCAGGAGGAAGTGCGCGACCCGACCCGTGTGGCCGAGGTTCTGACGCGTGTGATTTCTCAGGCCAAGCGTCTGTCCGGCCCGGCGCAGTTGAACATTCCGCGCGATTTCTGGACGCAGGTTGTCGACATCGAGATCCCGGACCCGATTGAATTCGAAGCCTCCCCGGGTGGTGAGACCTCCGTTGAGAAGGCGGCAGAGATGCTGTCGAGTGCGAAGAACCCCGTGATCCTGAACGGCGCTGGCGTTGTTCTGGCCCAAGGCGGGATCAAAGCCTCCATGGACCTGGCAGAGCGTCTGGATGCGCCCGTTTGCGTGGGCTATCAGCACAACGATGCGTTCCCTGGATCGCACCCTCTGTTTGCGGGTCCGCTGGGGTACAATGGCTCCAAAGCTGGCATGGAATTGATCTCTGAGGCGGATGTGGTTCTGTGCCTCGGCACGCGCCTCAATCCGTTCTCCACCCTGCCGGGATATGGCATTGATTACTGGCCCAAAGACGCCAAGATCATTCAGGTGGATATCAATCCCGACCGCATTGGCCTGACCAAGAAAGTCAGCGTTGGTATCGTGGGTGACGCAGGCAAAGTGGCCCGTGGTATCCTTGGTCAGCTGAGCGACACCGCAGGCGATGGAGGCCGCACGGAGCGGAAGAACAAAATCGCAGAGATCAAATCCCGCTGGGCGCAGCAGCTGTCGTCGATGGATCACGAAGACGACGATCCGGGCACAACCTGGAATGAGCGTGCCCGTGCCGCCAAGCCGGATTGGATGAGCCCGCGTATGGCATGGCGCGCGATCCAGTCCGCGTTGCCGAAAGAGGCGATCATTTCGTCCGACATCGGCAACAACTGCGCCATCGGCAACGCCTACCCGTCCTTTGAGGAAGGCCGGAAGTATCTGGCGCCGGGTCTCTTTGGGCCTTGTGGGTATGGCCTTCCGTCCATCGTGGGTGCGAAGATCGGTCAGCCGGATGTGCCGGTTGTGGGTTTTGCCGGTGACGGTGCCTTCGGGATTGCCGTGAACGAGCTGACGGCGATTGGCCGGGGCGAATGGCCCGCGATCACGCAGATCGTCTTCCGTAACTATCAGTGGGGTGCGGAAAAGCGGAACTCGACCCTGTGGTTTGATGACAACTTTGTCGGCACTGAGCTTGATACAGAAGTCTCTTACGCTGGCATCGCGCAGGCTTGTGGCCTGAAGGGTGTTGCGGCGCGGACGATGGATGAGCTGACCGATGTGCTGAACCAGGCCATCAAAGATCAGATGGAAAACGGTGTGACCACGCTGATCGAAGTGATGCTGAACCAAGAGCTGGGCGATCCGTTCCGTCGTGATGCGATGAAGCAGCCCGTGCGTGTGGCAGGCATCAGCGCCGACGACATGGTTGAGCAGGTCGTCTAAGGCGGGTTTGTGACACTGAAACCAACAGAGCTGCTGGCGGCAAACCCGCCAGCAGAACGCCCCATCATCGCGTTGAGCGAGGGCGAAGACCCGCGGGTGGTTTCTGGCGGATTGGCTGCGAAAGCGGCTGGGTTGGCGGATGTGATTTTCGTGGGTCGCGCGGGGCACGGAGATGCGCCGGCTGACAAGCTGCATGATCCAGCCACGTCTGACCTGACGGAAGGGTTCGCCGCCGCATTTTATGAATTGAGAAAGCACAAAGGTGTGGATGAGGCGGGTGCGCTTGAGGCCGTTCGCACGCCGCTGGTTTACGCCGCGATGCTTGTGCGGGAAGGCCATGCAACCGGCACGGTGGGTGGCGCTGTGGCCACGACATCCGACGTGGTACGCACGGCCATTCAGGTGATCGGCAAGGCGGCGGATGCGCCGATGGTATCGAGTTTCTTTGCCATGTATCCGCCGGGTGATACCGGCCGCGCGATGATTTATTCCGACAGTGGGTTGGTGATTGATCCGACCTCGGAAGAACTGGCCGCCATTGCCGCGCAATCGGCGGCCTCCTGCCGGGCGCTTTTGCGGGACGAGCCCCGCGTTGCGATGCTGTCCTTCTCCACCAAAGGCAGTGCGCGGCATGCGCGGGTGAGCAAGGTGACGGACGCATTGGAGATTTTGCAGGCGGCGCATCCTGACCTGCAAGCCGATGGCGAGTTGCAGTTTGATGCAGCCTTTGTGCCCAGCGTGGGCGAGAAAAAGGCACCGGGATCCGATGTGGCGGGCCGTGCCAATGTGATGATTTTTCCTGATCTCGATGCGGGCAATATCGGCTATAAGATCACCCAGAGGGTCGGCGGTTACGCCGCGATCGGCCCGATCATGCAAGGCCTCGCCCAGCCCGCAAATGACCTGTCCCGTGGCTGTAGCGCGGAGGATGTGACGCAGATGATCGCGGTCACGGTTCTGCAAGCCATGTCGATGAACGAAACCGGCAGCACGCCCTGATGGGCTGGATGCGACCCGTATGAAACGCGAGCGTTAGAGACGACATATGGCTATGGCATCCCTTGACCCCACCCATCTCAAAAACCGGGCACAGGTGCTGTTTCCGGGTGTATTAGTGGCTGTTTTGGTGGCCGTGTCAGCGCAGTTTCTGGCCGAACACTATGCAACGCCCGCCATGCTGATGGCGTTGCTTTTGGGTATCGCTGTCAGTTTCCTGAGTGAGGAAGGTCGCGCGGTGGAGGGGATTTCCTTTGCCGCTAAAACCATCCTGCGGCTGGGTGTAGCGCTGCTGGGCATCCGCATCTCCGCCTCCCTTTTGGTGGGGCTGGGATGGGAGCTGGTCGTGCTTGTGGTCGGCTCGGTTCTTCTAACTATCGCTTTTGGGTTTGCGGTGGCTCGATATTTTGGCAGCGCGTGGCGATTTGCGTTTTTGACCTCCGGTTCGGTGGCAATCTGCGGTGCGTCGGCGGCCATGGCGATTTCTGCGATCCTGCCGCAGGACAAACGTTCGGAAGAGCGGCTGATTTTTACCGTCGTGGGTGTCACCCTGCTGTCGACCATCGCGATGATTGCCTATCCGATCCTTGTTAAAACGCTCGACCTCACTGATCTGGAAGGCGGCGTGTTCCTCGGCGGGACGATCCATGATGTGGCGCAGGTTGTGGGCGCGGGATTTTCGATTTCGGAATCCACGGGTGACACGGCCACTTTGGTGAAATTGATCCGGGTGGCCATGCTGGCCCCGATTGTTGTGGTCGCCGCGATCCTGATCCGGTCCTATGCGGAATCCGATGTTTCGGGCGATCGCCCGCCCATCCTGCCGACCTTTGTGGTGGGCTTTCTGGTCTTGGCCTTTATCAGCTCCACCCTGCCCGTACCGCCCGTGATCACCGATGCCGTGTCTGCCGCATCCCGCTGGTTTCTTTTGATCGCCATTGCGGCGGTGGGGATGAAAACGAACCTCAAACAGGTGCTGTCGGTCGGCCCTGCGGCAATTGCGCTGATCGTGGTGGAGACTATTTTTATTGCCGTAATCATGCTGGCAGGAATAATGTTCTTAACGTAACAGGGAAAAAGAAAAAAAGAGCCAGATGACAGTCCAGCCGAAAATAGATACCTCGCCCAAAGTCTCCGACGAAGTTCGGAAGACGACCTGTTACATGTGTGCCTGTCGATGCGGCATCAATGTGCACATGAAAGAGGGTGAGGATGGCGAGAAGCGTGTCGCCTATATCGAGGGCAATCGTGATCATCCGGTGAACCAGGGGGTGCTCTGCGCGAAAGGCAGCGCAGGGATCATGCAGGTCAACGCGCCGTCGCGCCTGCGTTCACCGCTGAAACGGGTGGGCCCGCGCGGCTCGGGTGAGTTTGAAGAGATTTCCTGGGATGAAGCGCTGGATCTGGCCGTCTCTTGGCTGAAACCGATCCGGGAGAAAGACCCCTCGAAACTCGCGTTCTTCACAGGGCGGGATCAAAGCCAGTCGTTCACCGGCTTCTGGGCGCAGAACTACGGCACGCCGAACTTCGCGGCCCATGGGGGGTTCTGTTCGGTCAATATGGCCGCCGGTGGCATTTACACAATGGGCGGCGCGTTTTGGGAGTTTGGTCAGCCCGATTGGGATCACACGAAGCTTTTCATGCTGTTTGGCGTGGCCGAGGATCATGACAGCAACCCGATCAAGATGGGGCTGGGCAAGATCAAGGGCCGCGGGGCGCGGGTGATTGGCGTCAATCCGATCCGGTCGGGCTATAACGCTGTAGCTGATGATTGGGTGGGGATCACGCCCGGCACTGATGGTCTGTTCATCCTGTCGCTGGCGCATTGTTTGCTGAAAGCGGGCAAGATTGATCTGGATTACCTGGCGCAGTTCACCAACGCGCCGTGCCTGATCAATGATGACCCTAAATCGCCTGATTATGGTCTGTTCCTGCGCGATGAGGATGGCAAACAGCAGGTAATTGATCGCCGCACGGGCAAGCTTGCGCCGTTTGACAAAAAGGGCGTTCGGCCCGGGCTGTCGGCCACGCATCGGCAGGCGGGGATCACGTATGTTCCGGTGATGCATCGCTTGGTTGAGCGGTATATGTCTGACGAATACGCGCCTGAGGCGGTGGCGGAGAAGACGGGCATCAAGGCCGAGAAGATCCGTACAATTGCGAATGAGATCGCCCGCGTCGCTTTTGAAGAGGAATTCGTGCTGGAGCGCCCCTGGACGGATTTCCGCGGCGAACAGCACGAGGTGATGGTCGGCCGCCCGGTCAGCTTCCATTCCATGCGCGGGATTTCGGCGCATTCGAACGGGTTCCAAACCTGTCGCGCGCTGCACATCTTGCAGATCCTGCTGGGCACGGTGGAGGTGCCGGGCGGGTTCCGGTTCAAACCGCCCTACCCCAAGCCCGTCAGTGCCCATCCCAAGCCCCATTGTGGCGTCACGCCGGGCAAGCCGCTGGATGGTCCGCATCTGGGTTATGTGCAGGGTCCGGAGGATCTGTGCCTGAAGGAGGACGGCAGCCCGGCGCGGATTGATAAGGCCTATACTTGGGAAAACCCGATGTCGGCGCACGGGCTGATGCATATGGTGATTTCGAACGCCTATGCGGGCGATCCTTACAAGGTCGATGCGCTGTTCATGTACATGGCGAATATGTCGTGGAATTCGTCGATGAATACGTCGGGCGTGATGAAAATGCTGACGGATATAGACCCTGATACAGGGGAATATGTCATTCCGAAGCTGATTTATTCGGATGCTTATTCTTCGGAAATGGTGGCCTATGC
>JBCCCZ010000039.1:0-19116 GCA_039033255.1 Pseudomonadota bacterium
AAAGTTGAACACGTCCATGCGCAGACCGAAGGGCGCGAGATCCGCCTCACGCTGATTGCGGATCTGCCGCAAGCTCAACTCCGATCGTTCGCAATCATGAAACAATACCACCTCTTTGCCCAGCGCCGTATTGCTGAGCGCCGACGACATCCCCGGTACATCGAGCGGGTTTCGCCACAAGTTCGGCCGCCAGGACCAGTCGGTACCATGGGGTTTTCCAAATGCGTTGGAGCCGATCACCGGCAAAGCAAGCTGGTGGTCCGCCGCCGCGATGATCTCATTGAGATGAAACCGCAATTTTCGGGCGACACTGCGTTCACGCTGCAGCGTATCAAGTGTTAAATCATGGGCATGACGCGACAGAAAGCGCCAGCGTTTCCACGCCCGCCGCTTGACCACCCAATCCAGAATACCGCTCCTGAATTCTACTGCCATTATCCCAGTTCTTTGCTGCGCAAGTATGTCATCCGGCAGTTTGCACCGGGTTCGATTGCCATAGCATTAACTCGAATCTGGAAACAATCCACCCAAAAGCGCGCCCAAGGATCCAGGCGGGCTTGATCCGCTTACCTCTTCCTCAGACGTTGCAATCACGGGGCGATCCGGGCTGTTGGCTTTCGTGTTTTGCGCCAGAGCGACCAGCAGGTCTTGTCCATCTTCCTCCGCTGCAGAACTGCCTTGTCTGGCATAAAGCGCCAGACCAATCAGGTGCCCGTTGATCGCCAGCGCCCCGCGCCAATGCTTTGGGTCTTTGCCCTGAAACGCAGCATTCCCACCGCTTGCAAAATGCACGAGGCTCAGCTCATTGAGGTCGACACTGTCAATTACCTGAAGATCAGGCATGGAGGCCGCCACCGCTGCGGCACGGGGCCGCGTCACCCCGGCCCGGTCCGGCAGCACCGTCAGGGTCATGATCACCGGCTCCACCTCTTGCCCGCGCACGCCACTCAGCGACTCGCAGCTCGCCAAGATCACGAAGCCCTGCGTCTTGCGCTTTCGCATGGATTTTTTGTCGATGCAGTAGCCCGGCGGGCCCACCACCACCACATCGCCGTCATAGAGTGTCGTCGTCCGCAACACATCGCGCTGCACGTCGCCACCCGCACCAAAGCCCGCAAAATCCGACCCCAGGCAGCCTGACAGGCTGAACACCATCATCAATGCCAATGCCCCCCGCACTGACATTTTAGATGTCCATGTAGATATGCCGCTCAGCCTGACCGCCGGGATGGGTGACCGCGCCTTTATAGGTTTCCTGCACGAGCTGGGCGAATTTCCACAAGGCGCCCGAGGCGTAGATCGTCTCTTTCGGCCCCGCCCAGTTCTCCTTGCGCTTTTCCAGCTCTTCGTCGGTCAGATCGACGCTCAATTCACCGGTGATGGCGTTGATCGTGATCATGTCACCATGTTGCAGCAGACCTATAGGCCCGCAATGCGCCGCCTCCGGACCCACATGGCCCAC
This sequence comes from Pseudomonadota bacterium, assembly GCA_039033255.1. Classification (GTDB taxonomy): domain Bacteria; phylum Pseudomonadota; class Alphaproteobacteria; order Rhodobacterales; family Rhodobacteraceae; genus Roseovarius. Next base: position 1,463 of record JBCCCZ010000039.1, read on the forward strand.
GCAGAACCCGCGTGTCGCGCCCGAAAACCGACCATCGGTGATGAGGGCCACCTTCTTTCCCATACCCTGACCAGACAGCGCCGCCGTGGTGGCCAACATCTCCCGCATGCCGGGCCCACCAGACGGCCCTTCATTGCGGATGACCAGCACCTCACCTTCCTTGTAGGCGCGCTGCTTCACGGCCTCAAAGGCATCCTCTTCACACTCAAAAACGCGTGCGGGTCCGGTAAAGACCTGCTCTTCCTCGCTCATGCCCGCAACCTTCACGATGGCACCCTGCGGGGCCAGATTGCCCTTCAGGCCAACCACACCGCCGGTCTTTGTGATCGGTGTTTCAATGGGATAAATGACGCGGCCGTCGGCCTCGCGCTCCACAATGTCGATCTCTTCGCCGATGCTGCGACCCGTTGCGGTGATGCAGTCTTCGTGGATCAGCCCCGCCTTGCGCAGCTCGCGCATCACAACGGGCACACCGCCCACTTCATAAAGGTCCTTGGCCACATACTGACCGCCGGGTTTCAAATCGACAAAATAGGGCGTGTCTTTGAAAATCTCACACACGTCATCAAGGAAAAACTCCAACCCCGCCTCATGGGCAATCGCCGGCAAATGCAACCCCGCATTGGTCGACCCGCCGGTGCAGGCCACCACTCGGGCGGCGTTTTGCAAGCTCTTGATCGTTACAACATCGCGGGCGCGAATGTTTTTTTCCAGAAGGCTCATCACAGCCTGGCCAGAGGCCGTGCCGTAAGCATCGCGGCTCTCATAGGGCGCAGGCGCGCCAGAGGAATTTGGCAACGCAAGGCCCAACGCCTCAGACACACAAGCCATGGTGTTGGCCGTGAATTGCCCGCCACAGGCACCCGCCGATGGGCAGGCTACTTTTTCCAAGGCTTTGAGTTCTTCATCGGAATTGGCTCCGGCCTGATGGCGGCCTACCGCCTCAAACACATCCTGAACGGTCACATCCTGGCCTTTGTAACGCCCCGGCAGGATGGACCCGCCATAGATGAAAACCGACGGCACATTGAGCCGCACCATCGCCATCATCATACCAGGCAAGGATTTATCACAGCCCGCAAGGCCCACGAGCGCATCATAGCAATGCCCACGCATGGTCAGCTCGACGGTGTCGGCAATCGCCTCCCGGCTGGCAAGCGAGGACCGCATCCCCTCATGCCCCATCGCAATGCCGTCGGTGACAGTAATCGTGGTGAACTCCCGCGGGGTCCCGCCTGCCTCTTTGACACCCATCTTGACGGACTGCGCCTGCCGGTTCAGCGCGATATTGCAAGGTGCTGCCTCATTCCAGCAGGTTGCAACGCCCACCAGGGGTTGGTGAATTTCATCTTCGCTCAGCCCCATGGCGTACATGTAAGACCGATGCGGGGCCCGGGCCGGGCCCTCGGTAACGTGTCGGCTGGGCAGGATATTTTTGTCAAATTTCGTCATTGCGGCGTTCCCACTTGGCTTTGAAGCTACGGTCTAGGGCAGTGACCGGGGAGGGGCAAGATTTTATGCCTGCGGCGCGAGTATTTATGGCCAAAAAGAAGCAGGCGCGCATTGCTTCCTTTTGGCCATAAATACTCGGATCCTGCACCCGGCTAATGCCGAAAACCTTTTCAGCTTTAACCCTTCATCAACCATATCCACCCAAGTTGTTTATGTTGGTTTACGAAGGAACAGTCATGGTAGCGCGAGCCTACACAGTTGCTTTTGAAGGTGTGGAAGCACGCCCCGTTGAAGTGCAGTGTGCCGTGACCGCCGGATTGCCCGGATTTTCCCTTGTGGGCCTGCCCGACAAGTCTGTGAGTGAGGCTCGCGACCGGGTGCGCACGGCGTTGACGTCCATGTCCATTGCCTTGCCATCGCGCCGGATCACCGTGAACCTCTCGCCTGCTGACATGCCCAAGGAAGGCAGCCATTTTGACCTGCCCATAGCGCTGTCGCTTCTGGCCGCGCTCGACATTATTCCTGCAGACGCGGTGGAAGAAACCTGCGCACTTGGGGAATTGTCGCTCGACGGCTCTATCCTGCCGGTCACCGGGGCGCTGCCGGCTGCCATGACCGCCGCTGAAGACGCGCGCACGCTGCTTTGCCCCAAAGCGTCGGGCGCCGAAGCGGCCTGGGTTGGCGATGCCCGGGTGATTGGCGCGCATTCGCTGGCGGATGTGGTGCGTCACTACACCGGGCAATCGCCCTTGCCACCGGCGGAGCCCGGCGAAGTGCATGCCGACGCCAGCCATCGCGATCTGATCGAAGTGAAAGGCCAGGAACGCGCCAAACGCGCGCTGGAGATTGCCGCAGCCGGGCGGCACCATCTGATGATGGTGGGCACGCCGGGGTCGGGAAAATCGATGCTGGCTGCGCGCCTGCCCTCCATTCTGCCGCCTTTGTCGCCTGCTGAAGCGCTTGAGACATCCATGATCCATTCGCTGGCAGGGCTTCTGGATGAAGGCGGGATTTACCGCACGCGGCCCTTTCGCGAACCTCATCACACGGCCTCCATGGCCGCCATCGTCGGCGGCGGGCGGCGCGCCTCCCCCGGAGAGATCAGCCTTGCGCATAACGGCGTGCTTTTCATGGATGAGTTCCCCGAGTTTTCCCGTCAGGTCCTTGAGACCCTGCGCCAACCCATTGAAACCGGAGAGGTTGTGGTCGCGCGCGCCAATGCCCATGTGCGCTATCCCTGTCGCTTCATGCTGGTCGCTGCCGCGAACCCCTGCCGCTGCGGCTATGCCACGGACCCGACGCGCGGCTGCGCCCAGGGGCCTAAATGCGGTGAAGGCTATCTGAGCCGTATCTCAGGACCCTTGATGGACCGCTTCGATTTGCGCGTGGATGTGCCGCCGGTGGCCGTTTCAGATCTGGATTTGCCCGTGGCAGGTGAAACATCGCAGACCGTCGCCGCCCGCGTGGCCCAGGCCCGCGATCTGCAAGCGGAGCGTTACGCCGGCCATGAGGGTATACGCCTCAATGCGGATGCTGAAGGCGAGGCACTGGCGCGGTTTGCAACCCCTGAACCCACCGGGAGGGAGCTGTTGATCAAGGTTGCGGAACAATTCAGCCTGTCTGCGCGCGGCTATCACCGGGTGTTGCGCGTGGCACGGACCATTGCCGATTTGGCGGGTTCGGATCGGGTCACCCGCACCCATGTGGGTGAGGCGGTCAGTTACCGTCTGAACCCGTCCGCATCAAAAGCCAGTCAGCCAGCTTAGTCAGCGTCCCCCGCGCTTCAGGAAGTATGTTGTGAAACATGGGCCAGACATGGGGCACGTTCGTTTCCAGCAGAACCGTCGTATCGACGCCCTGCGCTTCCATGCGGTCCGCCAATCTGAGCGTGTCATCGCGCAAAATCTCTGTTGTCCCAACGGTCAGCCACACCGGCGGGGCGCCCGTGAAATCGGCGAAGAGCGGTGAGGCGCGGGGATCATCCGCCGCCGCGCCGTTCAAATAGGCCTGCGAGATTTCACCGATGCGGGAAACGGGCAGCATCACCTCTTTTTTAGCATTCTCCACCATGCTGGCGCCCGAAAAAGTGAGATCGGTGAAGGGCGAAAACGCGAATGTTGCAAGGGGACGCGGCATATCGCAGCGCAGAATTTCCGCCAGCAGGGCAAAAGCCAAACCACCCCCAGCGCTGTCACCGCCCAGAATGACCGGGCGAAACCTAATTGCGGAATACGCTGCAATCGCATCCTCCACGGCGGCTGGGAAGGGATGGTCTGGCGCCAAGCGATATTCGACCAGACACACAGGCAGGCTCGTACGTTTCGACAGCGCCGCAGCCATCGCCCGGTGCGTGTTGGTGGAGCCGAATACGTAACCGCCGCCGTGAAAATAGAGGATCGCAGGGCCAGTTGCGCGGCTTATGCCTTTTGCCATGGCCCACTGCACCCGAATGCCGCCCAAGTCATCCAATACGTAGCGCGACCCGAAGGGCGCATGGAAAAATAGCCGCGCGCGGACCGCAAAACTGCGGCGCAAGGCGTCGATGTCAGCGGCGAGGGCAAGATGGCGCTTTTCCGACCACCTTAGATAGGTGTTGAGCCAGCGGCGCGCACGGCTCATGGCCGCAGTCTCATGACCGCTTGGCCTCAATCGCGTCCCAGATTTTGGCCGCAATGTTCACCCCGTCGAACCGCTCCAATTCCTGAATGCCGGTGGGCGAGGTCACGTTGATCTCTGTGAGGTATTGCCCGATCACGTCGATGCCTACGAAAATTTGACCCTTTTCCCGCAGAAGCGGGCCGATACGGGCGCAAATCTCCAGATCGCGATCACTCAAACCCACTTTTTCAGGCGTACCGCCCACATGCATGTTGGACCGCGTCTCACCGGCGGCAGGCATGCGGTTGATTGCGCCCACCGGATCACCGTCTACGAGGATCACACGTTTGTCGCCTGCGCTGATCTCCGGCAGGAATTTCTGCGCGATCAACGGCTCGCGGCTAAAGCCTGTGAAAAGCTCATGCAGCGCGCCCAGATTGCGGTCTGCTGCGGGCAGGAAAAACACACCTGCACCGCCATTGCCGTAAAGTGGCTTGAGGATGATATCGCCATGCTCTGCCCGGAATGTCTTGATCGTCTCAAGATCACGGGAAATTGCGGTGGGCGGCATCAGATCCGGGAAATCGAGGATGAGCAGTTTCTCAGGATAATTTCGCACCCAAAACGGTTTGTTCACCACCAGTGTCCCCGGGGCGAGACGATCCAAGATATGGGTCGTGGTGATGTAGAACATGTCAAACGGCGGATCCTGGCGCAGCCAGACCACGTCCATCTCAGAGAGGTCAAACACCTGCTCCTCACCAAGCTCGAAATGATCTCCCACCACGCGCTGCACGGTCAGCGGCCACCCTCGGGCGGTCACGCGACCCTGATCATAGGCCAACCTGTCAGGCGTGTAGTAGTAAAGCTTATGCCCCCGCGCCTGCGCCTCTTCGGCCAAGCGAAACGTGCTGTCCGCGGCAATGTTAATCGGACCGATCGGGTCCATCTGAAAAGCGATTTTCATGGGTTGTCCCCCAGTGCTTTGGCCAAGCTTTCGAGGCTCTACATGGGCCAAAGCAAAGGTGACTGCAAATCAGAAATGGCTGAACGCGCCTTCGCGAATGTCGACTTCGCCCGCAGCGTTGCAGACAGCCAGATCAAACCGCATCAAGGAAAGCGGGCCATCAGGGGCATGATCAAGATATTCGGACGCCGCCAAGTGAATGCGCCGCATCTGCGCAGGGCGCAGTCGTTCGGACGCCGCATCAAAACTGCGCGCCTTCTTGACCTCAACGAAAACCAGTTCGCCAGCATCCAGAAAAATCAGATCGATTTCACCGGATTGCCCACGCCACCGACTTTCCAACAAGTCGCATCCGCGATCCACATAGGCACGCGCCACCGTTGCCTCCGCCGCACAGCCCGCAAAATAGGCCATGGCGCCGCTGTCACATTTGCGCGTCTCAAGCAAGTGATCGGGTCCCATATGGATTTTCATTCTTCGTCTCGCCTAGCTTTCGTTTCTCGGTCTTTTCCCAGCGAAAGTGCCCGTTGATACACATCACGCTTTTTGAGCCCGAATTTTCCAGCAACCAGTTCTGCCGCATCACGCAGTGATGCAACCTCCAGAACCCGCCGCAGCTCTTCGTCTAAAGCAACGTCACTAACAGCCAATGAATCCCCCCGGCCCACCAAGACAACAATCTCGCCCTTCAAATCCCGCGTGCGCAATTCTTCTGCCAGAGCACCCAGTGTCCCCCGCATTGTCTCTTCGAAACGCTTGGTGATTTCACGGCAAAGCGCTGCCTCACGCGTCTCCCCCAGTGTCTCAGCTGCGTCCACCAACATCGCGGCCACCCGCTTGGGCGATTCGTAAAAGACCAACGTACCGGGCACATCGCGTAACGCGGCCAGCGCGGATTTTCGCTTGGCGGATTTGGGCGGCAGAAAGCCCGCGAAAAAGAACGCATCCGACGGCAAGCCAGACAGCGTCAACGCAGCAATCGCCGCTACAGGCCCCGGGGCGGCACGAAGCGAAAGTCCTGACTCAATCACCGCCCGGGTCAGATCGTAACCCGGATCAGAAATCAGCGGCGTCCCTGCATCTGATGCATAAGCCACTGATTTTCCATCACTCAACGCCTCCAAAATCTTCGGCAGAGCGGATTTTGCGTTGTGTTCATGAAAGCTGACAAGCCGCCGGTCGGCCAGCGGTATCCCGTGAATATCCATTAGTTTTCGCAAGGTCCGCGTATCTTCTGCCGCCAACAGATCTGCCGCGCCCAGAATATCAAGCGCCCGCAGCGTGATATCCCGTGCCGCGCCAATCGGAGTGGCCACCAGATAAAGCCCCGGCGCCAGCGTCACCGTCTTTTCATTCCCCACTGGACCCCTCCTCAAGGACGTTTATAGTCTCGCCACCTTACGTGGGGCCTTTGCTTTGTCGTATACAAGGCCCAACCAGATCATCCGGAGCGCATCTATGTTTGCCCAACTCGCCCGCCTTCGCAAGTTCGCCCTTTGGGCTTTGATCGTGCCCATGGTGGCGCTTCTGGCGGCCTGTCAGGGCGGCATCGGGATCGGCAGTTCCGGCCCGTCAATCAACACCCGCGCAGCGGTGCCCGTGGCCCTGTTGGTGCCCTTGGGATCAACGGATAGCAACGAGCTGCGGCTGGCGCAGGATCTGGAGAACGCCGCGAGGCTGGCGACCACGGATCTCAGTGGTGTGCAGATCGACCTGCGCGTCTACCCTACCGCAGGCAATCCAGGCCGCGCGCTGGAAGCCGCGCAACAGGCCGTGAATGACGGCGCCAAGATCATCATCGGCCCCCTGCGCGGCGAAAGTGCGACTGCCGCGGCACAGGCCGCGAGCGCGCGCGGCGTGAACGTGCTGGCCTTTTCCAACAATGCCGCCATCGCGGGCGGGAACCTCTTTGTGCTGGGTCAAACCTTTGATAGCACGGCCAACAGGCTGGTCAGCTACGCCGTCAGCCAGGGCAAGAACCGTGTCATGACCGTCTATGCCAACAACCAGACGGGCCGTGTGGGCAAGGTGGCCATTGATCGTGCGATTGCCGCTAATGGTGCGGTGCCCGCCGGCAATGTGGCGCATGAATTCTCTCAACAGGCCGTGATCAACGCCGTGCCCAACATCCGCGACACGGCAGAAACAAATCAGGCCAATGCCGTCTTCTTCACCGCCAACACCGCAGGCGCTCTGCCGCTTTTTACCCAGATGCTGCCAGAAGCCGGGCTTGACCCGGTCAACACGCAATTTATCGGTCTGGCCCGCTGGGACACGCCGCCTCAAACACTGGAACTGCCCGGGGTGCAAGGCGGATGGTTCGCCCTGCCCGACCCCCAGCGCAACGCACAATTCCAGACCCGCTATCAAGCCGCCTATGGCAACCCGCCGCACGCGCTGGCAGGGCTGGCCTATGACGGGATCGCAGCTGTGGGCGCCTTGGTCAGCTCGGGCCAATCCAGCGCGCTGACGACCGCGTCTCTCACCCAACCGGCGGGTTTTCAAGGCGTGAACGGCGTCTTCCGCTTCCTGCCTGACGGCACCAACGAACGGGCGCTGGCCGTGGCCACGATCGAAGACAAGCAAGTCGTCGTCATCAGCCCTGCACCCACCAGCTTCGGGGCGCCCGGGTTCTGACCATATGAAAGATGCCGCACCGCTGCCCGACAACCTGATCTGCGACGCAGAGCAGATCTTCAATGAGGAGGCCGTGTCGGAAGAGATCACGGCGGCGCTGGCTGGCAGGGACCCGAAAGAAACCCGAACGCTCGTGGTGGGCATCCTTAAATCCGCGCAAAAACAAGGCCGTGCCACCATCGCCGAGGCGCTCAGCATGACCCCCATGGCGGCATTTGAAGCCACTCGCTCCTATAGCTGGTTGACAGACTGTCTGGTGCAGACGGTGCTGCGCTATTCCACCGAAGCCGTGCACCCCCTGCCCACGCCCACCGACAGCGAACGCATCGTCGTCTTTGCCGTGGGCGGTTACGGCCGTGGTGAAATGGCCCCGCAAAGCGATGTGGATCTGCTATTTCTGACGCCCTATAAGATCACCCCCTGGGCCGAAAGCGTCATTGAGACGACGCTCTATGTTCTGTGGGACCTCAAGCTGAAAATCGGTCACGCAAGCCGCACGGTGAAAGAATGCCTCCGCTTGGCAAGTTTGGATTTCACCATTCGCACCGCATTGCTGGAAAACCGTTTCATTTTTGGCGACGGCCCGCTGTCGGAGGTGCTGCGCAACAAGCTGCGCACCGATCTTTTCGAGGGCACCGCCCGCGAGTTCATCGAGGCCAAGCTGGAAGAACGCGATGCACGCCACATCAAGCAGGGCGTGCGCTACATGGTGGAGCCCAATGTGAAAGAGGGCAAAGGGGGCCTGCGCGATCTGCAATCACTCTTCTGGATCGCAAAATACCTCTATCAGGTGGATCACGTACGCGAACTCATTGGCCACGGCATGCTGACGGAGGAGGAATTTGACCGCTTCGCTGCGGCTGAAAATTTCCTCTGGGCCACGCGCTGTCACCTGCATCTGGCCACCGGCCGTGCCGCCGAACAGCTGACATTCGATCTGCAGGTCGAGGTGGCCGACCGCATGGGCTACACCGCCACGGGAGGGCAACGCGCGGTGGAGGTCTTCATGCAGGACTATTTCCGCCACGCCACGGCCGTGGGCGATCTGACCCGCATCTTCCTGACCAAACTGGAAGCTGCCCACGTGAAATCAGAGGCCATTCTGCAGCGGCTTTTCAAACGCAAGCGGCGCATGAAAGACGGCTATGAGGAGGTCCATGGTCGGTTGGCCGTGGAAGATGATGTGACGTTCTTGTCGGATCGGTTGAACCTGCTGCGGCTCTTCGATGAAGGACTGCGCACCGGGCTACTGATCCATCCCGATGCGATGCGGTTGGTGACGGCCAATCTGCACCTCATCGACGATGCGTTTCGCGAAAGCCCGGAGACAAAAAAACTCTTTCTGCAACTGCTGCTCAAACACGGCGCACCGGCACGGGCGCTGCGGCGGATGAATGAACTTGGCGTTCTTTCGGCGCTCATTCCCGAATGGGAGCCGATCCGCGCGATGATGCAATACAACATGTATCACAGCTACACGGTGGACGAACACATCATACAATGCATCAACCAGCTGGATAAAATCGAACGCCGCGAATTGATCGAGGAGCTTCCGGTGGCGTCCTCCATCCTTGATGAAGGGATCAATCGCCGGGTGCTCTATGTGGCGCTGCTCCTGCATGACATTGGCAAGGGCCGGGATGAAGATCACTCCATTCTCGGCGCCCGCATCGCCCGCAAGGTGGCCACGCGGCTGGGGCTCAAGGCCAAAGAGGTGGACACGGTGGAATGGCTGGTCCGCTACCACCTGCTGATGTCCGACATGGCGCAAAAACGCGACATCGCCGACCCCCGCACCGTGCGCGATTTCGCCAAGGCCGTGCAGACGCAAGAACGGTTGGATCTGCTTTGCGTGCTGACAGTCTGCGACATCCGTGGCGTGGGTCCCACGACTTGGAACAACTGGAAAGCCTCGCTCATTCGCGCGCTCTACCGGCAGACACGCCGCGCACTAGAAGGCGGGCTCGAAGATCTCAACCGCGAACAGCGCGGCTCAGACGCCAAACGAAAGCTGCGCGAGGCGCTCTCCGCCTGGCCTGCCCGCGATCTGAAGGAAGAAACAGCGCGACACTACCCACCCTATTGGCAAGGCCTGCACGTCACCGCCCATGTGGTTTTTGCCAAGCTCTTGCGCGACCTGAAAGACGATGAGATTGGCATCGATCTGCACCCCGACGAAGATCGCGATGCCACCCGGGCCTGTTTCGCACTGGCCGATCACCCGGGCATCTTTGCGCGCCTGGCAGGTGCTCTGGCGCTGGTGGGCGCGAACGTGGTCGATGCCCGCACCTACACGTCCGCTGACGGGTTCGCCACCGCCGCCTTCTGGGTGCAGGACGCCGATGGCAACCAGTTTGAGGCCGCCCGTCTGCCCCGCCTGCGCAGCATGATCGAAAAAACCCTCAAGGGCGAGGTCGTGGCCCGCGAGGCCATCAAATCCCGCGACAAGATCAAGAAACGCGAGGCCGCTTTCCGCGTGCCCACCCACATCACCTTCGACAATGAAGGGTCAGAGATTTACACGATTATCGAGGTCGACACCCGGGACCGCCCCGGTCTTCTTTATGATCTCAGCCGCGCTTTCGGGGCCGCCAATGTCTATATCAACTCTGCCGTGATCGCGACCTATGGAGAACAGGTGGTGGATTCGTTTTATGTCAAGGATATGTTCGGGCTGAAATTCTACTCTGATGCCAAACAGCGAACTTTGGAAAAACGCCTGAGGGAGGCGATTGAGCAAGGTTTTCAGCGGGCAAATGAAGAGACCGCGTAAAGCGGAACAAAGCGCCCTCTTCAGGCCGTGGCATGGCTATCCAGTCTTGAACACGAGGCCCTTTATCGTCCGGTGCTCGGGCTACCCTCAAGCAACGCACATACCTGACACATTCGCCGGGCCCCGGGACGGCCTGACGAAAGCGCGGCGGGCGAACGCCCTTGATTCCGCGCCCCAGTCGATAAACGGTTTCACGTAAACACCCGATCCGTCAGGTTCAGCCTTGCCGCCACAATCGGCCCAACCAATTCGGCCAGTTCCGTCTCTCCCGCCAAAAGCGCGTTCAGGTCATCCAGCCTGTTGGCCGCAATCAACTGCAAGACGTCCAGCCTCGGCGCGCCATCCTCTCCACGGGGCAGTGCCGTCACCGGCTGGATCAAATCAGGCGCTGCAGCCACCATCTCACGAAGCCCCCCAGCCGCCAAATCCGTCTCAACGAACGCATAAAGCCCAACCCCCTTGGCCGCGCGCGGATAGGTGCAAAACACCATGTCTGTGACGCGCGGGTCTTTCCCCCACGCCGCCCGCAAGGCAGGTCCTTCGCGCTCAATCCGATCTTCGGTGCCTTCTCCATCTGACCAGTTCATCAGCCGCCGCGTGATGAAATTGTAAAGCTTCTTGCCCGTCGCCATCCAAATCCGGGCGGGCCACGCCTTTTGGTTCAACATCCGCAGTTCGGACGCTGTCAGCAGCTCCGGCGCATAAGCCCGCTTCTGCTTCAACAAATGCCGCAGATCCTCCCGCGCCATCACGCGGAAAAGACGCCCCCGACGGCGATGAACGGAGGCCAGCTGAAAATCAATCACCGCCGCGCGGCCATCGGGCGTCATCAACCAATTCTGCGGCTTGGCAATATCGTTATGGGTGACCCCGGCGCGTCTCATCTGGCGCAGCAGGCGCTTTGCATCGCGGTACCACTCCGGCCCCGCGGGCTTGGCCAATTGCAAGGGCGTGCCTTGGGTCCAACTGCGCAAAAGGCCGGTCCTGTCCACGCGCACCAGCTCCGGGCAGCCTTCTATCCCCTGCACGGCGCTCAGCCCCCGGATTTCGCGTCGCGCCAGCCACCACGCAAGTGGCTTGGCATATCCAGGCACCCGGTCCAATCGCCGCAACACAACCGGAAAATCCTCGATCCCTTCAAGCCGCCCCGAGATCGTCTCAGAGAACACATCCCGCTTGTGCACCGTCTCCGGAACAAACTCGGCATCCGTCGGATCGGTCACAACCGGATCCACTCTAGCGGGCAGATATCTGGGTTGGCAGGCTTGCCCGGTCCAAACCAATCTTTCGGCGCGATGACGCGCTTGGCGGGGCTCGCGTTCAACCAAGCCCCCCACCAGGAAAAGGTCGAATTGGCAATGATGTTGTGGTCACACAGCGTTTGCAGATGCAGATCAAAATGGCCCTTCGTTTCATCATTGATGTCCAAGATCACCGTCTCTGCGCCCAGATCCAGGTTCTCCCGCGCCCAGTCCGGATCATTGGAAAACACGAATACCGTCACCGACTTGCCGGTCTCCTGCGTGATCCGCGCCACGCCATCGCGGTAATACTCCGGCGCGCAAATCGCATAGCTGCCATCGCCCACATAATCGCCCCGCCGTACATGAGCCGACACCGCCACGTCCGCCTGCTCAATGCGCGCGGCCATCTCGGTATTGGCGGCGTCGAGCGGCGTCGTCATGCGCAAATCCTCCCGAAGCTGCATCGCGATTTTCTCAAAATACTGCTCCGACTGCCAATAGCCATGGAGGTACACCCCATCGCTCAGATCAAAAAAATCCGCATTGAACCCCAGGTCCGTTTCACGATGAAACCTTGGATTTCTCCCCAGCGCGCGCCACGCTGCGTACTTCACAGCCCCCTGCATTTTCGCAGGCGGAAGCGCCACATTATCCACAAAACGCGCGGCCCGGTGATGCAAAAAGCAATCCGCCCGCGTTTCACCCCCAAGCGGCAGGTATCTTTTATCCACAGCCAAATCCGTGCCCAGATGGTCGGCCAACGCCCGCCCGGCAGCATATTGAAAGAGCTGATTGCCCGCCCCGCCGAAAAGCCGCGTGATGATCATGGCTCAGGTGGGCTCAACCACGGGCGCGCCGCTAGCCGCGGAAAATTTAGCGACTTGCCGACGATAGGAAAAGCGCGACCATTCCCGACCGATGATTTCAACCGCCTTGCGCCCCGTTTCTTCCTGCACCGTGCTGCCATCCATCTGATCCTCGATCGTGGTGATGCCGCAGGGATAGATCACACCCGCCCGCAAGCCGGTGTGCCAATGGCTTTGAATATAGGTATCGATGGGGCGATCAAACTTCGCTGTCATATCCAAAAGCTGCTTGGCGGCCCATAGGCTGACCATCTGCGCCGAGGTCCTCAGCGGCGAGACCTGCGGTTGCGTCAGCAAGGCGGCACCTTCGAGATCGACCACTTTAGGCCGACCCGGGCTGCGCTTTTGAAACTGGATCACGCCAAGCTTCTCGATGTTGCGTTCGCCCAGCACCTGGGCCTCACCGAACAGCATCGGGTCGATCTTCACGTCATCTTCAATGATCAGACCAAAGGCCAGTTCCCGCCGCACAATCTCCGCCCAAATCTGGCGGTGGCTCAGGAAGCACCCGATCTCACCCCGGTTCAGATCAAAGGGATAGTCCGGCTCAAACCCCCGCCCCGAAAGCGGCGCAGCGGCATCCGTATCAGAGAGCGCCTTGCCATCCACAGCCTCCCAGATCTCCCCCGGAAGGCCGCATGTCGCCAAAAGCTCAACGGCGTTCTCCTTGCGCGCGCGGGCGCGGGTCAGATGCAGGATAAACGCACGCATGGGGGATTACTCAGCGGCCCAACCGGAGACCGCTTTGACCTCAAGGAAATCCTCAATGCCCCATTTGCCACCTTCGCGCCCATTGCCGGACTGTTTCATCCCACCAAAGGGCGACCCCTGCGACCGACCTGTCCCGTTCATCTCCACCATGCCAGAGCGCAGCTGACGAGCAAGGCGATTGGCCCGCGCGCCATCTTGGGTCTGCACGTAGTTGGTCAGGCCATAGTCGGTGTCATTGGCCATCGCCACGCCGTCTTGCTCGTTGTCGAAGGGGATGATCGACAGGACCGGTCCGAAGATTTCTTCGCGCGCAATCGTCATGTCATTGGTCACATCGGCAAAGACCGTAGGCCGCACATAAAAGCCTCGGTTGAACCCCTCAGGCCGCCCGGTGCCGCCCGCGACAAGCCGCGCGCCTTCGTCGATGCCTTTCTGGATCAGGTCCTGAATTTTGCCGAACTGCACAGCGTTCACGACAGGGCCGATATGACGACCCTCCTCGCTCGCCGGCCCCACGGTGACGGACGCGGCCACCTCGGCCGCCGTCTCCACCGCTTGGTCGTAAATGTCCCGTTGAACCAGCATGCGCGTTGGCGCGTTGCAGGACTGGCCGGAATTGTTCATGCAATGCAGCACCCCGCGTTTCACGGCTTTCTCATCAGCATCGGCGAAAATCAGATTGGCGCCTTTGCCGCCCAGCTCCAGGCTCACGCGCTTGAGCGTATCAGCCGCCGCCTTCGAGATAAGCTTGCCCGCCCGCGACGATCCGGTGAAGGAAATCATATCGATATCCTTATGCGTCGACATCTGCGTGCCCACGCCCACACCGTCGCCATTGACGAGGTTGAACACCCCTTTGGGTAAACCGGCCTCATGCACCATTTCCGCAAAAATCATGGCCGAAAGCGGGGACTCCTCAGAAGGTTTGAGCACCATCGTGCAACCCGCCACAAGCCCAGCGGCAACCTTCAAAGTCACCTGATTCATCGGCCAGTTCCAAGGCGTGATCATACCCACGACGCCGATCGCCTCATGAATGATACGGTCGCTCGGCGCATGATCGCCCAGCATGTCCACGAAGGAAAACTCTTTGCCTTCCTTGATGAAACCTTCCATGTGCCAAAGCCCCGCGCCCACCTGAGAGGACCGCGCCATGTCAATCGGCGCGCCCATCTCAAGGCTGATCGCCTGAGCCATATCCTCGGCCCGCGCCTTGTAGGCTGCGTGGATCTTCTCGACATACCCGATGCGCTCTTCAGGCGGGGTCGCCATCCAACCCGGCAGTGCGGCCTTGGCGGCGGCGACAGCGGTATCTGTGTCGGCCTGACCGCCCAAACTAATGACCGCGCAAGCATCCTCCGTGGAGGGATCAATCACGTTGTGGTCGGTGCCATCCTGTGGGGCGACCCAAGCACCGTTGATGTAAAAATCGCGTTTCTCGATCATGTCGGTCTCTCCTTGTCAGGCTGTGTTCCGGCGTGTTTTGGTTTGGCGCAATCTGTCACTTGCAGCCCTCCACTGCAAGAGCGGAGGCAACCCTTCCCATTCGCGCAGACCGCATTTCCTTCCAAAGGAAATGCCCAAGAAAATTCGGATTTTCTTGGACAGAATTTTTCAAAATTCTGCGGGGCTTAGCCGCCTATGGTGCTTTTTTGCCTTGCAATCTTAGCCTCCAACTGGGCCAATTCTTCGGCGCGTTGCTGGCCCAAAACGCCATCGGCGTATTTCCAACGGCGGTGAACCCAGAACCATTGGTCCATATGCTGTCGCACCATCGCCTCAAGACGCGCGTTGAATTCCCGCGTCATCGTAACCGGATCGGAATGGGGAATTTCATCTTCAAAAACGATGTCGAAATCCAGCCCATTGTCCCGCCTGATGCCCCAGATGGGCACCATGGGGGCATCGTATTTCAACGCCATCTCGGCCCCTGAAATCGACGTCAGCGCAGGCTTGCCAAAATAATCCAGTGGCATCCCGTCATGCGCATTCAAATCCCCCAAGATACCCAGAAACCCGCCTTGCTTTAGATGCTTGATCATCTGCACCATGCCTTTGCGGCTTTGCTCGAAAATCGGCTGGCTGACAGTTGCCATCGCCGCCACATAATGATCATTGAAGGGCCGGTTCGACATGTTGCGGTAAAAATACCCCGCGCTCGTAATCCCGTTTTCGATGATCCCAATCCGGGCGGCGTTGAAATTGCCCAGATGCGCCGACATCAACACGCATGGCCGCCCTTCGTCGCGGGCCTTTTGCAAAATCTTGATCCCGGGCCCATAGGTGCGGGACGGGCGGACATGTTCGACAAATTCCGGCGAATAAAGCTCCACCATATTGCGCCCGACATTGTCACAGACCTTCCGCACGAGGCGCTCCACCTCCTGCTCAGGCAAGTCGGGGCATGCATGGGCGAGGTTATCCCGCACCCGTTTGCGATACCCGGCGAGCGGCGCCAACACGCGCGATGTCAACCAACCCGCCAGCGGCACGCGTCGCCGATAGGGCAAGAAGCGCGTCATAAGCACGGGCAGAAACAGGACCGTCCCCACAATCCGCTCGCTCAGCGGAATACGCTCATCTGAGGTGTCTTTGGTCATGAAAGGGCCCGTCCTCATCCATGCGTCTCATTACTGGCGCGGAAGAAAGAGGGCAAGCAATCAGGGCTGCCGCGGAATGCCCGTCCCGATCATAGAATCACGCGTGACCAGCTGCACCAGTGCGGCCTCGTCCATCCCATCCGTACCCGCGGGCCGTGCAGGCAGCACGATGTAGCGCATGTCGGCGGTGCTGTCATGGACGCAAAGGCGCATATCCTCCGGCAATTCCAGCCCAAACTCCCGCAGCACCGCACGCGGCTCAATCACCGCGCGGGACCGGTAGGCGCGCGTTTTGTACCAATCGGGCGGCAGCCCAAGCAGGTTGCGCGGATAGCAGGAACAGAGCGTGCAAACGATCAGATTATGCACCTCAACTGTGTTCTCCACAGCGATCAGGTTCAGCGGCCCGATATCAAACCCCATCTCGCGGCTCGCCTCTGACGCATCCTGCAACAGCCGCGCCTTGAAATCCGGATCCACCCAGGCCCGCGCCACCACCGCCGCGCCATTGGCCGGGCTTCGGGCATCCATCACGTCGATCTGCCGGGCGACCTCTTCGGCGGTGATGTGGCCCTTTTCGATCATCAACTCCCGCACCGCGATCTCCATCCGCTGCCAATAGCTCAGCGGTGCGTCGTTATCTTCGCGGAACGGATGGCCGGAGGCGCTCAGATGATCGTGATGGTCATGGGGCATGGCTCAGATCTTCTCCAGCCAATGCTCATAGATTTCAGCATCAATCGTATCAGCGGGGTTCTCTGCGCCCGCGCCCCAAATCTCTTCCATCGTGAACCGCACGCGGTAGAGCGACTGCTTCTCCGCCTCTAACGCATAAGCCAGCTTTTCAGGATTGGCATAAGGCCCCAGCTCCCGCTCAATCAAACCCGTCTTGCCGCGCAAATAGGTGGGCGTGCGCACATGGCCCGGCGGCATCATGGATTTCACCCGCACCCGCTCAGCCATCCTGCGCCTCACCGTAAGTTGCCCCGCGCGCGGCCACCGCATCCATCCGCTGACCCAGCTCTTCGATGGAATAGGCACCGTCTTCGATCAGGTTCAGGTTCACAGCGGCGATCCAGCGTTCGTAATAGGTCATGGTCTCGAACGCCTCTTCGCCCATATCTTCGAGCGCCCGGCGCAGCCCATCGACCGTGAAAAACCCCTTCCCGCTCAAGAGCACCATCAACGCATCAACGCGCTTTTCCCAGATCGCGAAATCATGGCCGTCCTGCGGAACAGGTCCAGCGTCCTGCCCGCCCATGTCGTGCCATCGTTTTCCTGTCGTATCCGCCATGCAGGCAGGGTAGCGCTTGCTCTCCCCGGATGTCTATGCACTTTCCGCACGCGCCATGGTGACGCTGCGGGCGATTTCCTTGAGGTGTTTGTCCCAAGACCCACAACACCCTCCCCACATGTTGATATGCGGATAGGCGCGCGCAAGATCGCCCAGAAGCGCGCCCAGCTCAATCGGATCACCCTCTTCGAGGTGATTAAGTTTGCACAGCGCAATCTTGTCCATCATCGCGGCATTGGGCCGAATATTCCGGATCCGCTGGAACCAGTCGCCCGGCTCAAGGGCAGGCGCAAACTCATGGGGGTGCGAGCAATTAATGCCGTAGCTATGCGGCCGCGCCTCCCCCGCCTCGGCATCAACCGCCAGAACCGCCTCCTTAAGGGTCACGCCGGACCGCAGGATGTGATCACTGGTCAGGGTGAAGGACAGGTTGAGTGGGAGACCAACACCCGCCGCCGCCCGGGCCAGCCCCACCGCTTCGGGCACATTGTTGAGCGTGGCCGCCCACGCCA
>JBCCCZ010000040.1:0-18832 GCA_039033255.1 Pseudomonadota bacterium
AAGGCGGTCTTCTCGGGCCACCAGCGGCTCCGGCAGAACGAGGTTCAGATCATATTGCTCAAACCGGTTTTCCGAGCGCATTTCGATCACGTCGCGAAAGCCGTCCGTGGTGATGAATGCCGTCTTCGCGCCGCGCCGTTCAATCAGCGCGTTCGTTACCAAAGTTGTGCCGTGAATGATCTGGGTGATCTGACCCAACGCGATGCCGCCCTCATCACAGACCGTCCTGATCCCTTGCAGGATCGCCGCCTCGGGTGCGTCGTAATCCGTCAGCACCTTGGTGGTAACGAGGCCACCCGCATGTTCCAGCGCCACATCCGTAAAGGTGCCGCCAATATCGACACCGACCCGCACGCTCATATCAGGCCCTTCCAGATTTGGTTGGCCGTGAAGGCCAGATCGTAAAAGCGCGAGGTAAGACCGGCGCGCGGGGCTGTCGACATCTCCGTCATGGGCAGGGGCAAGTCTGCCGGGTCCATGCCGGTCAGAAGATCCGCCATGGCCATGCCAAAGAGCGTGCCCGTCGTGATCCCCCGCCCGTTATAGCCAATCGCGGTCCACAAGCCGGGGGCCAGTTGATGCACGCGCGGCATGTGATCGGGCGTCATCGCGATCTGGCCGTGCCAGGCCTCTTCGAATTCTACCGGGCCAAGTTCGGGGAAAATCGCCCTGATCCGCTTTTCCGCCCAACGGCGCGTCAGACCGCTATCCTTGGTTCCAATCACACGTCCCATCGTCCCGATCAGCAATCGGTCCCGCGCATCGCGCCGGACGTTGAACATGATCTGGCCCGTGTCCCAGACGCCCTGCCGACCGGGTAGGATGTGGGCGGCATTCTCGCCCATCGGCGTGGTGGCCAGTTGCAGGTAATGGATCTTGGTGAAGACGTTCTTCAGATCGGGCCAAAGTTCATCGGTATAGGCATTGGTGCCCAGCACGACCGCCTTGGCCCGGCAGGTGCCCTGGGATGTCACCACGCGCCACTCATCCCCCTCTTGGTCCAGCTGTGTCACCCGCGCGCCGGACGTGATCTTGGCCCCTGCCGCAGTCGCCGCGCGCGCCAGACCCCGGCAATACCCCATCGGATTGATCGTGCCTGCCCGATGATCCAACAGCCCACCATGGAACGCCTTGGTCCCGATCATGTCAGCCACTTGATCGGCGTCCAGCAGATCAACAGGCTCCCCCATGCGCTGCCACTCAGTGTGGCGCGATTTGAGATCGGACAAGCCAGAGGGCCCGTGGGCGGCGTGGATCGTGCCGGTTTTTGTGGCCTCACATCTGATCTGATGTTTTTCAATGAGGTCAAACACCGTGGCGGGCCCGTCACTGAACCGACGCAGGAAGCGTTCGCCATAGGTCGGCCCCAGCGTTTCACGAACCTTTGCAGGCGGATGCCAGACCGACGCATTGACCAGCCCCACATTCCGACCCGATCCGCCAAAGCCCACATGATTGGCCTCAAGCACATGGGCCGACAGCCCCTTTTGCGCGCAATGCAGCGCGGTGGAGAGCCCGGTGAACCCACCGCCGACAATGGCCACATCCACGAGGGTTTCGGGGATCGCGACGCCCTCGACATCGGTCTCCTCGGAGGTCATATCCCAAAGAGAAATTGGCTTTCCACGATCCATGTTTTCCACCAGTGTCATGCAGCAGGCCCAACTTGCGACCCTTTTGCAACCGTGTCAATATAGTGAAAATTTGTTCCGTATTTCAGCACAATTGGAGGCACTACATGCCCAATCTGAAAATAACCGCCGCCGACATGGTGGCCGCCGCTCGCGCCCGCATCGAAGAGATTGAAACCGAAGATCTGATCGCGATGGTGGACGACCCGAATGTCGTCATCGTCGACATCCGCGACATCCGAGAACGCCAGCGCACAGGGTACATTCCCGGCAGCGTCCACGCGCCCCGGGGCATGATCGAATTCTGGGTAGATCCTGACAGCCCCTACTTCAAGGAGGTCTTCGGTCAGGACGACAAGACATACGTGTTCCATTGCGCCAGCGGCTGGCGATCCTCGCTGACCGTGGCGACGCTGCAGGACATGGGCTTTAAGGCCGCGCATCTGAAAGAGGGCTTTTCGACCTGGGAAAAACACGGCGGCCCGATTGAGAAGCCGGAACCGCGCGACTAAAGC
Source organism: Pseudomonadota bacterium (assembly GCA_039033255.1). Lineage (GTDB taxonomy): Bacteria > Pseudomonadota > Alphaproteobacteria > Rhodobacterales > Rhodobacteraceae > Roseovarius. The sequence continues at coordinate 2,147 of JBCCCZ010000040.1, forward strand.
CGCGCCAGCGCTTCTGATACCGCCCGCGCGGCATGTTGCACCAACGCGCCGATCCGCTCCATATCACCGTCGCGCAGGTTCACATCCGGGACAGATACGCCCAGCGCGCCCACCGTTTCCCCATTCGGCAAGCCAATCGTGGCCCCGAAGCTGAGGATGTTTTGCCGAAACTCACCCGTGTCCAGCGCATAACCACGCAATCGCGTGTCCGCCATATCCTGATCGAGCGCGTCCATGTCCGTGATCGTGCGATCCGTGAAACGCTCCAAAGCACCGGCTATCTGTTCCCGCAAAAGACGATAGTCCGCCGCCAGAATGGCCTTGCCGGTGCCGACGCAGTGAATAGGTGCCGTGCCGCCAATGGGGTTCCAGGATCGGATCGGTTTGGTGCTTTCGACCTTGTCGATATAGACCACGTTGAGCCCATCACGCACGGCCAGATAGATCGTCTCTTTCGTCTCTTCCGACAAATACAGCATCATCTGTGACGCTGCCGCGCGCAGGTTCAGGTTTTCCACCACGGACCGGCCCACCTGCCACGTCTTTAGCGTCGCCGCGTAGGTCTTGTCGGGTTCGCGCCGGACATAACCCAGCGCACTCAGCGTTTGCAGCAAGCGGAAGGTGTTCGACTTCGTCAGACCCAGTTCACGGGACAGCCCCGACACACCCATGCCGGATTTCAGCGTCGTGAGTTTTTCCAGAATGGCCAACCCTTTGGACAGGGTGGAATCGACGCGGGGTTCGGTGTCATTGGCCATGGGCGGTCTCGTTCTTGTCAGGGCTGGGGGCAAATTCTGGCGGCTCATGCGCGCGGACCGGATCATCCGGACCGGTATAGGCGCGCAATTCAACCCGGGCAGAATGAGCCGCGGGGCTTTGGCTGAACTCAGACGTGCGAAGGTCATGGGTCAGCGCGTTGGGGTTGCCATGGCGGCAACAGTGATCGGGCGCGTCGAAGTCGGGATCGTACCAGGCTCCGGTCCAAAGAAACACGGTGCCCTCGGCCACATCGGATGTGACCCGCGCCCCCGCCAGGCAGCGACCGCGATCGTTGAAAAGCTCCACGATGTTACCGTCCTTGATGCCACGGCGCGCAGCGTCAGTATCGTTGATCAGTACCGGTTCACGCCCTGCCACTTTCGCAGCACGACTCACAGCCCCATTGTCAAACTGGCTGTGCAGCCGCGTCCCCGGTTGGCCCGAAATCAACGCGAGAGGATAGCGATCGCCGACGTCCCAATCATGAGGCTCAACCCACGTGGCATGGCCCGTACACTCGGGAAGATCGAAACCCGCAACCGTTTCCGAGAACAGTTCAATCCTGCCGCTAGGCGTGGGGCGGCGGTGGGCAACCGGGTCTTGGCGGTATTCTGACAGGAACACGCGGTCGGGCGTGGGATCGGGCAGCTCGATAATGTCACCGGCGATGAAGGCATCCCAGTCCGGAAGGGTGTGACCACGATCGCGGGCTGCTTCTTGCGTCTGAGCCCACATGGATCGCAGCCACGCCTCCTCATCCCGGCCTTCGGTGAACGCCTCTTCCGTGCCCAATCGCCGCGCAAGGTCGCTATAAATGTCATACTCCACCCGCGCCTCACCGCGGGGATCCACGGCTTTGGGCATGGGCACGAGAATGTTGTCGGTTTGGCCCGCGCCGAAATCCCGCCGCTCCTGCGCGGCGGCCACGGGCAACACAATGTCTGCATGGCGTGCCGTGGCGGTCCAGTTGATTTCATTCACGATCACCGTCTCGGGCCGCTGAAAGGCTGCGCGCAGGCGGTTCAGATCCTGATGGTGGTGAAACGGATTGCCCCCTGCCCACCAGACCAGTCGGGTGTCAGGAAACGTCATCGTCTGTCCTTCGTAGCGATAGTCTTGCCCGGGACCCAGCAACATCTCCGAGATCATGGCGACCGGAATGAACGTCTCGACCGGGTTATCGCCCTGCGGCAGATGCCCCCAACGGAAGGGCCGAGAGACGTTCCCGATATGGGCATTCACCCCGTAACCCACCGTGTAACCGCCCCCCGGCAACCCGATCTGGCCCAGCATCGCGGCCAGCGACACACAGGCCCAGAGCGTCTGCTCCCCCCAATCGGCGCGCTGCAGACCGGCTGCACAAGCGATCATGGTGCGGCTTGACGCCATTTCCCGTGCAAGCGATCGGATGCGATCCGCAGAAAGCCCGCTGATGTCCGCCGCCCAATCGGCGGTTTTGGCCACGCCATCCGCCTCACCGTTCAGATAGGCGATAAAGCGATCCGCGCCGGTGGCGTAGCGTTCCAGAAAGCCTGCATCATGCAGGCCTTCCGTGACCAATGTGTGGGCCAGTGCCAGCATCACCGCTGTGTCCGACCCGGGCCGAGGTGCCAGCCATTCAGCGCCCGCACTGGCGTCCACATCACTGCGCAGCGGGCTGATATTCACGAACCGCACGCCGTTTTCAACGCAGCGCTGCAGGTTCCCGGCCATCCGGTGTTTTGAAGCGCCACCATCGCAAATCTGCATGTTGCGCATGGGCAGGCCGCCGAAAAGCACCACCAGATCGGAATGCTCCGCAATGACTGTCCAGCGCGTCGCGTCCACCACGTGCTGCCGGTAATTGCCCCCAACGAAATAAGGCATCGCAACGAGGGCGGCGTTGTAGCTGTAATTCCCCTTCGACCGAACAAACCCACCGAACGTATTCAAAAATCGCTTCAACTGGCTTTGCGCATGGTGAAACCGCCCGGCGCTGGCCCAGCCATAGGAGCCGGCAAAGATGCTGTCATTGCCATGCTCGGTTTTCACGCGGCGAAGCTCCGCCGCGATGTGATCCAGCGCCGTGTCCCAGCTCACCTCCACAAACCGATCCCGCCCGCGTTCGCCGATGCGGCCACTCAACCAGCCTTCCCGAATGGCAGGCCGAAGAATACGGGCGCGGCCGCTGAGACCTTGAGGTATATTGTGGTTGAGCGGCGAAGGATCAGGGTCTGTTTCATGGCCGCCCACCTCGACGATCCGACCATCCTGCGTGCGGATCACGCCGATGCCCCAGTGGGAAGAAGTCAAACTGGATTGGTCATCAGGCACAATCAGTGTTCCGGTATACAGAATAGATATTTCATTTATTGACACGTTCTGACGGGCCTGTCATCGGTAAATTGAGGGAGGCCACCATGCCGAAACACAGACCCGCTGACATTCTGGTCCAGATGGGCCGGCCCGCCAAAACCGAGGGCCGGTCCGTGAACATCCCGGTTGAGATGGGCTCCACCATGGTGTTCGACACCATGGCCGCGTTCGAGGCCGCGCGCGACGCACGGTATCAAAGCGACACGATCTACTATGGCCGCTATGGCAACGCGCCGGTGTATGCGCTGGAAGAAGCGCTTTGCGCTTTGGATGAGGCAGAGGGTTGCGTGCTGACGTCATCGGGTGTGGCGGCGATCACCTGTACGCTGATGGCGCTGATGAAGGCCGGGGACCACCTGCTTGTGGCCGACAATATCTATGGCAATACGCGCAATTTCTGCGAAACCATGCTCTCGCGTCAGGGCGTCGAAGTCAACTATTTCGATCCGATGATCGGTGCAGATATGGCGGATCTATTCCAGGAGAACACGACCGCATTGATGTTCGAGGCACCGGGATCAGGCACCTTTGAGACGCCCGACATCCCCGCCATCGCCGCTGCCTGCCGCGCGGCGGATGTGGTCTCTGTCATCGATGCCACATGGCCCACGCCGCTCTTTTGCAAGCCGCTGGCCTTGGGCGTCGATGTGGTGGTCACGTCCGGGTCGAAATATCTCAACGGACATTCCGACGCGATGCTGGGCACGATCACCGGCAATGGCGACCTGATTCAGCATATCCGCAAGATGGTCATGACCATCGGTGACAAACCCGGCGGGCAGGAGGTGGCGCTGTCACTACGCGGTCTGCGCACCTTGAAGCTGCGGATGGAGGCCGCAGACCGCGCGGGGCGTGACATGGCGCAGTGGCTGTCCGAGCAAGACGCCTCATTGCGCGTGCTGCACCCGGCCTTTGAAGACTGCCCCGGCCACGCTTTCTGGAAGCGGGATTTCACCGGGGCGGCGGGACTTTTCGGGGTGGTTTTCCGCGCGGCCTCTGGGCCGTCTGTCCACCGCTTTGTGGACGCATTGCAGCATTTCGGGATCGGCGTCAGTTGGGGCGGCTATGAAAGCCTCGTCCTGCCCGTCACGCCCCATCGCACGGCGTCTGCTTGGCCCAGTGACGGCCATCTGGTGCGTTTCAACATCGGGCTTGATGATCTGAACACATTGAAGGCCGACCTGGCCCAGGCCCTGCCCCTGCTGGAGACGTAACCCATGAACCGCATCGATCATTTCACCGTCGGCACCCATGATCTGACGGTGGGTCAAACCGCGCTGAGGGAGACCCTCGGTGTCACCGTGCCCAATGGGTCCAAACACGACGCGATGAGCACCCATAACTGCGTCTGCCAGGCGGGCAATGAAAGCTTTTTTGAATTAATTGCCATAGACTAGGCCGCGCCGGAGCCCGGACGGACGCGATGGTTCACGCTGGATGATACAGCCACACAGGCGCGGATTGCCAAACGCCCCCGCGCGCTCTGCTGGGTCGTGAACACACCCGATCTTGATGCGGTCGTAGCGGCCTCGCCCATCGATCTGGGTGAGGTTGTGCATTTCCAGCGCGGTGAGCGCACGTGGCGTTTGACGGTGCCAAAAGATGGCTCCCTGCCGGAAGTGGGGTTAGTGCCTGCTTTCATCGAATGGTCGCCCAGGCCGCACCCCAGCACGGGGCAACAGGACATTGGCTTACGGCTCGACACCATTCGTCTAACCCATCCGGACCCGGCCATGCTGAAAAACATCTTCGCCACACTGGGCGTCGGCCATCTGGCCCAGATCTCTGAAGGCCCGCGTGCCTTGGCTTTTGATGTCACGACCCCGAAGGGCGCAGTCACGCTGGACTAGGCCGCGCTCTAGGATTTCACGCCTCCGACGGGAGTATTTTTAGCCAAAAAGAAGCCGCTTTTGCGGTCTAATGATCGTCTTGCCGGAGCCTGTCTTTGAGGTACTCGCCATAGCGACCAAGTGACGTGATGAAGGCCCAGTAGATGAAGGCGACGAACAGATACGTCTCCATGTAATAGGCCACCCAGGCCCCCGTTCCGAACGCGGCACTGGCCGAGGCCAGAAGATCAAAGAACCCGATGATGATCACCACGGCGGTTTCCTTGAAGGTCACCACCACCATGTTGATCGTCGCAGGCAGCGCGTGGCGGAACACCTGGGGCAGGACGATCACCCAGAGCACCTGCCACTTGCCCAGCCCCAATGCCTTGCCCGCCTCATATTGCCCATCTGGAATGGCTTGAAACCCGCCGCGGAACACCTCCGCCTGATAGCAGGCGAAGAAGAGCGCGAAGGCGATGATGACGCGCCAGATCTTGTCGCCCTGTAGCCATTCGGGCAGCAGGATCGGCAGCACCACGGCAGCGGTGAAAAGCGTGGTCAGAAGCGGCAGGGAGCGGATGAAATCGATCAGCAATGTCGCCACCAGGCGCAGCACCGGCAAGCGCGACCGGCGCATGAGTGCCAGCCCAAGCCCCATCGGCATGCCCAGCAGCACCACGGAGGAAAAGAGGAACAACACCAGCGACAGCCCGCCCCATTTGTCGGTGGTGACCTGTTCGAGGCCAATGAGACTGCCTTCCATGAGCAGGTAGTAGGTCGCAAACCCCACGATCCAGAGCGTCGCAATGCGCGAGGCTGACCAGAACCACGGAATGCAGGACAAAACCACGGTGGCGATGATGGCAACTGCGGCCGAGGTGGACCGCCAGTGTTCGTCGAAGGGATAAAGCCCGAACAGGATCAACCGGTGGCGCGCATCGATGACGGACCAGCAGGCACCGGCATTTTCATCCTGGCACATGGCCACGTCTTCTTCCCGGAAGACGGCCCGCAAGAGCGCCCAGTCAATCGCGATCCACGCCATCCATGCGAGCAGCAAGCCCACGCCCACGGTCAGCACGCTATCGTGCGGCGTGGCAAAGGCGCGGCGGCGCCAATCGACGCTCCAGGCGATGGGGGGCGGCGCGCTCATGATCCGTAACCTTTCAAGGCGAGGCGCGCGTTCAGCAATGTCACAAGCTGCGCGATGATGAAATTCACCAGCAGAAACGCGCCCATCAGGATGGCGATCAGTTCAAGCGTCTGCCCAGATTGCGTGATCGAGGTGGAGACAATGTAAAAGAGATCCGAAAACCCGATCGCCACGCCCACCGTGGTGGCCTTCATGGTAAAGATCCACTGGTTGCCCAGCGGCGGAATGATGGACCGAAGCGCCATGGGCATCTTGATCGTCCACCAGATCGCGAACCGTCCGAGGCCGAGGCTCTTGCCTGCCTCCACAAGGCCCTTAGGCACCTCATCCAGCCCGCCGCGCACGACCTCCCCAATATAGGCCGCGCTGTAAAGGACGATGCCCACGATCATCGCCACCAATTCCACCGACAGAGTGAGCCCCTCGCGGAACCGCAGCCCTTTGAGGAAGGGGATGGACACGACGCTTTGACCCTCGGGGATCAGGATCACGATGGCCAGAACATTGAGGACCACCACCGAGGCCAGCCAGACACCAAAGCATGCAAGCGCCCCAAGCCCGGACCGCAGAAGCCCCCAGGCCAGACCGCCCGCCGCAATGACCAAGGCCACCACGCTCCATAGCGGGAGGGTCAGGATCGGCACCATGATGCCGCGATTGGACATGAAGATCACATCGCCAATGGAATAGGCCTGTTTGGGCCCGGGCATGTGGATGAGAAGCGCGTAGAGGAACACGATTTGCAAAATGAGCGGGATGTTCCGGAAGATCTGTACATAGACGCTTGAGATCGTCTTCAGCCCGGGATTTTCACTGTCCCGCATCGTGCCGATGACAAACCCCAGCACCGTGGCGACGACGATGGAGATGAGCCCCACAAAGACCGTGTTCAGAAACCCGATGAACAGCGTCCGGCGATACGTGTCATCAATGCTGCGCTCCAGCAGGGAAAAGGAATAGCTCCACCCGGTATCGCGATTGAGGAAGTTGAACCCGGAGGTGATCCCAAGCTCGGCCAGGTTCATGCGCGCGCTGAAATAAGCCCCGATGGCGATGGCCACGACCAGCGCTAGAACACCGATCTGAACCGCGATCTCGCGTGGCGTCATCCGCTTGAAATCTCGCCAGCCCAGCATCTGCCCCTACCTGCTTTAAAAAGGCTGCCCCCGCGTGTTGGGGCAGCCCTGTGGTTTTCGCCTATCCGACGTCAGTCGAGGATCGGGGTGTAGAGAACACCGCCATTGCTCCACAAGTTATTGAGCCCGCGCTCCAGCTTGTAGGGGGAGCCGTCGCCCAAGTTGCGATCATAGATCTCGGCAAAGTTGCCCATGGACGCGATCATTTCCTTGGCCCATGTTTCCCGCAGGCCAAGGCGTTCGCCCATGCCGGGGTTCGTGCCCAGAAGGCGCGCGACCGTGGGGTTCGGCGGGTTGGCGGCCATCTCTTCGACATTGGCCTGCGTGACGCCCTCTTCTTCGGCCTTCAGAAGCGCGGCGAGCATCCAGTTCACGATGTCGACCCATTCGTCATCACCCTGGCGCATCGCCGCCGAGATGGGTTCAGCAGACAGTTTGTCTTCGAGGATTACATGGCTGTCGGCGTCTTCAAACTGTGTCGCCAGAAGCACGGCGATGGATGGGCCCCAAGCCGCATAAGCGTCGCACCGGCCAGCTTTGTAGGCGCCAATGACTTCAGCGGTCTTCTCGAAGCTTATCATCTCATGCTCAACCTCTTCGGTCTTCAGATGGTCGGCCACGATCCGTTCAATCGTCGTGCCCGCCGCCACGCAGACGGTGCCGCCATCCAGATCGGTCGCGGTTGTCGCGCCCAGGTCCTTGCGCACCATGATCTGCGTGCCGCCAAAAAAGTAGGGGTTAGAGAATTGCAGACCCAGTTCCGTGTCACGCCCCATGGTCCAGCCGGTGGCCTTAATCACCACGTCCACATCGCCCGACTGCAATGCCGGGAAGCGCTGTGCCCAGCTCAGCGGCACGATCTGGTTGGCGTCCTTGTCGCCAAGGATCATCACCGTCAGAGCGCGGCACAGATCAATATCGAGGCCTTTCCATTCATTCTGGTCGTTCACCTCAACAAAGCCGAAATAGCTGCCGTTATGGCCCGAGCACAGAAGCGTCCCGCGATCCTGGATCGTCTTTAGCGTCGGACTTTCGGCAAATGCCGCCCCACCTGAGAGACCAATTGCTGCCACTGCAGCCGCAAGCCATCCACGTTTCTTGATCATCTGCGCTCTCCCTATTGTTCTATATATCAGCACAATCATTTCGTATATCGAGATTGTCAGGCGACCCCTCACGAGTCAAGCGAATAACCCGTGAAGCTTTTGGCCCCACGGGTTGCGCACAAAATGCATGCTTTCAAAATGATCAGAATTAGAAAAAAGGCAGGATTACATGACCGCTTCAAACAATCCGCGCAGGGCGCTCTCGGACAGCTCCACCGGGTTGCCCCCGACGCTGGGGTCGCGGATGGCGGCATCCGCGAGCGCGTCAAGGTCTGGGTTCTGAACCCCCAAATCGGTCAAGCTGCGCGGGATATCGAAGGCGGCGTTAAAGTCGTCCACGAAGGCGCAGAACCCGTCGAACCCACCATCAATGCCAAGATAGGCCGCCGCCATATCGAACCGGTCGCGAATGGCGTCTGCATTGAATTGCAAAACCCCGGGCATGAAAACCGCGTTGGTCGTCCCGTGATGGGTGTGGTGCATCGCGCCAATCGGATGGCTCAGCGCATGGATTGCGCCAAGCCCTTTCTGGAAGGCCGTCGCCCCCATGGCCGCCGCGCTCATCATCTCACCGCGTGCCTGCTGGTCGCTGCCATCCGCGTAGGCGCGCGGCAGATACTCTTTCACCAACCGCATCCCTTCCATCGCGATGCCCTGGCTCATCGGGTGATAATGCGGGCTGGAGAATGCCTCGACACAATGCGCAAACGCATCAAGCCCGGTGCCTGCAGTGATGAATTTGGGCATACCGACCGTCAGCTCGGGATCCATGATCACCTGCACGGGCAGCATCTTGGGGTGGAAGATGATCTTCTTTTCCTGCGTGTCGGAATTGGTGATCACACTGGCGCGGCCCACCTCGGACCCTGTGCCTGCGGTGGTGGGCACGGCCACGACCGGCGCGATGGCATCTGCATCGGCCCGGGTCCACCAATCGCCGATATCTTCGAAATCCCACAAAGGGCGGGTTTGCCCTGCGTAAAACGCGATGACCTTACCAAGGTCGAGGCCCGAGCCACCCCCAAACGCAATCACCCCGTCAAAACCGCCATCACGATACACCTGCGCGCCCGCATCGGCGTTTTCGGCACTGGGGTTCGGATCCACATCGGCAAAGATCGCGCGGCCCAGCCCCGCGGCCTCAAGCAGGTCCAGCGTGCGGGTGGTGATGGGGTTGTCTGCAAGCCCTTTATCCGTCACCAACAGCGGCTTGGTGATCCCGGCGGCAGCACAGGCGTCAGCAATCTCGGCAATGCGGCCCGCACCAAAGCGGATGGGGTTGGGATAGCTCCAATTGGCAGTCGGGGTCATGATGTCACCTTCTTCAAATGGTAGGATTTTGGCCGTGTGAGCGCGTGATAGCCCAAGATCGACAGCCCTGCACCACGGCCCGTGTCCTTGCAACCGGTCCAGCAGAGCGCGGGATCGAGATAATCACAACGGTTCATGAACACCGTCCCGGTTTCAAGCTGCGGACCAATGGCCTCTGCGGCGGCAGCATCCGCCGTCCAGATCGCGCAGGTCAGGCCGAACTGGCTGTCATTCATAAGGGCAATCGCCTCTTCATCGTCCTTCACGGACATGATGCCCACCGCAGGTCCAAAGGTTTCGTCCCGCATGATGCGCATGTCATGGGTCACATCGGTCAGGATCTGCGGCGTCACAAAGGTGCCGCCATCGTCAGCGGGCATTGTGGCGATGTGGGTTTGCGCACCATCCGCCACGGCCTCTTCGATCTGCGCACGCACCTCACGGGCGAAGCGGATATTGGCCATGGGCCCGACAGTCGTGGCCTCCTCCCTCGGATCACCGAGAACATAGCCCGACACCAGCGCGACGGCCTTTTCGACGAAGGCGTCATAGACGCTCTCATGCACGTAAATCCGTTCGATCCCGCAACAGCATTGCCCGGAATTGAACATCGCCCCGTCAATGAGCGTATCCACCGCCGCGTCCAGATCCGCATCCGCGCGCACATAACCGGGGTCCTTGCCGCCCAGCTCTGTCGCCACAGCCGTGAACGTGCCCGCCGCCGCCCGCTCCATCGCGCGGCCTCCGCCGACAGAACCGGTGAAATTCACGCAGGCAAAAAGCCCTTCTCCGATCAGCGCAGAGGTCGTGTCGTGATCCAACACCAAATTGGTGAAAACGCCCTGGGGCACGCCTGCATGGGCGAAGGCATCTGCCAGATGCTCGCCCACCAGAATGGTTTGGGAGGCATGTTTCAGCACCACCGTGTTCCCTGCAATCAGCGCAGGCGCGATGGTGTTGATCGCGGTCATGTAGGGATAATTCCACGGCGCCACGACCAGCACGGTGCCCGCCGCCTCGCGCTTGATCTTGCGTGTGAATTGCGCACTGTCCTCAATCACGATCTCCGCCAGCGCATCCTCGGCAATCTCGGCCATGTAGGAGGCGCGTTCATTGAATCCTCCAAGCTCCCCGCCATAGCGCACCGGGCGGCCCATCTGCCAGGCCAGTTCTTCCACCATGCGGGGCTGGGTATCGCCGATGAACGCCACCGCGCGCATCACGTAATCTGCACGCTCTGCGATGGTCATCGCGGCCCAAGCCTTTTGCGCGCCCTTCGCGGCCATGACGGCAGCGCGGGCGTCCTCCTGACTGGCGCAGCTGCGTTCGGCATAGACCGACCCGTCGATGGGAGAGATGCATTGGATGGTCTTCGTCATAGTTTAAGCTTTCTCAAATCCGCGCGCGATTTCCCAGTCGGTGACGGCGCGGTCATATTCTTCCTGTTCCCATTCCGCAGCGCGGGTGTAGTGGTCGATCACATCATCCCCCATCGCCGCACGCAACATATCTGATCCGCGCAGGGTTTCCGTCGCGGCGCGCAGGGTCGCCGGAATCTCGGGCACGTCATCATTGCCATACATATCCCCCGATGCGGGCGGATCGAGGGTCAGCTCCTCTTCAATCCCCTTCAAGCCCGCAGCCAGCAACGCGGCCTGCGCAAGGTAGGGATTCATGTCCGATCCCGGAATGCGGCATTCCACGCGCACGGCCTTGGTATCAGCCCCGCAAAGCCGGAACCCGGCGGTGCGGTTGTCCACGGACCAAGCCGTTTTCGTGGGCGCGAAGGTGCCTTTGAGGAAGCGTTTGTAGGAATTGATGTAAGGCGCGAAGAAATAGGCGCAGTCGGGGGCGTAAGCAATCAGCCCGGCCATGAAGTGGCGCATGGTGTCCGACATCGCGTGATCGCCGCCCGCGTCGTGAAACGCATTCTGACCGTCTTTCCAGAGCGACATGTGCACATGGCTGGCACTGCCCACGCGGGTGGGGTGCCATTTGGGCAGGAAGCTGGCCGAATGGCCCTGTTGCCAGGCGATTTCCTTGGTGGCGTGTTTGGCGATGGTGTGGTGATCGGCGCAGAGCAGCGCATCGGCATAGCGGATGTTGAGCTCCTCCTGCCCTGCCTCGGCCTCGCCCTTTGAATTCTCAACCGGCACACCAGCGGCCACCAGATGGTTGCGCAAGGGGCGCATCACATGCTCTTCCTTGGTGGTCTGCAGGATGTGGTAATCCTCGTTATAGGTGCCCAGCGTCGTCATATCCCGATACCCCTCCGCCCGCATCTGATCGAGCGGTTTGAGGAACAGGAAAAACTCCAGCTCTGTCGCCATCATCGGCGTCAAGCCCATCGCCTCGGCCCGGGCAATTTGTTCCTTCAAAACCTGACGCGGAGCGTGGGTGACCGGCGCGTGGGTGTGATGATCCAGAATATCGCACAGCACCATCACCGTCCCCTCCAGCCACGGCATCGGCCGAAGCGTGGTCAGATCCGGCTTCATCACATAGTCGCCATAGCCCTGTTCCCAACTGGTGGAGGCATAGCCATCCGGCGTTGCCATCTCCAGATCCGTGGCCAGAAGGTAGTTGCAGCAATGGGTTTCCTCATGGCCGCTTTCCAGGAAGTTCGACACGTGAAACCGCTTGCCCATCAACCGCCCCTGCATGTCGACGAAACACACCAGCACGGTGTCGACGCTGCCGTCCTTGGCCATGGCCTTCAACGCGTCAAATGTCAGGGCTGCGGTCATGTCTTTGATCCCGTTTGGATGAAAAAACGGCCCCGGGGCGCATCCCCGGGGCCGCACATCGCTTTAGGTGTAACGGTAGGGCCGTCCGGCCTTTTCCATCACCTCATTGTACTGCTTGAAGATGTTCACGACCTTCGCCTTGGTCTCACTTTCGGCAGCGATCTCATCCCAGAAGACGCGGGCGGCGGCTTCGACCTGTGCCCATTCTTCATCGGGAATGGATGTCAGCTCCATCTTCGGGCCATTGACGCGCAGATCGGCCTCACCACCCCAATACCAGTGCTGACGGTAGTAATGCGACTGTTCCATGCAGACCGTCAGCAGCGCCTTGAGGTCTTCGGGCAGTTCTTCCCAGCGTTCCATATTGGCAAAGAAATGCCCGATCCACGCGCCAGAGATGTTGTTGGTCAGGAAGTAGTTGGTCACATCGGCCCAGCCCACAGTGTAGTCTTCCGTGATGCCCGACCAGGCAATGCCATCGAGCTCACCCGTTTGCACGGCCACCTCAATGTCTTCCCAAGGCAGGGTCACTGGCACCACGCCGAACTGGCTGAGGAAACGGCCCGCTGTCGGGAAGGTGAAGACGCGTTTGCCTTTGAGGTCCTCAAGGGACCGGATCGGATCCTTGGTGGCAAAGTGGCAGGGATCCCACGCACCGGCGGAGATGTGTTTGACACCGACCTTGGCGTACTCTTCTTCCCAGATTTCCTTTAGCCCGTACTGATTGAACAGCACCGGCACATCCAGAGAATAGCGCGATCCAAACGGGAAATAGCCGCCAAAGACTGTCACTTCCGTGGGCGAGGCCATCGAGTCATCATCGGATTGCACCGCATCGATTGTACCGCGCTGCATCGCCTGGAACAGCTCCCCTGTCGGGACCAGCTGATCGGCAAAGAAGAGCTCGATCTGCATGCGGTCGCCCGCGATCTTGTTGAAGGTCTCAATGGCGGGCACGACAACCTCGGCGGCCAGCGCGGCGCCGGCATAGGTCTGCATCCGCCACTGAATGGTGGATTGCGCAAGGGCGGGCGCGGCGAGGGTCGCGGGTGCGGCCACGGCGGCGCCCTGGATAAACTTACGTCTTGTGGTCATAGGTCAACTCCTTGTTGGTTTGGCTCGATTTCAAGTGCGCTCTTTGCGGCGCTCAGTTCCCGTAGACTGCTTGCGGCAGCCACAGGGCGATTTGCGGGAAGATCATGATGGTGACGAGGGCCAGCACCATGACGGCGACAAAAGGGGTTATGGAGCGATAGATGTCGCTGAGCGTGATCTCAGGCGGCGACATGGCCCGCATCAGGAAGAGGTTATAGCCAAAAGGCGGGGTCATATAGGCGATCTGCGTGGTGATCGTGTAGAGGATGCCGTACCAGATCAGGTTGAACCCCAACTCCCCCACCAGCGGGATGTAAAGCGGGGCCACGATGACCAGCATCGCGGTGTCATCCAGAAAGGTGCCCATCAGGATGAAGCTGAGTTGCATCAGTATGAGGATCATCCAGGGGTTCAGGTTCAGCCGTTCCGTAAAGAGGCTCTCGATGGCCTTCACCGCGCCCAGACCGTCGAACACGGCACCAAACGCGAGGGCAGCAAGGATGATCCACATGAACATGCAGGTGATGCCCAGCGTGTTCTTGACGGAGGTTTCAAACACCACCCATGTCATCCGGCCCTTAAGTAAAGCCGCAAGGAACGCCGTGATCGCCCCGATGGCGGAACTTTCGACAAGCGATGTCCAGCCGTTCACGAAAGGGATCATCATCGCAAAGAAGATCCCGAAGGGCAGCAGACCTGCGAGCAGCAACCGGTATTTCTCCCGCTGCGGCATGGCGCGGTCTTCCTCGGACAAAGCAGGCCCCAGCGACGGGTTCCATTTGCAGCGCAGCGCGATGTAGAGGATGAACATCGCCGCCATCATCAGCCCCGGGATCACACCCGCCAGCCACAACTGCCCCACCGGCTGGCGCGCTATCATCGCGTAAAGCACCAGTACGACCGAGGGTGGCACGAGGATGCCGAGCGACGACCCCGCCTGCACCACGCCCGTCACCATCCGCTTGTCATAGCCCCGCCGCAAAAGCTCCGGCAGGGCAATGGTGGCCCCGATGGCCATGCCCGCCACGCTCAGCCCATTCATCGCCGAAATCAGCAACATCAGCGCGATGGTCCCAATGGCCAAGCCCCCTTTCAGACCGCCCATCCAGACATGGAACATCTTGTATAGATCATCCGCAATCCGGCTTTCCGACAGGATGTAGCCCATGAAGACAAACATCGGCACGGTCAGCAGCGGGTACCACCGCATCAGCTTGATCGACTGGGAAAAGGCCACGTCAAACCCGCCCCGATCGCCCCACAGAAACAGCGCGGCAATCACCGCGACAAATCCAATCGCGCCAAACACCCGCTGGCCACTGAACAGCAGCACCATCATGGCAGCAAACATGGTGAGGGCGAGCGCTTCGTAGGACATCAGGCGGTCTCTCCGCGCAAGCGCAGGATATCCTTGCACAGCTCAGACAGCGCCTGCAGCAACATCAGCAACACGCCCAGACACATGATCGCCTTGATGGGCCACAGGTAGGGCCGCCAGATCGTGCGGCTGCGTTCCAACGTGCCAACCTCTTCGCTGCCGGTCACGAGACCTGCAAAAAACGACAGCGGCTCACTGCCCCAATAGCCCAGAGAATAGGCCGTGGAACTGAGCCCACCCCACAGCAGCACGCCCAGATAGAACATCAGGCAAAACACCATCAGCGCGTCCATGCCCGCCTTCTTGCGCACCGACCAGTTGTCATAGAAGAGATCCATCCGCACATGGCTGCCCATCTGGATCGCGTAAGGCCCACCGAGGAAAAAGTAGGCAATCATCGCAAATTGCGCGACTTCCAGCGTCCAGAGCGAGGGCTGATCGGAAAACTTGCTGATCGTGGACCAAAGCAGCACGGCCATCATCGCGAAAATGCCGTACATGATCACCCGGCCCACGCCATAATTCAGGCGATCCACCAGGGCGATATAGGCGCGCAGAACCCTCACGCCCTGCCCTCCTCGGCACAGATCGCAATTGCTTGGGTCAGCCAATCGGCCAACGTCTGCGCCATGGTTTCGCATTGCTGGGGGTTGGCGATCAGATCATTGCGAATCTCGAACATCACGTTGAGGATGCGGCGCGGCAAAGCATGCTGGCGCAGCGTATGCGTCACCCCATCTTCCGGGCCGTAAGGCGCATTGCGCTCAATCTGAAACCCATCCGCCACCTTCAACAGAGCGTCCGCCAAGCGGCTATCCTCATCGTGGAGAACACCAATCTCGACCGACCGGTCCTCGCCATGAAACACCGGCGTGAAGCTGTGAATGGTCACAATCACCGATGGGCCGGGCCGGTTTGCCAAGGTCTGCGCCAACAGCGCCTCGAACGGGCGATAGAACTGGTCGATGCGCGTGGCCCTTTGACCTTCTGTGAGCCGTGTGTTTCCCGGCACCACTGTTTCCTCGCTGTGCGCCGGTATCGCACTTTCGGCATTGGGCGGACGGTTGCAATCGTAGAGCAGTCGAGAAACACCACCCCAAACCATCGGCGCGCGAAGCTGATCGGACACCGCATCCGCAACCTCGAAGGTCCCCGGATCCCAGGCGATATGGCTGGTCAGAGCCTCCTCTGGCAGACCAAGATCGTCGAATCCGTCGGGGATGCGGTTCGAGGCATGTTCGCAAACGATGACGACCCGCGCCGGACCGTCGCCGGGCTTCACGTGCACCACATCCGTTCTCCCGGGTTGTCGAATCGCGACGCTCATATGTGAAGAGTTGTTCAGAGACAATTCGAGTGTCAATAAACTCCCGTAGAAGAGTTTACACTCGCACAGATACTGTGCAAATATTCCCACTTCAGTCTATCACCGGAGCAGAACCATGTCCGTGGCGGACGATCTTCGGAACAAACGCGCGAAGATGACACGATCGGAGCGACAGCTCAGCAACGTGATCCTGGATGACTTTCCGGTCTCTGGGTTGTGCAGCATTACCGAACTCGCAGCCAAGGCCGATACATCGACGCCGACCGTCGGACGGTTTCTGCAAAAGCTCGGGTTCTCGGGCTATGGCGAGTTCCAGACTGCGTTGCGCAAAGAACTGAGCGAGATGATCTCGAACCCGATCTCCAAGCGGGCAGATTGGAAATCCGGGCTGCCGGAGGAACATATCCTCGGCCAGTACTCCCGACAGGCCCTGTCAAACCAGCAGACGACACTGGATGATCTGGACACCGAGGCGTTTGATGCCTTC
>JBCCCZ010000041.1:0-18780 GCA_039033255.1 Pseudomonadota bacterium
GAAGACACCTATCGCACGCTGACGGCCGTGGACGCCGCCGTGATGGTGATTGACGGGGCGAAGGGTGTGGAAAGCCAGACCCAAAAGCTTTTCGAGGTGTGCCGCCTGCGCGATCTTCCGATCCTGACCTTCTGCAACAAGATGGATCGTGAAAGCCGCGATACATTTGAAATCATTGATGAAATTCAGGAGATGCTGGCCATTGACGTCACGCCCGCCTCATGGCCCATTGGCGTGGGGCGCGATTTCATCGGCTGTTACGACATGCTCAATGATCGCCTGGAACTGATGGATCGCGCCGATCGCAACAAGGTGGCGGAAACGGTGGAGATCGCGGGCCTTGATGACCCGAAACTGGAAGAACACGTCCCGGCAAACCTCATCGACCAACTGCGCGAAGAGGTGGAGATGGCGCGGGAATTGTTGCCCACGCTGAACCCCCAATCGGTGCTTGAAGGGCATATGACGCCGATCTGGTTTGGCTCCGCCATCAACTCTTTCGGCGTGAAGGAACTGATGGACGGGATCGGCTCTCTGGGCCCTGAACCGCAACCGCAATCCGCAGAGCCACGTCAGATTTCCCCAGAAGAATCAAAGGTTTCCGGGTTTGTCTTCAAAGTGCAGGCCAATATGGACCCCAAGCACCGCGACCGCGTGGCCTTCCTGCGCATGGCGTCGGGCCACTTCAAACGCGGGATGAAACTGACCCATGTGCGCTCCAAAAAACCCATGACGGTCTCCGCCCCCGTCCTCTTCCTCGCCGCCGACCGCGAACTGGCGGAAGAGGCCTGGGCCGGCGACATCATCGGCATTCCCAACCACGGCCAGCTGCGCATCGGAGACACCCTCACCGAAGGCGAGGCGTTGCGCGTCACCGGCATCCCGTCCTTCGCACCCGAATTGCTGCAATCCTGCCGCGCAGGCGATCCGTTGAAGGCCAAGCACCTGGAAAAAGCGCTGATGCAATTCGCCGAAGAAGGCGCGGCCAAGGTCTTTAAACCGACTTTTGGATCGGGCTTCATCGTCGGCGTCGTGGGCGCGCTGCAATTCGAGGTCCTGGGCAGCCGGATCGAGTTGGAATACGGGCTGCCAGTGCGGTTTGAGGGGTCGCAATTCACTTCCGCCCGATGGGCCACAGGGCCGAAAGAGGCGCTGGATGCGTTTCTGGATGCCAACAAACAGCATATCGCACATGATCATGATGGCGATGTCGTGTATCTGACGCGCCTGCAATGGGATATCGACCGGGTGGAGCGGGATTATCCCGATATCACGCTGTCCGCCACCAAGGAAATGATGGTCTGAGAAGCTACCGGGCGGCCTTTTGCCGGACGTAAGCCCCGGGCGCAGGCGCGATGGGTTTGTGATCCGGGCCGCCCGGATCGCGGGCGGGAACCATCTTGCCGGAGCGTTTCTTGAGCCACGTCTCCCACCGGGGCCACCATGACCCCTCGGTGTAGTCCGCCGCCGCGAACCAAGCATCGGCATCGCCGCTCAGGTCGTTATTGGTGTAGTGGCCATATTTCTTCTTGGCAGGAGGGTTCACGATGCCCGCAATGTGACCCGATTCAGAGACGATGAACGTCCTGTCTTTCGACCCCGTCTGCTGGAAACCGCGATAGCAGTCTTTCCAGGCGGCGATGTGATCGGTCTCACAGGTCACCGACATGATCGGCACGGTCACATCTTTGATCGACAACTTTTCCCCAAGCAATTCAAAGCCTTCGCCCACGTAGTCATTGCTTTGGCAAAGCCCGCGCAGATACTCCATCGTCATCTTGCCCGGCAGATTGGCCCCATCGCCATTCCAGTAGAGCAAGTCAAAGGCGGGCGGTGCTTCCCCCATCATGTAGCTTTTGACAGCAGGCGTGTAAATCAGATCATTGGAGCGCAGGAATGACATGGTGCGCCCCATGATGAAGGACCGCAGTACGCCCTGATCATTGATCTCTTCTTCGATCCCGTCGACGAAATCATCCTGCAGAAAAGGCGTGAATTCACCCTGCTCGGCAAAATCGGTAAGCGCGGTGAAGAAGGTCGCTGATTTGATCGATTTGTCCCCGCGCTTGGCCAGCAAAGACAAGGTCAGATGCAGCGTGGTGCCCGCGATGCAATAGCCCACGGCGTTCACTTGCTTTTCGCCGGTGATCGCTTTCACCTCGCGAATGGCGGTCAGGTAGCCCTGCTCGATATAGTCGCCCATACCCAGATCCGCGTGGCTGGCATCGGGGTTCACCCAGGACACCACAAACAGCGTGTAGCCCTGTTCCACCACCCATTTGATCAGGCTGTTTTGTGCTTTCAGATCAAGGATATAGAACTTGTTGATCCAGGGCGGGAAGATGATGAGCGGTGTCTTGTGCACCTCTTTGGTCGCCGGCGCGTATTGAATAAGCTCCATCATATCATTGCGATAGACCACTTCGCCCGGCGTTGTGGCGATGTTTTCGCCCAACTCGAACGCGCTTTCGTCGGCCAGACGCACCACCATCTCACCACGGTTGGCCTCCAGATCAGCCACCAGGTTTTCCAGACCGCGAACAAGGCTTTCGCCTTCGGTCTCCACCGCTTTTTCCAGCGCATCAGGATTGGTGCCCAGAAAATTCGTCGGCGCCATCATGTCGATGATCTGGCGGGAGAAATATTCGAGCCGCCGCTTTTCCTTGGGCGGCATATCCTCAATTTCGGCCACGGCCTGTTCCACGGCGTGCTTGTTCAGCGCATATTGCTGTTTGATATAGTGGAAATAGGGGTGCGTATCCCACAGCGGGTTTGAAAAGCGCTTGTCGCCTTTCAACGGGTCCTCGCCCCCTTCATCCTCAGCCGGGCGACCGGTGGCCAGCGCTTGCTGGGCGTCCATGAAATGGCGCACGGACTTTCCCCAAAACTCCAGCTGTTGTTCGTACATCCGCCCTGGGTTTTCGAACATGTCCTTCCAGAACGACGTCGCGGCCTGCGCAAACAGATCATTGCCGGGTGTGTTCAACGTGGGATTGGCCGGGTTGCGATCGGCCAAAGCCTGCACCAGCCGCGTGGACAATTCCTCCACCCGTTCCAGATTGGCGTTCAGTTTCTCGAGTTCTTTACCGGACGCGGCGTTCGCCGTTGCCATATTGTTATTAACCTTCTAAGTTTCTGCTATGCAGCATTTCGTCGCTCGGTTGGGGAGAGCAGTGCGACGATCAACACCGGCCCGAAGACCGGTTCAAGGAGACGACGATGCGCTACATGGTGACCTATGACCTAATGGAAACCCTCCGAAATACGAACCAGTGGCTGGGTGCCACGGCTTTGTCGATGTCATCTTACCCCATCTTTTCTATGGTGCCGAACCCTGCTTTTCAATGGATGGCCGCCTGGGGCGAGGTCACAGAGCGCACCTTTCAGCGCATGGTGGTCAAGCCCGACTGGGGGATTGAGTCGATCACCGGCGAGGATGGGCGCGATCATTTGATCCGTGTCGAACCGGTAATTGAGCGTGCATTTGGTGATCTGGTGCGATTCGACGTGGCGGGCCGTGCGGATATGGACCGCCGCGTGCTGCTGATTGCGCCGATGTCGGGTCACTATGCCACTTTGCTGCGTTCCACCGTGCGGTCCTTGCTGCCTGATTGCGATGTTTACATCACCGATTGGCACAACGCCCGGGATATTCCGGTGTCCGAAGGCAACTTCGATATCGAAGACTACACCCGTTACCTTGTCGATTTCATGACGGAGTTGGGCAGCGATCTGCATGTCATCGCCGTCTGTCAGCCTGCGCCATTGGCCTTGGCTGCCACGGCGTATCTGTCAGAACACGACCCCAAAAACGTGCCACGCACCCTGACATTGATCGGCGGGCCCGTGGATCCTGATGCGGCCCCCACCGAAGTGACGGATTTCGGTCGCCGCGTGACCATGGGTCAGTTGACCGAGACGATGATCCAGCGTGTGGGTTTCAAGTACAAAGGCGTGGGCCGGATGGTCTATCCGGGGCTTTTGCAGCTTGCCTCCTTCATGTCGATGAACGCAGACCGCCACAGCGGTGCCTTTTCTGATCAGATCACGCGTGTGGCCCAAGGCCTCGCCAGCGATCACGACAAGCACAACAAATTTTACGACGAATACCTGGCGGTCATGGACATGGCGGCGGAGTTCTACCTGTCCACGGTCGAACGCATCTTCAAAAATGGTGAGATTGCGCGCAATGCCTTCACCATGAATGGCGAACATGTCGATATCGGCAAGATCACCAATGTGGCCGTGAAGACCGTAGAGGGCGGCAAGGATGACATCTCTGCCCCGGGTCAATGCGTGGCCGCACTCGATATGCTGACCGGGTTGGATGAGAGCAAAAAGGCCAGCTACGTGGAGCCCGATGCCGGGCATTACGGGATCTTCGCGGGTAAATCCTGGCGCAACAACATCCGGCCTTTAGTGCTTGATTTCATCGATGCCAATTCCGAGGCACCCGCCGCGCGGAACCGGACATCGCCCAAGAAGGCCAAGGCGAAAAAGGCCAAACCGGCGCTCAAGGCCGTCTGAGGCGCAGGCCCGCCGCAAGGCGGACCTGCAATTCGGTTTACCGGCGGCCAATCCGCACGGAATTTCCATCGAATGTCGGCAAGGACATGACGAACGGGTCGGTGATGTAACCAAGCGCCTGTTCTTCGAGGATGCCGATGGTGATCTCTTCGCCCATCCGCGCGCTGTCATAATAGTCAGAGTAGTAGTGCACCCCGGCCATGTTGCGCCCGATGGAGATGTTGGCGCAGAGCTTGTTGAGCTCACCTTCCAAGGTCAGAGGGCAGTGCTCTTTCTTGGGGTGGTAGTGCAGCTTGCCATGCTTGTCGCACTTGAATTCCCCATAGGCCTCAAAATGCAGCTTCGTATCACCAGCCTCTTCGCAATGGGGCACGAAGGCGCCTGCATGAACGGTGGACTTCCCGTCGGAGCCTTTCAGCTCCGCGATAATCTGGTCCTTGTTCCAGAAATGTCCGCGTTTCGGCGCGTTCTTGTCCTTACTGACCACAACGAACACAGCTGAGGTGTCGAAGAACGCCTTGAGCATCGTGACACAGGCCCCCGCCACCGTGGCATGCCCCGCCCCGTAGGTAGGGTGCATGGGTGATCCTTCCTCGAACGCCATAGGAAGAAGCGCCTCATCACTTCCATTGCCGTTGGCGAGGTTCTGGTTGTGGTGGATCACAGCCGCCAGCGTGCTGGCCTGATCCGGCGCACCCTCTTTGCCTTCCAAAAGCGCGGCCATGCCATCGCCCAGATCATGGGACATCCCGTTCAACCTGCCGCAGATGGTCGGATACCGTCCTTCGATCTCACCAGCTCTTGCCACACGCGCCGCCAGCGCTTCGGGCCGCAGCCGCAGATGCACGTTGAACTTCTGGAACCGCACAGCCTTCAGGCCACGCGTGGCCACTTCGGTGACAAGGCTCAGGATATGCGGCCCGCCATAAAGCGCGAACCCACCGGCATTGACCGGGGTGAACTGCTTGGGGGTGGCGTTGGTCATAATCTCGCCGATCAGCCCCGATTGCAGATCGAAAGACGGATCAAAGGGGGCATTCTGGCCCAACAGGATCAGACAGGCGTTGAGATAAGCCTGATAGAGCGCATCGACATGCACATATGTGGCAAGATCGCGCGGCGTGCAGATGAGCCGCCGTTTGAGCCCGCCCCCATCGGGAAGAATATCCTGACCCAGAGTGCCCGGATCACGCG
Organism: Pseudomonadota bacterium; assembly: GCA_039033255.1. Classification (GTDB taxonomy): domain Bacteria; phylum Pseudomonadota; class Alphaproteobacteria; order Rhodobacterales; family Rhodobacteraceae; genus Roseovarius. Next base: position 5,722 of record JBCCCZ010000041.1, read on the forward strand.
GCTCATAGCCGTTCTGGACCTTGAGCCAGGCATTCCACTCCGCCATGTAATCATCACCGACGCTCGCCTGCAAAACGCGCTGATCAATGGTCTGCGCGCCAAAGTCGATCAGCCCGTCCGCCGTGCGGTCACGGGTGCCGATAAGCAGAAACTGTGACAAGTACGGCCCCTTATCGACCCCCGGGCTGGAGCCGCGGAAGAGTGTCTGGCGGTCATGCTTTTTGGGCGCGCCGGTGATGCGCCCCCGCGTGCCGGGAAAATCGGCCTTGGCGAAAGGCAACGCATCGAGGCGGCAAATGGCATCGCTGATGGGCTGTGATACGCTGCCTTTGTCAAAGTTCTTGAACGGCTCGTCGCGCAGCAGCGCCAGCTCATACACCTCCGCCATCTCATAGGTTAGCTCGTCCGACCCAAGCTCCGGCGCGGGCGGCATGGTGACGGCTTGCGGGTCCGGCCCCTGCAACTCGTGCACCAGTCCGGCGGTGGGCGCTTCCCACAGGCGACGACGGTGTTCCTCGGACGCGGGCGGCACGGGCACATCGGTGGTGAAGGGGGCCGCAAATCCATTGTCGATGGCTGTGCGGAACGCTTCAAAATCCGATGTCTTGGCGACAAGTCCCGTGTGCTTGTCATGGGCAAGCCCCTTGGTGAAGCTCATCGGGTAGCATGCGGCACCGTAACGGGCTTCATCAGGGTTGGCGTGATGTTCTGTGTGGGCGCGATGGCGGGCTTTTGTGGCGGCTTCTACGCGAAAACGATAGGCGGATTCTGCACGATCTTCGGGCATGGTAATCTCCTTAAAAAATGGGGCATTCTAAAACTGGTGACTGAAGTTAAACGCGTGGGGTAAACAAAAAAGCCCCGGTTGTGTCACAGAAAAAGTGACGAAAAGATTGGTTAAAAAGTCTTAACTCGGGGACTGATCCCCACGCCCAAAATGGATACGGCCCTGCATCCTGTCAAACCCATAAGCGAGAATCCTCCTATCGGCTTCAACTCACGAGTGTTTTACTGGACAGGTTTTCCGGGCCCAAAAAGCGTTATCCGATCAATGCACATCCCAGTGTCCGGCGCAGCGCATCGGCCAGTTCATCAACGGTTTCGGTGGCCGCATACAGCCCACCCGTAACCTCCGCCAGGCACTTCACTTCGCCTGCAACACGGGCGGCCTCATCTTTGCCGTTCCAGGAAAATGGATCGAACACCAACCGAAAGCCGATGACATGAACGGTCAGGTCCAGGCCTTCTGCCGCAAGCCGTTGGCCCAAGGTGCATGGCGCGCCGCCGCAGGTTTCTGACCCGTCGGTGACCAGCACAACGATCCCAGGTTTCTCTTTGAATTTAAGAACTTGCGCAGCTTTCTCAACAGACAGAGTCAACGGGGTGAGGCCCGACGGCTCCATCCGGTTGAGCGCCTCTACGACCGGCCCGGCCGCGTTGTCTTGCGGCAGAAGTTTAAGGCTGACGCGCTGGCACAGGAAGGTGGACCCCGGGCCGTAGGTCATGAGCCCGATCCGACGGACCGGTGCCACCTCGGGCAGCACCTCGGCCACCGCGATGCGGGCCTCTTCGATCCGGGTGGGGCCTTCGGCACCAAAGCCCAGATCGGCCATGGAGGACGAGCCGTCAAAAACCAGCATCGCATCCCGCGCACACGCGCCCGCGCCGTTCGACGGCGCGCCGCCCATCATCGTCAGCGCCAAAAGCATCGCCGCGGCGGACGTTTTACGTTTGAGACGTTTGATCATCCCGCGACCTTACCCGAGAATGAACGCAATGGTTGTCACATACCAGCGAGCGGGCCAAGAATTCATCCGCGTCCAGAAACGGTCAGGTCCGGGCACCCTGCCCTTCCAACCATTCGAACAGTTCATCGATGACCTCTTCGGGCTGTTCCAGCATCGGCAAATGGCCCGATCCCTGGCACACGCGCAGCCGCGCTTCCGGGATCAGATCGGCCATCATTTCGTGGCGTTTGACAGGGGTCAGCCGATCATAAGCCCCGCACAGCACGAGCACTGGCACCTGACAGCGCCGCAGCACGCCCTGATAATCCTTTCGACGCTGCAACGCGCGGATCTGACGGATGATCGTTTCTGCGCCCAAATGGGTGGCCATGTTCAACATCAGCCCCAACACATGCGCGCGCGCAGGATCAGGGGCCAGAGTGTCGGGCCGGATGATCATATTGACCGCCTCATCCAGGCGGCCCGCGCGCAGCTTTATGATCACGGGTTCATAATCACCCGCCGATTGCGGCGTTTCTGCCAGCGAATTGGTGTTCATCAGCGCAAGCCGGCTGACCCTGTCAGGCGCGCGGCGCAAAATCTCCATCGCGACGACGCCGCCCATGGAATGGCCCGCCAGGTTGAACCGGCGCGGCAGGGCATCCAGCAGGCGGGAGGCGATTTCCTCAACCCGGTCGCCCAGGGTCACGGGGGCCACGGTGACGGGTACAATCGGACTGAGGGCGGCGATCTGCGGCTCAAAGGCGCGCGCGTCCGACATGAGCCCCGGAAGAAACACCACAGGATCCTGCATCGATCAAAGCCTCTTTCCTTTTGAGATAGATAGCCAGCAGGGGCCGAGATTTGCAACGCTCAATCGGGGTAACCTATGCCGCGGAAGGGCGGGAAATCGGCGTAGCGTGCCTGCCGTTTGTCCAGTGGTTCAGACGGCTCTGCGCCTGCCGCGAGCAGCTTGCCCTTGGGCGTGATATAGCTGGAAATGGTACGGCGCGGCCACGCGCGCCAAGACAGGTTGAAGGCCCCCAGTTTGGGGAAAAACCACATGTCGGAATAGGGAAGATGATCATGGACCCACCACGCCAGATCACGCCAATCGCGCCCCCGTTCATAGCGATCCGCAAACCACGGAATGACCAGCGATGTGCCCGCACCCGGGCCCGTATCGTCAATCACGTCCCAGATATGGTGCCCGTAATTCACATCATTTCTGGCGCAATTGAGCTTGTTTTCATTGCCAAATCTATTGAGCTCGGGACTGCGGTAGCCCGACCGGATGGCAATTCGGCCAAAGGTGTCCTGCAACGGGTCCAGCAGGTTTTCACATAGCTGGCGGCCGTTTTCTATGGCGAGATCAGGGTCAACAGGGATATTGGGGATGCCGTGGAAACTGCCAATCTCCGAATGCAGGAAATCCCGCATGAAGAAATGTCGGCTGAGGCGCACGCGGCCCAGCGTTTCAAGGCTCCACATGCTGGCCGGGCTGCGCATGTCAGAGGTCCCTTGCCCAATCCACGATCAGCTTTGTCGCGGGCTGGGTATTGGCCGGCGACAGGATATCGCCCGCGATCACATGGGCGTTGGGATCAACCCCTTCGCCCAGATCAGGAGTTGCCGTTGTGACCGGCCCGCCCCAGTCGCCCGCGATCTCGGTCGTGATGGTCCCGTCCACGACCTTGTCCTCCTCCGTGTAGTAAAACAGCACCGGGACATCGATGTCACCGTGATCCGCCCTCGCCGCCGCGCGGGAAATCGCTGCCATGGGGAAGAGCGCGGTCGACGGGTATTGATGCGTCCAGAACCTTTCATGCTGCGGGTTTTGCGGCTCAAATCCCCATCGACGCCCGGCCAGATAGGGCACCCAGTATCGCCCCGCCGGCAGGTGCAACAGCGCGGCCTTGGGATCGGTCACCCCGAAATTGGGAGAAATGAGCACCATGCCCTTCACCCCGTCCATCGCGGAGGGGTCATCGGCGGCGGCGGCCACCACAAGGCTGGCACCGGTCGAAGACGCGATGATCACCACCTCTCGCCCCGTATGGCGCGCAATGCCCAGTGCCTCATCGAGGTCTTCGCGCCACTCGCTGGCACGCGCCCGGCCCAGTGCGGCACCATCGCGCGCATGTCCACGCAGACGGGTGAAAACCAGATTGGCATCAAGCGCTTCTGCCACGCGGTCGGGCATCGGGCGCATGGATTGCAGCGATCCAGAAAACCCGTGAACATAGACCACCGCGATATCGCTGGGCACGTCCCTAAGGGCGCGCCAGATAACGCGCTTTTCCAGGCCCGGTTTGATGTCGGTGTAGCGCGCCTCCTGCAGCTGGAGGTAGGTATCAACTCCGTCCCGCAAAACGCTGCGATCAAATGACTTTTCTGGCTGCACGGGCTCGCGCGGACCGAAAATCATCACCAATGTAAAAAGCACCGCACAGCCAATGAGCGACATCCACGCAAAGCGCAATGCGCCTGCCATCACCAGGCCCCGATCCGGGTCAACACCTCTTCAACGGAAGCGGTGATCAGCGACAGGCAATCGGGGTCCGAGAACCGATGATCCGCCCCATCCACCAGTGTCAGCCGCATGTCCGGCGATTGCGCGTGATCCAGAAGGCGCAGCGCCACGGACATATCCACATCTACATCATCTGTGCCCTGCAAGGATCTGACAGGGAAAGGTAATTTCAATTCATCTCGCAGAACCAACTGCGCGCGCCCATCTTCGATGAGCCGCTTGGTGATGATGTAAGGCTCGCCATAATCAGACGGCAGCGCCACCTGCCCGTCAGCTTCCAGCGCTGAACGTTGCGCATCATCAAAGCCCGCCCACATGCTGTCTTCTGTAAAGTCAGGCGCAGCCGCGATAGTGACCAATCCTGCCACCCGTTCGGGCATCGTGCGGGCCACCAGCAGCGAAATCCAACCACCCATGGAGGATCCCACAAGAACCTGCGGCCCCTCTGTCAGCGCGGAAACAACCGCGATGGCATCGGACGCCCAATCCCCGATTGCCCCATCGGTGAACGCCTCTGACGATTGCCCATGACCGGAATAGTCAAAGCGAAGAAAGGCCCGCCCCGTGACCTGTGCCCAGTCTTCGAGATAGAGCGCCTTGGTCCCATCCATATCGGATTTGAACCCGCCAAGGAACACCACGCCCGGGCCACGTCCATCGGTTTTGACATAGGCCAGACGGCGCCCTTCCGGCCCGTCCATATACTGCAGGTCAGCCATCGCATCCCCATTTGCATCTGACCCACAGATGGACGAAAAAACGCCGGTGATTCAAGAGAATTTTGGCCGCAGGGCAGGCGCTACATGATGGAGCCGAGCCGCTGTTCGATATTGTGCAAAAGACCGTTGCCGATCTGCCCGTTAAGCCGCTCTGTCGCCGCAGACACCCACCCCGTGGATCGCTTCGGTTCTGACGGTTCTTCGTCCTGCGTCCGCGCGTCGCTTGTCCCGCGCAATAGCTGCTGAGAGGTTTCCATGTCTCACGTCCTGAAATGCTGTTCGCTGCCTCAATAGACCCGTTCGGCCCGACTCAAAACGTAATACAGCCCGAGTCGGCCATCAAGAAAAAAATTGTTCAATTTCAGTATGTTAATGTAAACATTCGCGCACATCTGCACACACGCGCATACAATCGGCCGTTCGGGCCAGCGGGCGGCCATGAAAAAACCGGCCTCTGTGGGCCGGCTCATTGCGTGATTGGGTCGGGTTTATCCGCCGATATAGGTCTGACATCGCGGGCGGAAGAACACCTTTTGATTGTGCAGACGGCCCAACAAATCATGGATCACGCGCACCTCCTCCGTGGTTTCCTCGCAGAGATGTAGGCCCTCATTGACGGCGCGATGGTTGTCATGCGCCTGTTCGGACAACTCCCGCTTTTTGTCGCGCAAAGCGGCTTCGATGATATCCAGATCCTCGACCGATAGCTCAAAATTTCGGTTATACGCCGCCATCTTCATCCCCTGTTTTAACCACACCGGGCCATGTGTCCCGCCCAGAATTTCGCGTCTGCAATCTATATAGTGCAAACAAATCGCTTGATAAGGGGAAAATATCAAGAAAGAAAAATCGTTCTGCGTCAATCCGTTACAAAGCCGACTGCGCGCCAAAGTATACCCAATTTGCATGCATTTGTACGCATCCAATCACATCAATCACTTAGGCGGCGTTGCTCATACATCTTGACTTGGCACCCCGGCTGCGCCATTGAACGCAAAACAACCCGCAACCGGGCGTTCCGTGGGCGCCAAACCGACGAGGAGACAAGGCTGATGGCCTCTATTTCCCTAACCTTCCCCGATGGCAATGCGCGCGATTTTGATGCAGGCGTCACCCCCGCCGAGGTCGCAGCCTCCATTTCCAACTCACTGGCCAAGAAGGCGATTTCGGCCCATGTCGACGGCACCCATTGGGATCTGCAATGGCCAATCACCGAAGACGCCAAGATCGCCATCAACACCATGAAAGACGAAGAGCCGGCGGGTGAACTGGTCCGGCACGATCTGGCCCATATCATGGCCCGCGCGGTGCAGGAGATCTGGCCCGACACGCAGGTCACGATCGGTCCGGTTATTGAAAATGGTTGGTATTACGACTTCGACCGCGCGGAGCCCTTCACGCCGGATGATCTGGGCCTCATTGAGAAAAAGATGAAGGACATCATCAACCTGCGAGAACCTGTCCGCACCGAGGTATGGGAACGTGACCGCGCGATCCAGCATTACCAGGACGCTGGCGAGCCCTATAAGGTCGAACTTATTGAAAGCATCCCAGGCGATGAACCGCTGCGCATGTATTGGCACGGCGACTGGCAGGACCTTTGCCGAGGGCCGCATTTGCAGCACACAGGGCAAGTGCCCGCGGATGCGTTCAAGCTGATGTCCATTGCAGGGGCTTATTGGCGCGGCGACAGTGACCGCCAGATGCTGCAACGCATTTACGGCGTGGCTTTCACCGGTAAGGAAAAGCTGAAGGCACATTTGAACATGCTGGAGGAAGCGGCCAAGCGCGACCACCGCAAACTGGGCCGGGAGATGGACCTCTTCCACATCCAAGAGGTCGCGCGCGGCCAGATATTCTGGCACCCTAACGGATGGACGGTCTACACCACCCTGCTTGATTACATGCGTCGGATGCAGACCCGGGATGGGTACCTGGAGGTGAACACACCCGAGGTGGTCGAACGCACACTTTGGGAAGAAAGCGGGCATTGGGACAAGTATCAGGAAAACATGTTTATCGTCGAAGTGGACGAAGAGCACGCCCGTGAAAAGGCGATCAACGCACTGAAGCCGATGAACTGCCCGGGTCATGTGCAGGTGTTCAATCAAGGGATTAAGTCTTATCGCGATCTGCCGATGCGGTTTTGCGAATTTGGCTCCTGCCACCGCTATGAGCCGTCAGGCGCGTTGCATGGGATCATGCGGGTGCGCGGGTTCACGCAGGATGACGGGCACATCTTCTGCGCAATGGACCAGATTACCGACGAGTCGAAAAAGTTCATCTCGTTCCTCGCCACGGTCTATGCCGATCTGGGTTTCACGGATTGGACGGTGAAGCTGTCCACCCGGCCCGAGAAGCGTATTGGCAGCGATGAAACCTGGGACATCCTCGAAAAGGCGTTGGGTGATGCCTGCCATGCGGCGGGCCACGACTTTGAGTTATTGCCGGGCGAAGGGGCTTTTTACGGGCCCAAGTTGGAGTTCACCCTGACGGACGCGATCGGCCGGAACTGGCAATGCGGCACCCTGCAGGTGGACACCAACATGCCCGAACGGCTGGGCGCGCAATATGTGGCGCCGGATGGTTCGAAACAAACGCCTGTGATGCTGCACCGCGCGACGCTTGGGTCCTTTGAGCGCTTCATTGGCATCCTCATTGAAGAACATGCTGGCAAACTGCCCTTCTGGCTGGCCCCGCGTCAGGTGGTTGTGGCCTCCATCGTGTCGGAGGCCAATGACTACGTGGAGAAAGTGGCAGAGGCGCTGCGCGCGGTGGGCGTTCGGGCGGAGACCGATGTGCGCAATGAAAAGATCAACTACAAGGTGCGCGAACACTCCGTGGGCAAAGTCCCGGTGATCCTCGCCTGCGGCATGCGGGAGATGGAAGACGACACGGTGACTGTGCGACGATTGGGCGAGAAACAGACCAGTGTTGAAACGCTGGAGGCCGTCAAAGCAGCCCTCGCAAGGGACGCCCTTCCGCCCGATCTCGAAGCGCAGATGATGGCCGCAGCAGCCGAGTAAAGCGGGTTTGGCCGCAAGGAAATTCCGCAGACATGTCGTGACGAACATCCTGCGAATGTTCACTGATACAAGGCTAGAAATGCGCCTTTTCTTCATCCGGCTTGCCCGCCGCGATGGCAAGAACGCCACCCAGGGTCACGAAGCCGATGGGGAACATGGTGAAGACGTTGAAATTATAGGCATAAAACATCATGCCGCCTGAAATCAGCATTAAGATACCGCCCCACAGCGCCCGCGCCCGGGCCATGGATCCGCCCGCGATCGCGAGGATGGGGGCAATGAAGCTGACAAACCGGATCAATTCGCGGCGATCCACCTGTTCGGCAAGGCCTTCAATTTCGCCATACGTGTCGATCACTTCGGTGTAACCATAGCTGAAAAAGCCGATCACGATGGCCATAATGCCACCAATGACACCCAACATCAGGGCTGCGTTGCGCATGTTACCACTCCGTTTTCTATTGAATATGTAAGCGCGGCCAGGCGGTCATCCAAGCAGTTGATCCTGCACATCTTTTTTCCAGCCCAGATACATGTGCCCGTCTTTCACGATCAAAGGGCGCTTCATCAAGGTTGGATGCGCCTTCAGCAACTCCATCGGCGCGGCGTCGCGTTCAGTATCAGACAGGCCGCGCCAGGTTGTGGAACGGGTGTTCAGCAGGTCCGTGCCAAAGTGATCCAGCGCCGCAGCGAGCACATCTTCGGGCATGCCGTCCGCGCGCACATCTATGAATTCCGCATTATTGAGTGATTTTAGGGCCTTGCGACATGTATCGCAGGTCTTGAGGCCGTAAAGTATCATGGGTTGAACCGCCTAATTTTTAGTCTCTGGACGCATGTTTAGTTCCGATTCACCAAAAGTTCACGCGAGTTTTTCTTGCCTTTTGCCGCGCGCGATCAATCATCTTAGGGGCGAGCGGGCTTGAATTGGACTTGTGCTCATCAACGGCACGATCACGCGCCGGTGTTCGCGACCAATGTCCGGCTTGGCCGGGGAAGTGACGACATGAAGGAGATACGGCATGCCAACCGGCACCGTAAAATGGTTCAACACCACCAAAGGCTTCGGCTTTATTGCACCTGATGATGGCGGCAAGGATGTGTTCGTGCACATCTCTGCTGTGGAACGCGCTGGCCTGACGGGCCTGGCAGACAATCAAAAGGTTGAGTTTGAAATGGTCGATGGGCGCGACGGGCGTCAAATGGCCGGAGAACTCAAGGCGCTCTAAAATTTGGAGAGCGTTTTACCGTGGAAACCGCGCACCCGGAACGGTGCGCGACTGTGATTTACTGAACGTTTTTCCATTCAGGCCATGGCCATCGCTTTGCGCTTGGCCTGCCTTTATGAAAGCGCCCGGCATGCGCGATCAGCAGCCCTTTTGGCCTTCCTGACACACCCGAGAGTTGCTCAACTCACCTTTGTCGAGGAACGCCACGGGCTGGTGGCGCTTCGGCGCGGGGTGACGCATCATTTCACGATAGGTCACATGGGTGTTGGGTGTCCCGCAGCAGATCACGCCGCCCATAGAAATCGGCTGGAGGCCCGCCGGGCAGAAATTGTGCCCGTGATAGGGGTAATACTTCATTCCATCGGCCACCGCAGGGGCGGCGAGCAATGCAATAGCAGTGGTGAGAGAGGACAGGATACGCATGTTTTCCTCCTATAGGGGTGGCGTAGCAGACGGCACGACGTTACCCGCTCTGACAGCTGCGTCAAAGGTTTTTACAACGAAAATCAGCATTTACAGGCGAATTTAGATGTATTTCAGGGTTTATCCCGACAAAACGGCCTGAAATTCCCGCCATTCGCCTTTGGACATGCCGGAGGTTTCTTGGCTGACCTCCTCACCCTTCAGCATGCGACGAATGCAATCGAGCCCCGTGGCGGACATGGACGCGCCACCCAATCGGTAATCCTCAAAGGCGGCGTAGGCAAAGGGCACCCAATCAGCCACGATCTTGCACATCGCCTCGGCATAGACGCGAATTTCGTATTGCGCATGGGCATCGGCGCGCAGTCGCAGGAAATGCAGCAGGTTGTGCAGGTCCACCTTCCAGTACCACTGCGTGTAGATATTGGCGGGCAGGTTCATGCGCGCCAACTCGCGGGCCAGGCCCTGCTGGCCATCCTGGTTGATCATTTCTTCGTAGTGATCATAGGTCCGCGTGCTGTCGGCCTTCAGAATTTCCAGAACCCGCGCGGCCTCATCGCCGGTCAACGCCTCGCCCCGGCCCTGATTGTTCACCACTGATTGCGCAGCCACATGTTCCGGCGCGGGGATGTAGAATTCGCGGTCAAGGATTGAGTAGCGCGCCGAATATTCGTTCACGTTGGCCGTGCGGTGGCGGATCCACTGGCGGGCCACAAACACCGGCAATTTCACATGCAGCTTGATCTCACACATCTCGAACGGTGTGGAATGCCAATGCCGCATCAGATACCGGATCAGGCCCTCATCATTTTGTACCGATTTGGTGCCCTTGCCGTAGCTGACACGGGCCGCCTGACATATGGCATTATCATCACCCATGTAATCCACCACGCGGACGAAACCGTGGTCGAGCACCTCGTGGGCCGTGTAGAGATGCGTCTCCATCCCCGGGGCCACCACGCGCAGAGTGCTCGAGGGGGATTTGCGCAGTTCGTCGATTTCGGCCTGCTGCTCGGGGCTCAAGGGCATAAACCGGTCCTTTCCACAAGAGTGAGTCGCACCCGACTATATCTTGCGGACACACCATTCGAAACTCGCAATATCGGGTATATAAATCCTGCAACAGGGCATGTTTTTAGGCTGATTTTGGCCAAGTAAAACATTGACTTGAACGCGTAGCTGCCTGATTTTGCTTCAAAAGATAAAAAATCAACTTCTGTTGAGGGCAGTACAACATGAAAAAAGCAGCAGCATTCCTGCTGGTCGGCGCTCTTTTGATGGGCTGCGACTCAGAGGGCAACCCGTTCACCACAAGTACCACGCCAGCCACCCCAGGCGCACCTGCGCCCGGCCCCGCAACCGGCATTCCAGCGGGCATCGCGGGCGATGTGGACAGTATTACCTTTGATCCCACAACCAACACGCTGTCCGTCACCGGCCTGACGCTGGACAATGTTCCGGTCACCACCGTGTACACACGGACCCCATCCCTCGATAAAGATGGATTTTTGGCCTACACATCGCAGAATGACCCATTGGATCGTCACTTCACTGCGCTTGCGGCACAGGGGACCACTGTCCGAGCCGCATCGGCGGGTAGCCCGCTGCCGCGGAACCGAACGTTTAGAGGCGCATTCTTTGAACGCGACGGAGGATACACACCTCCGACCGTGACCGGGACTACGGGCCTTGTCAGCTATGTGGGCGATTACGCCGGTGTCACGAATGGCGGAGATCCAAATCCGCAGAACTTGTTATCCACCACCATCACAGATCCAGAACTGCAGCCGTTTCAGGCCCTGCTGGTGGACGGGGATGTGTTCCTCAACGCGGATTTCGCTGATGGGTCGGTCGAAGGCAATATCATAAATCGGCGATTGATCCGAAGCGATGGTGTAACGACCGATCTGCCGTCGCTTGTCCTGATCGCATCCGACGTGGACACCAATGGCAATTTTTCCGGCACGGTGGAATATGACATTCTGGACCCATTGGGCGCAACAGGCGGAGCCTTGACCCAGGTCGGCACCTATGCCGGTCTTTTCGGAGGTCCGAATGCATCTGAGGTGGCGGGAGCGGTGGATCTCACAGAATTTGATGGGGTTGGTGATGCCGTACTTGGTGCGGAAACCGAAGAAGAAAGCGGCGCCTTTGTGCTGCAATCCTGTGCGGTCGCTGCCCCCAACCCGATCTGCGCGCAAATCCCCTAATGCGACGGTCAAGGACGGTCAAAGCGCTGCTGGCGCTTTGGCTTTCTCTCAGTGCGCCTTTGCAGGCTCAATCCGCAGATGAACCTGCGGCGCTCCAACTGGGCCTTGATCAAGCGCGAGACGTGGCCATGGCCGCCTTGCGCGAAGGTCGGCCGGGACTGGCGTTTTCGCTGGGCGATGGTCTGTTAAAGGCAAATCCGCAGGACGGGCACGCGCTCTATATACAAGCCCGTGCCCTCGCCCAGCTGCGTGATTTCGATCAGGGGCGCAAAAAGGCGGCAAAAGCCTACCGCGCTGCAAAAACCGACACTCAGCATTTCGAAAGCGCAACGCTGGCGGCCCAGTTGAGCATCGCCGGACAAAGGATGACCCATTCCCAGCTGTGGCTGCGTCGGGCATCGCATTACGCCCCCAATGATCAAGCCCGGAATGAGGCGATCGCGGCCTTCCAGCAGGCGCGCAACCGCAACCCCCTGAACGTGCAGCTTCGTTTTTCGATCAGCCCATCCGACAACGTCAACAATGGCGCCAACACCCCGCTCAATATCATTGAAGGCGTGCCAGTTTCCGGCATCCTATCCCAAAGCGCCCAGGCCGTGAGCGGGTGGACGTCCACGGTTAACGTGCAGGGGTCCTACCGCGTGCGGGAAAGCCAAACCTCGGAGACGCGCATCGTCGCGCGGGGCCTTGCCTATCACGTGGAATTCAACGATCCGGTCCCGGGCCTCAGCGCATCCGATCTGGCCTCTCAACGCCTCGGCCTGGGGTTTGCCCATATCTGGAAGCCCGGGGAAAACGGCTTCTGGCGGTTCAATGGCGATGGCGGGCGCGTCTGGTATGGCGGCGATCCGTCCTATGATTTCCTGACCGCCAATGTGCAGCGCGTGCAGCGGCTGAATGATCGCTGGCGTCTGTCTTTCGGGCTTGCGGTGGAAGAACAATATGATGAAAACCGCCCCGTTCGGGACGCGACGGTCTGGTCCGGCAATGTCGGTGTGACCCACCTGTTTGAGACCGGCAGCACAGTCAGTGTTTCTGCGCTCTACCGCGAAACGGTAACCGATTTTTCCCTGCGCGCCTCAACCCAATGGTCCGGCATTGTGCGCTATACCCATGGCCGTCAGATCGGCCCGGCCACGTTGAGCGTCAGTGTGGGTCATTCTTCGGTGGATTACTACGCCTACAGTCTCGC
>JBCCCZ010000042.1:0-18727 GCA_039033255.1 Pseudomonadota bacterium
GCCGCCCATATCAGGATCGCAAAGGGTCCCAAGCCCCACCCCCGCACCCAGCGCGAGATCATGTTGCCGCGCGGATGCAGGCCCCATTCGGCCAGCCAGTGCTGATTGGTCCAAAGCTGAAACGGCCACCAGGGCGACAGGTAAAGGATCACCGGCAGGCAAAGCGCCGTGAAGATCGCGCAGAGGATCAGCCGAGTTGGGGCCTCATCACTCATGGCCGTGTCACCGTGTCATAATCCGGCGAGAAGATCATCAGATCGCCGCGCCGTACCACCTGCCCCTCAAGCGTCACGTACTCGCCGACCATATCCAGCATCACCTGCGGGCGATCAGACCGCCCCTGCCCGCCCAGCATCAGAAATTCCTCCCCCTCCACCGGTTGCGTCGACACAAAGACCGGCGGCACGCCCCCGATGATGCAAAGATTGGCGCAGGCCTTGTGCGACAGCCCGCGCCCCGGACGCATCGCGCCCGCCAGGCATTTGCCATCGCAAATCTCGCCAGTCAGGCGCCAACGGCCAAGGTCTTCCCGAGGAACCGCGGCCACCTCTGCCTCAACAGCAACCAGCGCATCACCACGCCCCTGCACCTGCATCATGTTGAGCGCGCCACGTTCCAGCACGATGCCCGTCACGCTGACCATCTGACCATCGAGCGGCACCCCCCGCCCGCCAAGTCCGCGCTTGGCGCCAGAGGACAGCATGATCGTCTGGCCCGTCGGCACGCGGTCAGTGCCTTCGGTCACATGCAGCATGGGCTCGGGCGTCAGCTCCAACAGGCCAATCAGCGTTTGAGGCCCGTAATCAAACCGAAACGCGCCCGGTCCGGGATCTTTCTGAGACGTGGAAATAGCCCAGGCCGCGGCGGCAAAAGCACCGATCAGCAGCACACTGGCCAGCGTCAGAAACCCCTTCAGGCCTTTCGGCATTGGCATATAGCCAATGAAGAAAGGCGGGTCTTTCTTCATGCGGGCACCTCGTCAGGCACAGGCACAGGGTCGACCGGCGTGCCGGGCGGATTGGGCTCTGTCCGGACAAGCACATCAGGGCCGTCTATGCGCAGATCATAGGTGGGCACTTTTTCCGTGAATGGCTCAGGCGACTGACCCGTGCGCACGTCGTATTGAAACCCGTGCCAAGGGCAGGTCACCAGACAGGCGATGATACGCCCTTCCCCCAGCGGGCCGTTTTGATGGGCACACGCATTGGATATCGCCGACAGCATTGCCTCATGACGAAAGACAGCCACGCGTTCGCCCGACGACAAAAGCGCGATCTTGGCGCGGCCTTCGTCAATCTCGGCCCAGGCGCAGACGCGCTCCCATTCGCCCATCTCTTCGGCCAAAGGATCGCCTTGACCCCGCTCCCAAAAGGCCGCGATCACATGAAGACCCACCACCGTGACCGACCCGCCAATGACCAGCGCGTTGAAGATGGGTTCATGGGCGTCCTGCCCCGCCCCCAGCATCACATGGGCCACCACGGCGGCATAGGCCGGATAGATCAGGTAATGCAGCGCCTTCCACACCGGCGGGGTGAGGAATTTCAGCCAGAAATCGTGGCTTGTCGCCGCCAACACGCCAAGGCACAGCAGGGCGAAGATCCCGAAGCTTTCAAACGGAAAGCCAATCACACGATCATAGGCGAGGTTGGAATTCAGCAGCGCCTCATATTTGTCCACCGGCCCGCCGATGAAATACCAGTTGAGGATTGTCAGCGCGTGGGTCAGCGCCACAAGCGCCGTCAGCACGCCAAAGTGACGACGGTTGTAGAGCAGCGGCAGGAACCGGTGATCAAGCCGCGCCAACGGGCCTATGCAGAGAATGAAGGTCATCATCGTAAATGCACAGGCCCCGAACGCGCGCGCGTTATGGGTGGCCGGGTTGATGGGCCGCTCATGGGCCAGCGCATCAGGCGCGAGATAAAGGTAGATGCTCAGAAAGAGCACCACGCAGATAATCAGCACCGCGTCATAGAGATACTTGTTCTTGTTCCACTGAACCGGGATGTATTTGACGCTCATTGCTCGCCCGCCTCGCTCAACAGCTCGGGCGCGATGTGATCCGGCCAGGTTTGTTTCAAAGCCAGCGACAGGGCCAAGGCCGCCCCAATGGCCACCGCCAGAAACACCGCCGCGATCATGTGCACGGCGCGGGGTGGCGTGTGGCGGGCCTGCCAGTTGTCGCGCCCACGGGCCAGGATGGCCCAGCGCCACAACACCAAAGGCCAGATCAGGACAATGCCCACAATCAGAAGCGGGCGAAAAGCCACCGCGCCATCGGCGTCCTCATCCACACGGTGTATGCCGAAAAGCAGGAATAGAACTCCCACAGCCAAACCAACCCAGCACCAAATCTGAACCGCTGTTATAATGGTCTGGGCCGTCACCCATTTCCTCCCTCAATGCCGTCAAGGCTCGGGCTTGGCACCGCCCTCCGTCAGGCGACGGGGCAGCACTTCGGGCCCGGGATCCCTCAGGTGTCTTGTCAGGGGTATCATGGCCAGAATTGTGCATAACACAACCGCAGCGACACCATTCCATCCAATGATTTGATGCACTTGGCCCAAAAGGAAGGCACCAATCAGCCCGCCGGTGTAATAGGCGGTCAGATAAAGCCCGTTGGCGGCCGCGCGATCGGTGGTTGCCGTGCGGCCCACGAACCCGGTGGCGGCGGCCTGCATGAAAAACGTACCCGCGCCAATAACAGCAAGCCCCGCCAGCACGGGCCAAAGCACAGGGATGAACGTCAACGCAAGCCCGGCGATGACCACTGCAGCCGCCACTTGGAAAACGCGCTGCGGCCCGAAGTGGCTCACGGCTTTGGCCGCCAGCGGTGTGGTGAAAAGCGCGGGAACGAAGACCAGATAAACCAACCCCAAGTGTTCAGGTGCCACGCCCAACGGCCCGGTGAGGAAGAAATTGACGTAGGTGAAGACGCCGACAAAGGAAAACAGGATCACAAAACCCATCACGAAAGACGCGCGCAAGGCGCTATGGGACAGATGCGTTTTCCAGGCTTTGAGCGGTGATCCGCGGCGCATTGGCGGGTCCGTATCCCGCGCCCCAATCAGCGCCAGCGCCAGCAAAGCCCCCATCAAATTGAGCGCGGCGAATGTCCAGAATGATCCGGCGAGCCCGACCCAATCTGCCGTCGATACGGCCAAGACGCGGCCAAAAAGGTTCGATGCCACATTGCCCGTGATATAGGCCGCCATCGCCCCGCCTGCTGCAGTGACATCGCATTGTTCCGAGAGGTAGGTCAGGGTCAAAGTGAAAGCCGCCGCCATGAACACGCCCTGCAGGATGCGCAAAACCAAAAACATCCCCACGGAATCGACAACGCCCAAAAAGAAGGTGGGGACAGACAGCAGTGCAAGGCTCACCCAGATGCCCCGCTTGCGGTCAATCCGGTCCGCAAACCACGCCACAGTCAGACCAGACAGCGCCATCCCGAAGGTCGACGCATTCACGGCAAAGCCCATCACGCCCGGGTCTGCCTCAAACGCCACAACCAATTGCGGCAACAGCGCCTGCGACCCGAAAAGATCAATCAGCGTCAGAAAACTGATCACCGCCACGATGGTGGACCGTCTTACGATGTCGCGCGGCCGCTCCCCCCTCAGTGCGCCTTTGGCCAGATAGAGCATGGCGTGTCCTTACTTACCCGCACCGCCTGCCTTTTTGCGCCGGGTGGTCTTGGTGGGAACAATCTCCAGCCCCAGATCCTCGGTCCCGGGCAGTTTATAGTCGTCAAACATCTCCCGGATATTGGTGGAAGACCGTTTGCCCAGATTGTCGAAATTCTCCGTCAGCCATTCATCTGCCGTCTCCCGCCCAATCTCAAAGAGATGCCGAAGGAAGGCCCATTCGGCGTTGAGCTTTGAGGACGCATCCAGATCAATCATCCGGTCACAGGCACTGATGATATGCATGTGCATGTATTTGTACTGATCCGGATCCAGCTGCCCCGCATCCAACAAACGACGCACGAAATCAATTGAGCGCAGGGAATGCAGCAGCGAAGAATTGAACGTGATCTCGTTCAGCCGGTTCTGGATTTCGGCGGCACTTTTGGGCGTGCCTTTGCGCTCCACCGGGTTGATCTGCACAATGATGATGTCGTTGGAAGGCGACCCCTGAAAGAACGGAAAGAGCGGTGGGTTGCCCATATAGCCGCCGTCCCAATAGGGCACGCCGTCAATTTCCACGGCCTTGTACATGTTGGGCAGACAGGCCGAGGCCATCACCACGTCGAGCGAGATTTCGTTTTTCTTGAAGACCCGGATGCGGCCTGTTTCCACATTGGTGGCCGACAGGAACACGCCCATTCCGGTCACACGGCGGACGCGGTCGAAATCCACGATCTCTTCCACGATATCGCGCAGCGGGTCGTAATCCAGCGGGTTGAAATCATAAGGTGACGCCATCCGCTGCATGAAGTTCATCCACATGTAACCGGGCGACGTTTCCAGCGACCAATCCCCGGTTGCTCGGGCAAAAAGCGAGCGTTGAATGGGCGAAAATCGCGCGGCATCGGAAACCGCGCGCCAGAATTTTTCCAAATGCGCACGGGCACCTTCTGCACCGTTTTCATGCATGCCATGGGCGGCCACAACCGCATTCATGGCACCCGCTGAGGTGCCAGAGATGCCTTCGATCCAGATCCGGTCATCTTCAAAGAGCCGATCCAGCACGCCCCAGGTATAGGCCCCATGCGCCCCCCCGCCCTGCAGTGCGATGTTGACGCCATGATGGTCCGTATTGCGCCGGCCCGGCCCTCGGTTCGGTTGATCGCTCATGCTGCTGTCCATCCACCATCGACCGGCAGCGCCACGCCGGTGATGTTTTCCGCCGCATCCGAGCAGAGGAAGAGCGCCACGCCCGCCAGTTGCTCCACCGTTACGAATTTCTTGGTCCATTGCGCGGCCAGCAGCACGTCGCGTTTCACCTCTTCTTCCGTCATGCCGCGCGCTTTGGCAGTGTCCGGAATTTGCTTTTCTACGAGCGGGGTCAGCACATAGCCTGGGCAGATTGCGTTGCAGGTCACCCCGTCCTGCGCGGCTTCAAGCGCCACCGTTTTGGTGAAGCCAACCACACCGTGCTTGGCAGTAACATAGGCCGACTTGAAGGGTGAGGCGACCAGACCATGGGCCGATGCGATGTTGATCACCCTTCCCCAGCCACGCTCTTTCATTCCCGGCATAGCGGCCCGCACGGTGTGAAAGGCGCTGCTCATGTTGATGGCCACGATCAGATCCCAGCGATCTTTGGGGAAGCTTTCCACCGGCTCCACCGTCTGAATGCCCGCGTTGTTGACCACGATATCGACGCCGCCGAACTGGTCTTCGGCGGATTTCACGAACGCCTCAATGGCATCCCCATCCGACATATCCGCCCCGTCATAGACCACCTTGCCGTCGCCCATCCCATCAAGCCGCGCACGATCTGCCTCAATCTGATCCGCATCACCGAACCCGTTCAGCACCACGTTGGCGCCTGCCTTGGCAAAGCCTTCCGCCAGCCCCAGCCCGATGCCAGAGGTGGAGCCGGTGACAATTGCGGTTTTGCCCGTGAGTTGCATGGTGATCATCCTTTGTGATGTGGGAAACGCATTTGACCCTGCTCTACCCCAGCGGTCGCGGAGAGTGAACAGATCAACACGCGAACGTGTCCAATTCGGCGCGTCCGTGCTGCAAATTGTGGCAGATGTCCAAAGATCAGACAGAGCGCCTTTGTTGGGCCCCGGTCTGGCGATCCTGGCTTTAGAACAGCAGCGCTTTATCGTTCTGTCCCGCCGAGCATCCGAGCGGCAGCCTGCAATTGCTATTTCGCCAGGCCCTCGCGGGGGCCTCCTCTCGGCGACTGCAAGCAATCGCCTGCCGGGCAGCGAACGAAGGCGCGGCGGCGCGAGCGCCTTGATTCCGCCCCGGTGCGCCTGTTGGCAACGGGTGCGCTTCAAACTATGTGCCCCGCATGAGCCTTTTCGTCCTCTCCCCAGACACGGTGTGGAACCCCAGCGTTCTCGACTTTCCCACCGCCCCGCGCAAAATTCTGGAGCGCGGGATGATCCTGCCTAGGCGCGACGTCACATGGGGCTTCATCTTCCGCGCCATTTTCGAAAGCCAGATCCTGCGCTTTGTCATCGCCCTGCTACCCTTTGGGGTGGCGGCGATCATGTGGCCGAAGGCTGCGCTACCCATCAGCCAGGCCCCCATCGTGATGCTTGCGGCCATTGGCATCATCGAATTGCGCGTGCTGCGCGTACCCCGCGCACGCCGCAAGGAAATGACGACGGAGCCACAAGCCGCGCGCGCACTTGATACACTCAATTTCCGGGGGCGTCGCATTCTGGCGCAACTGGCCGCCGGGCGAGGGATCGAGACCGGCACGGTCTATCTGGTGGTGGAACAATCCGACATGGTGCGCGTGCCGCCCATGACCATCGTAAGCCTGCAGCTGGATGAGGGCAAATCCCGCCTCGTGCCCCTGACCGCCGAAGAGCGCATGATCATCCGCGACGGGCTCTTTGATGACGACTTCACCGAACGCCATCTCTTTCTTGCCAATCAACGCGAAGGCGTGTCCTTTCGCGCGGTCAGCTTTGAGGCGCGCGGCGTCTCCGCCCATGCCCGCCTCGCCGCCTTTCTGGAGACAAGCCGATGAGCGTCAACGCCCAGATCATCAGCGCAGGCGACGCGCTGGAAACACTGCAGGCCGGTTGGCAGGCCCAATGCGACGGGCAACTGACCGCGTCCTGGATGCTGCACGGTCGCCCCGGCGTTGGAAAGACGCAGGTGGTCACCGACTTGGCGCACCGCATTGGTGCCACACTGTTCGATATCCGCCTGACCACGATTGAACCTCAAGACCTGCGCGGCCTGCCCTACTACGATCACGATGCCAAAACGACCATCTGGTATCGCCCCGAGGACCTGCCCGATGATCCCGCCAAGCCCTCGATCCTCTTTTTGGATGAGCTCACCGCCGCGTCGCCCAACCTGCAACCCACGGTCTATGGGCTTTTGCAGGAACGCCGCGTGGGGCGGCACATGCTGCCCGCGTCCGTTATGATCATCGCGGCCGGCAATACGGTGGATGATGGCGCCATTGCCTATGAGATGGGCACCGCTCTGTCGGATCGGCTGATCCATCTGCAAGTCAATGCCGAGGCGAAAGACTGGCTGGAACGCTATGCCGTGGATCGCGGGCTCTCGCCGCTTGTCACCGCCTTCCTGCGCGCCCGCCCCGACCTGCTGGACACGACCGAGGATGCGCTGCGCCGGGGCGATATGATCGCCTGCACACCGCGCTCATGGGAACGGGTGAGCGATATCGTGAGCGCCGTCTCTGATAAAATCCTGCGCCACAGGATGATCGCGGGCACCGTCGGCAGCGCACCGGCGGCTGAGTTTGCGCAAGTGGCCACGGAAATCGACGCGCTCGTGTCCTTGCAAGAGATCTTCGACGCGTCGCCCGCCAAACGCGCAAGTCTGTACCCAACGTCGATCAACGGTCTGGTGGGTCTGATCTATGCGCTGGTCGCCGAGACGCGCGAGGACACGATCAGCGACGTGATCGACATCATGGCCGATCTGCGCCACGTCAAAGCGACCGGTCTGCCGCTTGCGGAACTCACAAGTTTCGGGTTCGAGATTCTGATCCGCAAGGCCATGGCCGACGGTCTGGCGGAGGCCTTTCGCAGCTCTGATGCGTATCAGACCTACGCGGCCGACCGCGCTGACGCCGGTGCGTTTTGACCCATTCGTCGCGCGCCGCGCCCGCGCTGGCCCGGTTGCCATAGGTGGACCCGGCCATCGCCGCGCTGTCGCTGTGGTGCAGCTACCGCGATGGCGATGGCGCCACGGTGACCGACGGCGAAACCATCCGCCTGGGCCCGGAATTTCCCCTGCTGCCCTTGTCCGAACAAACCGGCGTCATCGCCCATCACGTGCTGCACGTGGCCCTGCGGCACTCCGCGCGGCGGGCCGCAGCGCGCGAACGCTTCGGCGCAAACTTCCGCGCGGAGCGCTACGATCTGGCCTGCGACGCGCTGATCAATGAAGCGCTTTTGCAAGGCGGCCATGCCCTGCCCCGCCCCGCCGTGCGCGCCAGCGACATGGTCACAATGCTGCCCGCCCAGGACCGACCCGAAAATGTTCTGACCGATTGGGACAGTGACAGGCTTTATGCCGCGATCGCGGTGCAGGCCGGTGAGGGCACGGGAACGGATGAAAACGTCGAACGCTACGTGGCGGCGCAAGGGTTCAAACCCGATCTGAAGGAGAGCAACCGAGGCGAAACCGACGATGCGACACCAGAACTATGGGCCGGCCGCATCGAGCAGGCGCTCAGCGTGGGCGCCCGCGCCGGCACCGGGATCGGCGCAATCATGACCCGCTTCGGCGATCTGCCCAAAGCGGTGGTGCCCTGGGAAATCAAACTCCGCCGCCTTCTCAACAAGGCACTGGCCCATCACCCCTACCAAACCCACCGCCGCCCGGCCCGCGCATGGCTCGCCCGCGATGCCCTGGCGCGGGCAGAGGGTGGTGCACAGCCCATTTTTGAACCCGGGTTAACCCGTGACGACCGCCGCCCCCGCCTTGTGATCGGTCTCGACACCTCCAGCTCCATGCCCAGCCCGACCCTCGACATGTTTGCCTCTGAGGCCCTCTCCATCACGCGCCGCACCGGGGCGGAGGCGCATCTTTTGGGCTTTGACACCGAAGTCCACAGCCGTACCGCGTTTCTCAGCCCCGCGGCGATCGGCTCCATGGCCATGCGCACCGGCGGAGGAACGGACTATGCCCCGGTCTTGGCGGAGGCGCAGAGCCTCAATCCGTCTCTTATCATAATGCTGACCGATTTGGACGCTCCTACGGGCCCAGCACCCTTTGCCCCAACCCTATGGGCTGTGCCGTCCGCCCTAACGCAAGAGCCCGCCTACGGCGAGGTTTTGGTCATCGCGGACTGAAGGACCGCCATAAAAGACGTCGAAACGCTCAAACGTGCCAGAAAAGTCGCGCGGGAGAGAGGACAAGCCTCGAACCAGACTTGGCCGCAAGGAGCGCTCCGCGCGTTAGGCAGAATAAAGGATGGTGCCCAAGGAGAGACTCGAACTCTCACGCCCGTGAAGGCGGGGGATTTTGAATCCCCTGCGTCTACCATTCCGCCACTTGGGCACTTGCGCCTCTCTACACCCCGAGATGATGCGGGGCAAGCGGTGCGTGATGGGTTTTGGCATGCGCCTTGCCACGGGCGCTGGCCCTGCGGAAAACGATTTGCTAACGGTGGGCGAAGGCAAGGAGACAGTGAAAATGCAGGCCCATCTCACGCAGGATATCGCCATTTCGGACCGGCTCGATTTGCTGGCCCAAGACGCAGGCGGTACAGATGTCACGCTGGCCTGGGTTCTGGACACTTTGGGGGAACGCGCCTTTGGGCTATTCCTGCTGTTCCTCGCCCTGCCCTGCTGCATTCCGTTTCTCTACGGCATCCCGCAGATCGTGGCGCTTCCTATGATGTTTGTGTCCGTCCAGATCCTTCTGGGGCGGCGTGCGCCGTGGTTGCCGGAAAAATTGGGGGCGCGGGCCATTTCCAGTGAAAGCTTGACAGGGCTTGCCACCAGAGCGGGCCCTTGGCTGCGTCGGATTGAAGCTTTGAGCAAACCGCGTCTGACCGCGCTGACACGCGCCCCTGCCGACAGGTTGGTTGGCGTGGCATTGGTGCTCTTCAGCGCATCCATTCTCGTGCCTCTGCCCGGTACGAACACGGTGCCCGGATTTGCTGTGGTGCTGGTCGCAATGGGGCTTTTGCAGCGAGACGGCATTCTGGTCATTCTGGGCGGGATCATCGGCACCGCTTGGATCGGCACGCTGGTTTTTGCGGGCGCCAGCCTTGCCAGTCTGATCAAAGACTGGGTCGGACTATGACGCGTCACGCACTCACCGGATTGGCCGCTTTTGGGTCTGCGGCTTTGTTGGGCGGCGCATTCCTTTTCCAAGCCTTGGGGTATGCGCCGTGTCCAATGTGTCTGTGGCAGCGCTATCCCCATGCTGCGGCCATTGCAATCGGCGTGTTTGCATATGTCCTCCGCGGTCGTGTCTTGCCTGCCTTGGGCGCTTTGGCAGCACTGACCACCGCAGCCATTGGCCTTTTTCACACCGGCGTTGAACGGGGGTGGTGGGAGGGACCCAGCACCTGTTCATCACAACCGATTGGTGGTCTGTCGCCCGAAGAACTGCTGGATCAGATCATGAATGCGCCGCTGGTGCGCTGTGATGAAGTTGCGTGGGAGTTGGCGGGGCTGTCGATGGCCAGTTGGAATGCGGTTCTGTCCTTTGGTCTGGCGGTCCTATGGATCATAGCCACGACGCGGGACGCGAATTCTTGACAAGAATTCGGCCGAAGTCTTTCAAAGACTTCGCGGCGCAGACGCGCGTTTCGTGCTCAGAAGCAAGCTGGTTTCCGATTGCGACACGCCGTCAAAGCGCCTGATCTGGGTCAACACATCGTCAAGCTCTTCCAGGCTGTCCGCCCCGATCTCAACGATCAGGTCCCACCGCCCATTGGTAGAATGCACGGATCGCACCTGCCGCAATCCGTCCAACAACCGAACGATACGATCCTTGCCCCTCCCCTCAATCCCGATCATGGTCAAAGCTCGGACCGGATCGACAGCACCGTCACCCTTCAACACCACGGTGTACCCCACGACCTCACCGTCATTGCGCAGCCTCTCCATGCGCGCGCGCACCGTACTGCGCGTCACGCCGAGGCTGATCGACAGATCAGACAGCGATGCCCGGCCATTATGGCGCAAGGCGGCGATCAATTTGCGGTCAAGATCATCCATTTCGTCGAACTTACTGCTCGTTTTGGTAAGTTTATCACCGAAAAATCCAATTAGACAGCTTCAAAATGCACCATTTTGACGAAATACCGTGGCAAAGATCCAATGAAGGACCCCATTATGGAACCTCAAACCTGCATTCTGATCGGTGCCCCGATTGACTCCGGCAAAACCCGGCGCGGCTGTGTCATGGGCCCGGGTGCCTACCGCGTGGCGGGGCTCTTGGAAGCGCTGGACGGGTTGGGCCACGCTGCCGAAGATGCGGGCGATCTGCGGCCCCGGCCCGTCACCGCGCCCCACACCCTGCCTGGCCATCTGCACGCGCCTGCCGAGACCATCGGCTGGACCCAAGCGCTGATGGAGGCGGGTGAGGCCGCGATGGATCGGGGCCTGCCCATCTTTCTGGGCGGCGATCATTCCATGTCGCTGGGCATGGTTGCGGGTGTCACCCGACATGCCGCCCGCGTGGGCCGTCCGCAATATGTGCTATGGCTCGACGCCCATTCCGATTTTCACACCCCGCAAAGCACCGCGTCTGGCAATCTGCACGGCACGCCTTTGGGCTATGTCACTGGTCGCAAAGGATTTCACGGCTTCCCGGAGATTGTCAAACCCATCCCCCATGAAAACATCTGCATCCTCGGCCTCCGATCGGTCGATGCGCCAGAGCGCGAGGTGATGCAGACCACCGCCATCCAGTACGCCGACATGCGCGCCATTGATGAAGGCGGGATCGCGCGCCCCTTGGCGGCATTTCTGCAAAAGGTCGCGGACACAGGCGGCGCGCTGCATGTGTCGCTCGACGTGGATTTCCTCGACCCCTCCTTTGCTCCGGCCGTGGGCACCACCGTACCGGGCGGTGCCACAATGCGCGAGGCGCATCTGGTGATGGAAATGATCTGCGACAGCGGGCTCATGACCTCCATGGATCTGGCTGAACTCAACCCGTTTCTCGATGACCGGGGCCGCACGGCGCAGACGATGGTCGATCTGACTGCCTCTGCCCTCGGCCGCCGCGTCTTTGACCGTCCAACCCAAGCCTATGGATCACACGATGCCCAAACTGCCCCCCTCTGACAAAGCGCTGGTTCCGTTCGTTTCCGTCGAAAACATGATGCGGCTTGTGCATCATATCGGCATTGAAGAGATGCTGATGGGCTTGGCCCACTACATCGAGGCGGACTTCAAACGATGGGAGCTTTTCGACAAGACCCCCCGTGTGGCTTCGCATTCGGCGGAAGGCGTGATCGAGTTGATGCCCACCTCAGACGGCGAGGTCTATGGCTTCAAATACGTCAACGGACATCCCAAGAACACCCGCGACGGGCTGCAGACGGTAACGGCGTTTGGGCTGCTGGCGGATGTGGATACCGGCTATCCAGTGCTTCTGAGCGAAATGACCGTGCTGACCGCGCTGCGCACGGCGGCCACCTCGGCGCTCGTGGCGCGTTATTTGGCGCCCACAGGCGCCACCACCATGGCGATGATCGGCAATGGCGCGCAATCGGAGTTTCAAAGCCTCGCCATGAAGGCGATCTGCGGTCTGACATCCGTGCGGCTTTACGACATTGACCCGGCCGCCACGGAAAAGGCTGCCACCAATCTGGCGGGCATGGGGCTCACCGTTGTTGCGTGCCGTTCTGCCGAAGAGGCGATGGAAGGCGCAGGCATTATCACGACCTGCACGGCAGATAAACAATACGCCACGATCCTCACTGACAACATGGTGGGCGAAGGGGTCCACATCAACGCTATCGGTGGCGATTGCCCGGGCAAGACGGAACTGGCGGCAGCCGTGCTGCACCGCTCGGACATCTTCGTGGAGTATCCGCCGCAGACGCGGATCGAAGGCGAAATTCAGCAATTGGCAGACGATCACCCGGTGATCGAACTCTGGCAAGTCATGACCGGTCAGGCCCGGGGGCGCACATCGCCCGAACAGATCACGCTCTTCGACAGCGTCGGCTTTGCGATCGAGGATTTCAGTGCGCTGCGCTTCGTGCGCGACCGGATCAAGGGCACGGATCTCTATTTCGATCTCGACCTGCTGGCCGACCCCGACGACCCGCGCGACCTCTTCGGCATGCTCCGGCGCGCGGGGTAACGGCGAGGCAGCCCGTCAGGGCTGAAGAGCCACGCGATCACCGCAAAACCGTCCGGGCCGGAAAGGTGCCAACCACGCCCGGCTATGGTTTGTCTCACCCTGCAGCATTTCACCCGCAATCAATTCCCCCATAATCGCGCCCAGCGTGATCCCTGAATGCATGACGCCTAAATACGCCCCTTCAACGACCGGCCCCACGGCGGGCAGACCATCCTCCGGCATGGGCCGCGCGCCCAGCATCGTCTCCGCCAGGCTCAGCGGCACCCCCGGCACCAGCGCTTGCAACCGCACCAATGCCGCCTCTGCCTCCCGCTCCAGATCGCCAACGCTTTCGCTTGCGTCACCCTGGTGCCCGGGCGCCACTGGCATGACCAACGCGCCACAGGGCAACTGCCGCACCTCGCCCATATTACTGACCAGAATGTGGCTGAGGATGGGGTCAACGGGGGCTGTCTTGATCACCAACGCGGGACGATGAAGCATCGGCAGGTCGTGACCCAGCATGGCCATCAACGGCCCGCATCCCACACCGGCGGCGATCAGCACCTCATCTGACTGCAACACGCCCGCCGCCGTCACAACCCCGGTCACACGAGGTCCACCCCTTTGAAACCCTGTCACCTCGACACCGCGTACAAGCCGCGCGCCCGCGTGTTGCGCAGCCGACAAGATCGCATCGGCCACGGCCCGCGGTTCTGCCACGCCTTCCTGTGGCAAATGCAATGAAGCCTCAGGCGGATTGCCCACATGGGGCTCCATCTCGGCGAACGCGGCACGGTCGATCAGTGCGACGTCATGCCCAAGCCGCCTCAGCGTCTCTTGCCGGTCGTCCAGCCGCCCCTCCTCCCAACACAGCGACCCACACCAGGAGATGGGCAACTCCAAATTCTCCTCCAGCCGGTGCCAGGCCGCCATGCCTTCGACCCGCAGATGGTAGTGATCTTCGTTCAGAAAAAACGACGCGTTGATCCAACCGAAAGACGCCGCCGTCGCGCCCGCATGGCCCGCATCCAAAACCGTCACCCGTGCGCCGGCACGGGCCAGGTGAACGGCCACCGCCGCGCCGATGACGCCCGCACCCACGATGATAATGGACTTTTGCATGGGAATTACTCTGACGCCGGGAACCGAAGCGAACAACCCCAAGGATCACATTGACAAGACAGGAAAATTGATGACCGTTAATGCGACAAGGGGATGCGATGTTCAGCTTCTGCACAGATCCGGCCGCGCTCGATGCGTTTCGGTGGTTTGCCTGCTACCTGACCACGGGCAAGCACATGCAGCTTTATTGGGCCGCCGGGGTGGTTCTGGTGCTCTTGCTCATCACCGCCCCCGTGGCGCTTTTGTTCGGCTTTGGCGGGGCGGCAGCGGCCCGGTCGCGCATCGCGCCGCTGCGCTGGTTCGGCAAAACTTACATCGCCATCGTGCGCGGCGTGCCGGACATCGCGTTTTTCATGTTCTTCGTCATCGCCCTTGACCAATTCTTTGAATGGATCCGCCATTCCGTCAAATGCCCTGACTGGTCCGAACCCATCCGCCGGGGCAACGACTTCATCGTCTGCGCCGAGGCCAAACTGCCCCTCAGCGTCGCGCCTCAAACGGTGCATGACATCTACAATTTTTTCCTCGCCGTTCTGACCTTCTCCATTGTCTACGGCGCCTTTTCGGCCCAGGTCCTTCACGGCGCGATGAACGCCGTCCCCCGCGGCCAGATAGAGACGGCAGAGGCTTATGGCATGACGCGCCGCCAAAGCTTCTGGCGCATCATCGTACCGCAAATGTGGCTTTACGCGCTGCCGGGCCTGTCGAATCTGTGGATGGTGCTGATGAAAGCCACGCCGCTTTTGTTCCTGCTGGGTGTCGAGGATCTCACCTACTGGTCGATGCAACTGGCCAAAACGGTTCGCCCCCAATTCACCGACTATCCCCACGGGGACTGGCGCATGTGGTATTTTCTGGGGCTTTTGGTCTTCTACCTCCTGCTCACCCGCCTTTCCGAAAAAATCTTCGAGGCCCTGATGCAACGCGTCAGTCGCGGCCAGGGCATCACGGGCGGTGCCACATGAGCTGTTGGGACACCGTCACAGCCTACGCCTTCCGCAGCATTGGCCTCGGCGAACGGCTGCTGCCGCGCGACGATTTCACCTTGTGCGAACATTTCGTGCTGATCGGCTCCGGGCTGATCTGGAACGTCTATTTCGGAGTACTGGCCCTGGGCGCGGGGTTCTTTATGGCCACCGCTCTTGCCTTGGGGAAAGCCTCGCACAACCCAGTGCTGCGCAAACCCTCAGAGTGGTTCATCTTCATCTTCCGCGGCTCGCCGCTTTTCATCCAGTTTTTCTTTGCCTATTTCCTGTTTCTCACGATCAAACCGCTGTCGCCCATCTTCGCGCCGTTATCCGCAGCTTGGCTCGGCGCACTCATCGTCCTTTTCTGCAACACGGCCGCCTATTCCGGCGAGATCTTCTATGGTGCCCTGCGTGCCATTCCCAAAGGCGACGTAGAAAGCGCAGACGCCTACGGATTTTCCGGCTGGCCGCGCTTCAAACGGATCGTCTGGCCAACCATGCTGCGGCTCGCCTGGCCCGCCTACACCAATGAGGCGATCTTTCTGTTTCACGCCACAACTCTGGTGTTTTTCTCAGGCTTTCCCACATGGCAGCAGCGCGGAGATGCGCTCTATTACGCGCGGTACTTCGCCGATAAAACCTTCAACCCCTTCGTCCCCTACCCGATCCTCGCCTTCTATTTCATCCTGCTGACGCTGGTGATCATAGGCCTCTTCGCGCTGGTCAATCTCCGCCTCAACCGCCATCTGCCGCAAGCGGCCCGCCAGGGCATCAAACTGCGTATTAACCTGATCCGCTGAACCCGCTCAAGCGCGCGGCGAGACACGCCCGTAAAAGAGCGACGAGCCGCTCACTTTTTCTCAAACGCCTTTTCCCAGCGCAGCGGGCGCAACTCCTTGCGAAAGGCCCGCTCCAGCTCGCGATTGGCGTGCGCCTCAAAGACGCGCCCATGCCCTGGGATCAACCCCCTCGCGCCCCAGTCCATGATTTTTTCAATGTCGCGACCCAGCGCAACCTTGTCATCATATTTCCGCCCCCAGCGCAGCGTGGGTCGCAAATGCCCGCCACTGTCATCCGTGCCCGAAAACCAGACGATGGGACGCGACCAGACAGGCAGGAACTTGGTTTCCAACACTTCAAACAAATCCGCAAAAAACAGCGAGCGCGACGGGCGATGACAAAACACGGCCTCTGACCAATCGGGCCTCACCCGCACAACCGCCTGATGCAACTGCCCGCGCCAGGCCTCTTCGGCCTCGCCCGGCGTCAGGGCTTCGACATCCCACAGCTGCGCTTCTGGATAGGCATCTGCCCAAACCAGCGCTTGCGCATTACAATCGGCGTTGGGGGAAACGATATGCGCCACCGGCCCTGCCGCAGCCAGTTCGGCTGCCAACCCATCGGTTAGCTCAATCGGCGCATAAACCCAAAGCCCACCGCCTTGCAGCTGAACCACGACAGACCGCGTCGGCACCGGCACATAGGCCCGCATCACGGGTGCGCCATCCACGATCCAAATCCCCTGGGCGACGGGCTTCAGCGTGCCCAGAGGCTCGTAACCGGTTTGGGTCACTCCGTCACAGTCACCGTGACCATGCGATCAGGCTCACCCGTAATCGCGCCGGATTGGGGATGGCCCTTCTTGATCTTGTCGACAATATCCATGCCCCCGGTCACCCGCCCGACGACGGTGTACTGGCCATCAAGGAAAGTCGCGTCATCGAAGACAATGAAGAACTGGCTGTTGGCACTGTTCGGGCTTGAGCTGCGCGCCATCCCTACGATACCGCGCTCAAAGGAGATATCGGAAAACTCCGCCGGCAGGTCGGGCAAATCACTGCCACCCGTGCCCGCGCGGCGCGTGTTGCCATCCTCGACCTCGGCATTTTCACCATCGCCCGTCTGCGCCATGAAGCCACTGATCACCCGGTGGAAATAGACATCATTGTAAAACCCCTGCGCGGCGAGGGTCTTGATCTGCTCCACATGCTTGGGTGCCACATCATCCAGCAGATCGATTGAAATTGTGCCATTGGCCACGCCGGATACCTCGATATCAATACCCGAAGCCGCCACGGGCGAGGCCATCAGCCCCAAGGCCATCACATAAGTCAGCTTACGCATCTGCCGCCACCTTCACGCTGATCATCCGGTCGGGCGACATCGGCGGCTCACCGCGCGCTATGGCGTCCACATGCTCCATTCCAGAAATCACGCGGCCATAGACGGTGTATTGCCGGTTGAGGAAATGATTGTCCGAGAAGTTGATGAAAAACTGGCTATTGGCACTGTCAGGGTTCTGGCTGCGCGCCGCCCCCAGCGTCCCGCGATCATGGGGTACGCCCGAAAACTCTGCCTTCAGATCGGGCAGATCGCTGCCTCCGGTGCCCGCCATGCGGAGGTTGAAATCACTCTCCATATTGCCGTTGGCCACATCACCCGTCTGCGCCATGAACCCGTCAATCACCCGGTGGAAGGCCACATTGTCATAGGCCCCAGAGCGCGCGAGTTCCTTCATGCGCGCGCTGTGGTCTGGCGCCACATCGGGCAGCAGCTCAATGGTCACGGTGCCGTCCTTGAGCTCCATCAGGATGGTGTTTTCGGGGTCTTTGATCTCGGCCATAGGGCCCTCCTGTCGTCGTGCGTTCGGTGTTAGGTAAGCCCTCCGCTGCGGAATGCCAAGCAGGGTGTTGACGTGTCGGATGCCAACGGCCAATAGAGGCGCGAAATTCTGCGACCTGGGGAGCGCGATATCATGAGCTGGAAAACCCTCGATGAGATGGATCTTGCAGGCAAGACCGTGCTGACCCGCGTCGATATCAACGTGCCCGTAGATCAGGGCCGCGTCACCGACACGACCCGCATCGACCGCATCGCCCCCACGGTAGAGGCCATCTTGGCCGCGGGCGGCAAGCCGATGCTCATCGCCCATTTCGGCCGCCCCAAGGGCAAGGTGGTGGATGAGATGTCCCTGCGCCAGGTGGTCCCCGCGTTGGAGGCGTCTCTGGGCCATACCGTGCAATTCATCGAAACGCTCGAAGGGGCCGAAGCCCTGACCGAAGAGGCCCGCGCCGCCGAAGTCCTGCTGATGGAAAACATCCGCTTCTATCCGGGCGAAGAGGCCAACGACCCCGATTTCGCCGCCCGCATCGCAGGCCTCGGCGATGTCTATTGCAACGATGCTTTCTCCGCCGCCCACCGCGCGCATGCCTCCACGGAAGGGGTGGCACGCCACCTGCCCTCCTGCGCCGGTCGCCTGATGCAGGCCGAGTTGCGGGCGCTGGAGACCGCCCTCGGCACGCCCAAACGCCCGGTGACAGCCGTGGTAGGCGGGGCCAAAGTGTCCACCAAGCTCGACCTGCTGGGCAATCTGGTGGGCCGCGTCGACAAGCTGGTCATTGGCGGCGGCATGGCGAACACCTTCCTCGCCGCCCAAGGCCTGCAGGTGGGCAAATCGCTCTGCGAACACGACATGGCCGACACCGCCCGCGAGATCATGGGAAAAGCCGGCGCGAGCGGATGCGAGATCCTCCTGCCCTCCGACGTGGTCGTCGCGAAGGAATTCGCAGCAGGCGCACCCCATGAAACCGTCCCGGCCCATGCCTGCCCCGACGACGCGATGATCCTCGACGCTGGCCCCGGCAGCGTCGCCCGCATCGCGTCGGCTTTTGAAGCCAGCCAAACCCTCATCTGGAACGGCCC
>JBCCCZ010000043.1:0-18329 GCA_039033255.1 Pseudomonadota bacterium
GTCTTTCCCTTGCCCAGAGTGATGTTGATGCCATCCACGGTCAGATCCGCCGGTTCTGCGCCGCCAAAGGTTTTTTCCCAAAATCCGGGCTGGGAATAGCAAATGCCCACATCTTCGAGGTTCAGCGCCTCGGTGGTGGCGGGGGCGGGTTTCTTGGCCTTGGCCATTACCTTTTGAATGCGCGGCACCGCGTCGATCAGTTTTCGCGCGTAGTCGTGCTTGGGATTGCGAAGGACCTCTTTGGCGGGGCCTTCCAGCACGATCTCCCCGCGATACATGACTGCCACCCGGTGGCAGCAGCGCGCGATCACGCCCAGATCATGGCTCACGAGCATCATCGCCATGTTCCGTTCTTTCGCCAGATCCTGCACCAAATCGAGGATTTGCTTTTGCGTCGTCACATCCAAACCCGTGGTGGGTTCGTCCAGCACAAGCGCGTCCGGCTCACCTGCGAGCGCCATGGCGATAGCGACCCGTTGCTGCTGGCCGCCGGAGAGCTCATGGGGGAAGCGCTTCATGATGGCCGGGACGTTTGGCAGGCGGACTTGGTTGAGCAGCTCTTCGGCACGTGTTGCGCAAGCAGCGGCTGAGAGATTGCAATGCAGTTTCAGCGCCTCGATGACCTGTTTGCCAATGCGCATGGTGGGCGTGAGCGCCTGTCCGGAGCTTTGCGGAATGAGCCCCAGCTTACCACCGCGCAAGCCTTCGAGTTGGCGCAGGTTATGATCGAACACCTCCTCACCTTCGAAAAGCACATCGCC
This sequence comes from Pseudomonadota bacterium, assembly GCA_039033255.1. Taxonomy (GTDB): domain Bacteria; phylum Pseudomonadota; class Alphaproteobacteria; order Rhodobacterales; family Rhodobacteraceae; genus Roseovarius. The sequence continues at coordinate 762 of JBCCCZ010000043.1, forward strand.
TTTGAGTTTGCGAAGCCCCGGCTTCATGTAACCCATCGACGCAAGCGCGAGGGTGGATTTGCCCGACCCGCTTTCACCCACGATGCCCAGTGTTTCGCCCGCCTTGATTGACACGGAGACGGATTTCAGCACCTCGTGGGTGTGGCCCGCGCGCGCGGTGAAGCCGACGCTGAGGTCGCGGATGTCGATGATGGCTTGGGACATCTACACCACGGCCTTTCGCGTGCGGTCGATACCCAGGGTCTTGGCGAGCGCATCCGCCGTCAGATTGACGCCGATAATCAGCGAGGAGAGCGCAATCATCGGCCCAAGCACGCCCCACGGGGCAAGAGACATGTACACGCGCGCTTCAGAAATCATCTGGCCCCAATCGGGTGTGGGCGGGGTCACGCCGAAGCCGAGGAAGGACAGCGAAGAAAACGTCAGCAACATCCAGCTCAGGCGCATGGCGCCTTCGACCATCATCACATCCAGCGTGTTTGGCAGCAATTCGCGGCGCATGATGGAGGCGCGGGAATGCCCTCGCGCGCGGGCAGCCAATACATAGTCACGGGCGACCACGTCATGGGTGGCGCCCCGGGCCACGCGGATCACCGGGATGCCAAAGAAGAAAGCAAGCGTGGGGATCAGCACCTCATTGCCCGCCCCGAAAACGAACACGAAGACCATCAGCGGCAGAATGCCCGGCAGGGCGAGGAAGGCATCGACCAGGCGCATGGCAACCTCATCGACCCAGCCACCCCGCAGGCCCAGATAGACCCCCACCAGACCGCCCCAGATCATGGTGAGCGGGATGGCCAGAAAACAGACCCAAAGCGCCTCTCGCCCGCCAAGCAGCACGCGGGTCAGCACATCTCGGCCCAGCGCATCAGTGCCCAACCAATGCGCGCTGTCAGGCGCGGCAAGGATGATCGAGCTGTCCATGGAGGTGAACTCATAGGGAACAATCCACGGGCTGATGATCGCCACAATGACATGAAGTGCCACGAGGAAGACGCCGATGGCCCCGGACGGACGGCACACCAGGTCGCGCAGGACCTGAGCCCAACGCACAAGGGCCGAGGGGCGGTCTGATGCGCTGTCGGTCACGGCGTCGGTCATTTGGCCCTCATCTTCAGGGTTCTGAGACGCGGGTTAAGCAGCATGGAGGCCAGATCGGCCACCAGATTGACGAGCACATATGTGGCCGCAATCAGCATAACGAGCGCCTGAATGATCGGCAGGTCACGGTCCGATATAGCGTCTATCATCATTCGCCCGATGCCGGGGTAGTTGAAGACGACCTCCACCACGACCACACCGCCCAAGAGCCAGGCCACTGTAAGAGCGACCACATTGATTGCAGGCAGCAGCGCGTTGGGCAGCGCGTGGCGGAATACGATCTGCCAGTAGGGAACCCCTTTCAGCGTCGCCATCTGGACGTATTCGCTGGCCATCACCTCAATGACGGAGGAGCGCACCATGCGCATTATGTGGGCCACCATCACCATGATGAGGACGATCACGGCTGGGATGAATTCCGGCCAGAAATCCAGCATCGGCGCATCTGCAGGTGTCAGCACGACGGCAGGCAGCCAGCCCAGCCAGATGGACAGGATCAGCACAAGGATCGTGGCGGAGACGAATTCGGGGATTGTCATGGCGAAAATCGCCGCAGTCGAAACGAAAATGTCGGGAAACCTGTCGCGCGCCAGACCCGCGATGATGCCAAGCGTGATCGCCAGTGGCACACCGACGCTGAGCGCGCCCATGGCCAGCAAAATCGAGTTTTTGACGCGCAACGCCACTTCGGTGCTGATCTTAGTGGTACCATCGGCAGAGACACCAAAATCGCCCACAGCCGCACCCGATGCCCAATCCAGATATCGCTGCACCGCCGGTTTATCGAGGCCGAGGTTCTTGCGGCAGTTTTCCAGCACTTCGCCCTGCGCGTCGCGTTCCAGCACGACGGTGCAGGCGTCCCCCGGCAAAACCTCCATCCCTGCAAAAATGATCACGGACACCAACCAAACGGTGACAACGCCAAGGCCTAGTCGGCGTAGAAGAAGATTGATCATGTCCTCTCTGGTCCCGCGTTGTTGTTCAGACCTTGTTGCCCGAACTGATCCGCCGGGAGTCGAGTGGATGTTAGACCGACGATACGGGCCCCGTCGACCCAAAAGAGGCGCGACATCTCCGCTCGTGCGAGACGTGATCAGGTCCTGCGTTTGATGCCGATCTTGCGGCCCACACCCTCGGGCTGATCCATCGCCGCATTGGCACGCGCCATGGCTTGCAGGCGGCCATAGATCGGCTCAGGCATGGGCGCGACTTTGGGTTTTGGACCGTTCAGGCTCACGTGCAGGGTCAGCCCCTCCCCCGTGGCGGCCAGCCAGCCGTCTTCATGGTACAGCTCCTGAAACGTATGGAAGCGTTTTTCGTCGTAATCGATGACCCAAAAGGAAGAGCGGACCTTATCACCCAGTTTCACCTCCTTGAGGTAGCGGACGTGGAATTCTGCCGAAAACGTGGTGTGGTTTGTCTCAGAGACGTACTGCGGCCCGAACCCAAACTCGGCGAAGGCCTGATCAGAGGCCCGGTCAAACAGCACAGGATAGTAGCCCATGTTCAGGTGGTTGTTGTAGTCGATCCAATCCGTTTCGATATCGAAATAGTCGGACATGAAAAGGTCAGGAAGGGACATGAGGCAGTGGCTTTGATCGTGGATGTCCCGCCTTACTGGGGCAAGCAGCAAAGATGAGCAAACACTATTTGCAACCCGTCAGCGCCAGCGCGCCATAGGTTAATCGTTGACAAGCCCTGGTCTCGCTTGCCTTAATCCTCAGGAATAAAAGTTTCATAAATCCCAACAGGAGATCCCCATGGCCAAGAAGAGAGTGGCAGTGATCGGAGCGGGCCCGTCAGGCCTTGCCCAGCTGCGTGCCTTCCAATCAGCGAAAAACAACGGTGAGGATATCCCGGAAATTGTCTGCTATGAAAAACAGGACGATTGGGGCGGGCTTTGGAAATATACCTGGCGGACGGGCGTGGAAGCCTCCGGCGAGCCCTGCCATGGGTCGATGTACCGTTATCTGTGGTCCAATGGCCCCAAGGAAGGTCTTGAATTTGCCGACTACACGTTTGAGGAACATTTCGGCAAACCCATCGCCAGTTATCCGCCGCGTGCGGTGCTCTTTGATTACATCGAAGGTCGCGTGAACAAAGCAGGCGTGCGCGACTGGATCCGCTTCAACAATGCGGTGCGCGATATTCGCTATGATGACGCGTCGGGCATGTTCTCTGTCACCGCGCGGGATGGCGTTGCGGATAGCGAAAGCACGGAAGAGTTTGACCATGTGGTCGTGTGCTCCGGGCATTTTTCGTCGCCCAACGTGCCGTACTATCCTGGGTTCGAAAGCTTCAATGGCCGCATCCTGCACGCCCATGATTTCCGCGACGCGCGGGAATTTGAAGGCAAGGACATCCTGATCCTCGGTACGTCTTACTCCGCCGAAGACATCGGGTCACAGTGTTGGAAATATGGCTGCAATTCCGTGACCGTGTCCCATCGCACCGCGCCCATGGGCTATGATTGGCCCGACAACTGGCAAGAGGTGCCAGGGCTGGTGAAGGTCGAAGGCAAGACGGCGCATTTCAAGGATGGGACCAGCAAGGATGTGGATGCGATCATCCTCTGCACCGGGTACAAGCACCACTTCCCATTCCTGCCCGATGATCTGCGCCTGAAAACCGCGAACCGTCTGGCAGCGGCGGATCTTTACAAGGGCGTGGTGTGGAACAAGAACCCCAAGATGTTCTATGTCGGCATGCAGGATCAGTGGTACACGTTCAACATGTTTGACGCCCAGGCCTGGTGGGTGCGCGACCAGATCATGGGCAAGATCGCCCTGCCGGATCAGGCCACAATGGAAGCCGATCCTGTAGCGCGTGAGACCGCCGAGGATGCGCTGGAGGATGATTACGCCTGCATCCGCTATCAGGGTGACTATGTCCGCGAACTGATCGCGGAGACGGATTACCCAAGCTTCGACGTGGACGCCGCCAATCAGGCCTTCTTTGAGTGGAAGAAACACAAGAAAAAGGGGATCATGGAGTTCCGCAACCACGGCTACGTGTCGCCCATGACCGGCACCAAAGCACCGCCGCACCACACGCCGTGGAAGGATGCGCTGGATGACAGTCTGGAAAGCTATCTGGAAGTGTAGCCCCGCATGCCCGTCCGCGCGTTCTTGTTGTGCGGGCGGGGCTTGAGTACCTTTGACAAGATGAAAGCTGAGGTTCACGACATCCCGAAGACGGGGCCTACACTCTTCGGTGGGAACTGATTTGGAAACACTAGCGATCTTTGGAGTGATCGCTTTGATCGTGTTCGTTGTGCGATGTTATACCAAAGCGCAGAATGAAGAACACAGCCAAAGTCGGCGAGGGGTTCGCCCCGCCCAGCCCCAAGGCCGAACAAAGCCGTTCGATCAAAGCCGCTCAGAAAAAGTCGCCCCAACCGTCACCATAAAGGGCCGGGCGTTCGTGATTGACGGGGACACGATCGTTTTGCAGAAAACGCAAATACGCCTTTTCGGGGTGGATGCCCCAGAACTTGAGCATCCTTACGGGCAAAAGGCGAAATGGGCCCCTGTCGCTTTGTGCAAAGGTAAGACCATAACGGCCCAAGTCACGGATATCGACAACCATGGGCGCACGGTGGCGCAGTGCTACCTCGACGATGGGCGCGACCTCTCGGCAGAGATGGTCAAATGCGGAATGGCCATTGACTGGCCGAAGTTTTCCAGCGGCGTGTATACCCATCTGGAACAGCCAGACGTGCGAAAAAAACTCTGGTTGGCCGATGCGCGCCAGAAGGGTCGAATGCATGTCTGGGAAAGGTTTGAAGCAAAAAGAAAATCGCCATCAGGCACGAAGAAGCCGCCGGGTTGATCCGCATCAACTCTCTGCGATTGCGTCAACTTCCAAAAGCCAGCCGTCTTCAAACATGCCCGCAAGTACGACAGTCATCGCGAATGTGTGGCCGTCCAGTTTGGCCATGCGGACATCGCGGTTTTCGTCGCGGTATTTCCGTCCGGTCAGATAGGTCGTCGCCTGAACGAGGTGTTCTGGCCCCATGTCAGCGGCGCGAAGTTGGGCGAGGATGTTGTCCCACACCGCCTCTGCCTGGCCTTTGAACGTATCGGGCAGCGTGCCATCAGGGCGCACCGGGGCTTGGCCGCTCACGTAGAGGCGGCGGGTCGTGTTGGTGACTTCAAGCGCCTGCACATACGCCCCGAACGCGGGCGCACCGTCTTCAGCATTGATACGTTTGATGGTCATGCGGGGTGTCCTGTGGGTTGGGGCAGCGCGCGGTTTTCGCGACCAAGGCTGCGGCAAAGGATGAGGACGGGAATGAGGCCGAAGCCCACCAGCATGAGCGATGGCACGGCGGCTTCAAACAGGCGTTCATCGGCGGCCAGGCGGTGGGCCTGCACAGCCAGCGTTTGGAAGTTGAACGGGTGCAGGATCAGCGTGGCGGGAAGTTCCTTCATCACATCAACGAACACGATGAGCAGCGCGGTAAGGACAGACGCGCGCGCTACGGGCAGATGGACGCGGAAGAGCAGCTTGTGGCCGGGCTGTCCCAGCGTGCGGCCGATGGCATCATAGTGCGCGGGGATCGTGGCCATGCCGCTGTCATAAGTGTTGATCGCCACGGCCATGAAACGAACCATATAGGCCGCAACCATCAGCCACATGGAGCCCGTGATCAAAAGCCCGGTGTCGATGCCAAACCGCGCCTCCATGAACGCATCAAGCGCGTTGTCGAAAGCGGCCATGGGCACCATGAGGCCCACAGCGATCACGCCGCCAGGGACGGCATAACCCAATCCCGCACCGATCAGGATAACTGTGGAGGATGTCGAGGGGCGCATGCGTGCGCGAAAGCCAATGAGGACAGCCGCAGATACTGTGACAGCGGCCGCAACCGAAGACACCGTGACAGAGTTCCACAACAAATCGAGGTAGCGTGATGACGTGAAGAGATGCGAGAATTCAGCGGCCATCGAACCCAGCATCATCAACGGGATCAAGAAGCCCACTGCAACGGGAATGAAGCAGATCATGAAGGCAATGACGGCGTTCTTGCCCTTGAGCACCTGCCGGTCCATTACGTTGAAACGCTGCCCCTTGGAGGCCATACTGGCCTTGCCGCGCTGCGCCCGTTCCAGACCTGCTAGCAACAGGGCGAACATCAGCAGACAGAGCGCCAGTTGGGCCGCAGCGCCTCGGTTGCCAAGCGAAAACCACGCCGTGTAGATGCCGGTCGAGAACGTCTGCACGTTGAAATAAGCAACCGTGCCGTAATCCGCGATCGTCTCCATAATCGCCAGCAGCGCACCGCCCGCAATCGCAGGGCGCGCCATGGGCAATGCGACGCGCCAGAACGCCCGGATGGGCGATGCCCCGAGCGTGCGGGCCACCAGAAACACGTTGCTGGATTGCTGGCGAAACGACGCGCGGGCCAGCAGATAGACATACGGATAAAGCACGAAGGTCAGCATCATAGCCGCCCCGCCCAATGATCGAATTTCCGGGAACCAGTAATCGCGCGGCCCCCAGCCCATCAGATCGCGCAGCAGCGTCTGCACCGGCCCGGGGTGGTCCAGCATGTAGGTATAGGCATAGGCCATGACATAGGCCGGAAAGGCCAGCGGTAGCGCCAAAGCGACTTCCAGCCAGCGGTGCCCCGGAAAGCGGTAGACGGTGACAAGCCAGGCCGTCACAGATCCAATCGATGCAGTGCAGACACCGACGATCACTACCAGCGCCAGCGTGGCGCCGATATAGCGCGGCAGCACAGGGGCAAGCACGTCGCGCCAATCGGCAATATCGGCATTCCACGCTGCCCAACCCGCCGTCAGCATCGGAGCCACGCAAAGGGCCACAGCGACCCAGGCCAATCTGTGAAGCATACGCTCTATCATGTGGTGACTTGCCGACACATCCTCTCCTTGCGCGCTTTATCACACGGCGAGAGCTCGACCCAAGCGCCAAATCTGGTAGGCGACCGGCGTAAAACCACAACAGTTTCGCGCGATTGCGCTGGTTTTATTGACTTTTTGCTAGGAAGTTACGATCTGTTTACCTTAATTTGAGACCATAAAAAATGAGCAGGTAGCCCAAAGGGCAGATTTCGATGAGTAAATTTCGCGTCAGACAGGTGCCAATTGAGTTAAACGACCGTGGAAAAACGGACGTGCGTACGCAGTTCGCCGCCCTTTGCTACAAGGTGATCGACAACAAAGTGAAGGTGCTTTTGGTCACCTCACGCGGCACGGGGCGCTGGATCATTCCCAAAGGGTGGCCCGCCGACGGCAAGACACCCATCGAAAGTGCGATGACGGAAGCTTGGGAAGAGGCGGGCGTCAAGGGCCGCGTGACGGGGGAGTGTTTGGGGCTTTTTTCCTACCAAAAGAACCTTGAAGATGCCGACGACCTGCCCTGTGTGGCCATGGTCTATCCTGTCAAGGTGAAGACGCTGGCGGCCGTTTACCCCGAAAAGGGCGAACGCAAGCGTCGCTGGATGGGGTTGAAAAAAGCCTCTGAAAAGGTCGATGAACCTGAATTGGCACGCATCTTGAAGAATTTCGATCCTGCGCGGCTGCAGGGCTGATAGCGCGCGGGCACGCTTGAAACTCGGCCGCTGCTGGTTAAATATTTGCCTGCTCAAAGCGGAAAGAGATACGTGATTCAATTCACATTGAAATGCGACAACGACCATCGGTTCGATAGTTGGTTTGCCTCCAGTGCAGCGTTTGAAAAACTGCAGGCAGCAGGCATGGCTGCATGTCCTGTTTGCGGGTCAAACGATGTTGAAAAGGCGCTGATGGCGCCGCGCGTGCGGGGCAGCAAGAACAAGGCAGATCTGCCCATTGAGCGTCCCCTGACATCCGATCCCAGCCCTGCGGAACAGGCCATGGCCGAGATGCGCAGGCAGGTGGAAGAAAACTCCGAATATGTGGGGCTGAACTTCGCCAAGGAAGCGCGGGACATCCACAATGGCGATGCGCCGGACCGCGCGATCTATGGTGAGGCCAAGCCAAAAGAGGCCAAGGCGCTGATCGAAGATGGTGTACAGGTGGCCCCCCTGCCCTTCGTGCCGGGCCGAAAATCCAACTGACATTTTCTGAAAGGCAAAGCGATGCATGTTGTGATAACCGGAGCGAACCGGGGCATTGGGTTGGCGCTGTTTGACCGCTACAAGGCAGCGGGGGAGATGGTGACGGGCACGTCTCGATCTGGCCAGGGGCATTTCCGGCTGGATGTCACGCAGCCGGAAGACCATCGCGGTCTCTCAGAGGCGATCAATGCCAACCCGGTGGACCTGTTGGTGTGCAATGCCGGGGTCTATCTGGACAAGGGTCAGCCGCTCGGCGATGGGTTCCGGCCGGAAATCTGGGCGGAAACGTTCAACGCCAATGTCACCGGCGTTTTCCTAACCATTCAGCACCTTTTGCCTAGCCTTCAGCGATCAAACGCACCCAAAATCGCGATTATTTCTAGCAAGATGGGCAGTCAGGCCCGCGCGCCGGGTGGCAGCTATATCTATCGCGCATCCAAGGCCGCGGCGATCAATCTGGGCCGCAATTTGGCCAACGATCTGGAGGCGTTGGGCATTGCCGTGGGTATTTATCACCCTGGTTGGGTGCGCACAGATATGGGGGGTGAGGCGGCAGATATCTCTGTCGATCAATCCGCCGAGGGGCTCATTGAGGAATTCGACCGGTTGAACCTTGAGCACACGGGCTGTTTTCGCAGCTGGGATGGCGAGGATCTGCAGCTCTAGATTTCATGCGCTCCGCGCGGGAGTATTTTTGGCCAAAAAGAAGCCGTAAACCGCGGCACGTCCGTTTCACTTTGCCGAAATTGCTCCGGCGACAGCGTGCACGCCATGTTCCGACCGCTGCGGCAGCGTGCCTTAAGTCTTGGGCAGGCGCCGCCACCGGTGCAACACGTCACCACCGATGGCGCGGGTTTCTTGCAAGTCAAAGCGCCGCGCCTCATTCAGGTCAGATAGGCCCATCGCCCCGAGCGAAGGCAAGCCTTCTGCACCGATCATCACACCTGCGGTGAACCCCACGACCTCGTCCACCAGATCCGCACTCAGAAGCGATGCTGCCAGGGTCCCGCCCCCTTCGCAGAAGACGCGGCAAAGCCCCTTTTCGGCCAGGGCAGAGAGCACGGAGCCCGGATCACGCGTCCGACCTTCCGTTTGACATAGGAGCATAACTGCCCCCAGTTCACCCCAGATGCTCAGACGCTCTTCACCCACGTCCGGTCCGTGACAGACCCAAAGCGGCACCTCTTTGGCAGAGCGCGCCAGCTTACCATCTGTGGGCAAATCGAGCTTTCGTGACACCACAACGCGCACGGGCTGGCGCACGTCACCGTGACCACGCACATTCAGCATCGGGTCATCGGCGCGCGCTGTGCCCGCACCCACCATTACCGCGTCGTGTCGCGCGCGCATGGCATGAACCGTGTGACGCGCCTCAGGCCCGGTGATCCACTGGCTCATGCCGCTGGCGGTGGCGATGCGTCCATCAAAGGAACTCGCCAGCTTCAGCGTGACCCAAGGCCGCGCGACCGACATGCGTTGGAAAAAGCCCGCGTGATCGGATGCGGCGTCACGTTCTAAAACGCCGGTAACCACCTCAATACCCGCCTCGCGCAGACGGGCAAAGCCCAGCCCTGCTACGCGGGGATCTTCATCCTGAATAGGACAAACCACCCGGGCAATCCCCGAAGCGATCAGTGCATCCGTGCAAGGCGGCGTTTTGCCGTGGTGGGCGCATGGTTCCAGACTGACATAGGCAGTGGCACCGCGCGCGGCATCACCGGCCTGGGCCAGCGCTTGCGGTTCGGCATGGGGCCGCCCGGTCATGGCTGTCCAGCCACGTCCGACAACGCGCGCACCTTGCACGATCACGCATCCAACGGCGGGGTTTGGCCAGGTCAGACCCTGCGCCCGTCGCCCCAGCGACAGCGCAAGGCGCATGAACCTTTCGTCAAGGTCGTTTGTCACTCTTCTCCCGAGACGGACTCAATGGCGTCTTCCGTCATTTTGGGGCGCAGCTCACTGACAAATTTGTCGAAATCATCGGCCGCCTGGAAATTCTTGTAGACGCTGGCAAAGCGCACGTAGGCCACGGTGTCAATCCGCGCCAGACTTTCCATCACAATCTCACCCACGACCTTGGATTGGATATCCGTCTCGCCCAAGCTTTCGAGCCGCCGTACGATGCCCGAGATCATCTGTTCCACGCGATCGGGCTCCACCGGGCGTTTTTGCAGGGCGATGCGGATGGAGCGTTCCAGCTTATCACGGTCGAAATCTTCGCGCCGGCCATTGGTTTTCACCACGACAAGATCACGCAACTGCACCCGTTCATATGTCGTGAACCGCCCCGCACAGGCCGGGCAAAACCGCCGCCGTCGGATGGATACGTGATCTTCGGCGGGACGCGAGTCCTTCACCTGAGTATCGATATTTCCACAAAACGGGCACCGCATGGGCACGCCCCCTTTTCTCTGCCTCTGTCACCATGGGTCTCGTCGCCCAATTTCTACCGTCACTATAGGGGAGCCGCAAAGTTTTGGGTAGTGGGGAAATGGTGCCGCAAGATGAAGGTGTGGTTTTCCAGGCAAATCGTGTCTTTGGAACAAGATTTATCCCGTCTTGGCTGATCTGACACCCAGAAATCGGGCGGTCCGGGCCAGGTTAATCCCTCTGAAGCCACCAAATTCGGAACACAAACATGGCCCAGATTGCGATTAACCTCGCCGCGCACCCCTCTGAAGAGCTGAGGACCCCTCTCACCAATGCCCTTGCGGACGCAGGGCAGACGCTGACCGGCGATGCATTGGCGCCTTTCATGTTCCTTATCAAGGGCGATGCGGGCACGTTTCTGGCAGGCTGCAAAGGAGAAATCGCGTTTCAATCGGCCCATGTGGTCGAGCTATGGGTGCATGCCGATCTGCGCGATCAGGGCATTGGACGCGCATCACTGCAAAAGGCCGAAGATTATGCGCGCGAAAGCGGCTTTGTTCGCATTCATATTGAAGCCCGAATGAAGGGGGCCGTGCGCTTTACAAAGCCTGCAGATATGGCGTCTTTGGCACGCTTGAGCGCTGTGAGGGCAAGATCAGCTACTCCTATATGGAAAAGCGCATCGACTGACATCACTGCGCCGTCACGGCCAGATATCGATGCGGGTTGGGGTTGGGGTGGGAGAATGGCGATGGCACAAGCACCATAGATGGCACCAGTTCGCGCAAGAGCTTGCGTTCAATCGCCTCTTCATAGGCATCAAAGCCAATGATCACCTCAACAAACGCAGACGGCCCAACGATCACGTTTTCATAGAAGTAATCGGCCAATTGCCCGACGGAAGGCTCATCTTCGAATTGCTGATCGAGGGTCGCCTCAATCACCAGCGCATTCACGCCGATGCCCAAGCGCTCAAGATCGCCCTTCACGGTTTCCGGCGCGTCGCCCGAATTGTTCACTCCGTCGCCCGAGACATCCAGCGTCAGCGTTTCACAATGGCTACGATCCAGAAGCAAATCGCGCGCATGGGTCAGCGCGGCACCCAGCGCTGTGCGGCCAGAGCGGGCTTCCTGCCCCTCCGAAAGCAGCTTCAGCGCGATCTGGTGCAAGGTGGCGGGGCTGTCGATCACGGTCCAGTCGACCAGCATTTTCTGGTCAAACGCGCCGGACCATTCAAAGACGGCGAGTTCCATGTAATCCGGCCCGCGCAGCATCGCCTCTCGCACTGCGGGCGTGCGCAGTGCCAAGGAAAGCCCCTGTCTTTGCAAAGCGAAATCGCGTGGGTCGACGGAAAGCGATACATCGAGCGCCAGCAGCAGCGCCTGTCGGCAGGACGCCGCATTCCCTGTCTGCGCAAGGCTGAGCATCATGATCGTGGAAAGGATAAGGACCCGTGGCATGGTCAAAACGCTACCCAAGACCGTGCGCTGTGCAAGTCACATTTGCTTTGGGCTTAACGCGCCAGGGCTTTGACCAGTTTGGCGTCGGGAAAACAGGTAGCACGCCGGCCTTTGCGCTCCTGCCACGCACCAATTGAGCGGCGCGTTTTGAAACCCACAAGGCCATCGGCACCTCCCACGTCAAAGCCTTGACGCTCCAGGCCCCGTTGCATGGCGGCGATGTCGGAGCGATAGAGTTTTGAGAACGTGCCCCACTCACCGCGGAAGTCCTTCATATTGAAATCAATCCGGTCGCCCACGTGACCCACGAAAAGCGCGTAAAGATCGGAGACATTGTAATCCTTCAGCACATAGAAATTGGGCGTCACGATAAAGGCAGGCCCGTTGCGGCCCGCCGGCAGCATCAGCGATCCCTTGCCGCGCAATTCATGCTCCGGAAAGGGCCGGCCAGAAACGCGGGTGATGCCCATCTCGGCCCATTGGGCAATGGTACGCGCCTGATCGGGCCCTTCCAGCGTGCAGGACAGGGTCTTGGGCAGGTTCACCTCAAAGCCCCAATCACGCCCCTTCGCCCAGCCGTGGCCCACCAGATAGGCGGCGATGGAGGCAAATGTATCAGATTGTGAGCCCCAGATATCGCGCCTGCCGTCGCCATCGCCGTCGCGGGCGTATTCAAGGAAATTCGTCGGCATGAATTGCGGCTGGCCCAGCGCACCCGCCCAGGAACTGCGCAGGGTGCCAGTCACATGGCCTTTCTGCTTGATCTCAAGTGCCGCGATCAATTCATCGGTGAAATACTCCGCCCGGGTGCTCATGAACCCTTTGGTGCCCAGCACGCGGAACGCATTGTACTTGATCTCCACACGGCCGTAGCCCGTCTCGCGCCCCCAGATCGCGAGGATGATGCGCCCTGGCACGCCCGATTGCGCCTCTGTCCGTGCCAGCGCTTTGGCGTGGCGTTTGGCCATGCGTTGGCCTGCGGCGGTGGCATCTCGTAGGGCTTTGCTGCGCATATAATAGGCGGGCGATCCGAACTCGGCCTGGCGTTGATTTTTGGGCGTTTGTGCGCGGGTGCCCGGTGGCACCAGATCCGGCAAGTTCCAGTTGAGCGTGACGCCGTCAAACGCCGCCTCAAACGTCTTGCGAGATACGCCTTTGGCGCGGGCCTGCGGCCAGATCGTTTTCTCCAGCCAGTTATGAAATTGCCGCTCGACCGCCTTCTTGTCCTGCGCCGCGACAGGCGCGGCAAGGCACAGCGCGAAGAGCAGAACCCAAAGCCGCTTCGCTACAAACCTTACATACCGGATGTCACTGATTGTCTTGCCCATTCTTCGCCCTTCGGGTTCAGCATACCCAAATTGCCCGCGCCGCCAACACTTGTCGCGCCGCGCGGCACCAAATCGCCTAGACCGGGGCGTGGAAGTTCTGGCGATACTCGGACGGGGAGACACTCAGCTGCCGCAAAAACGCGCGCCGCATGCGTTCTTCATCGTTGAAGCCGCAGCGGGCAGAGATGGTTTTGACGTTGAGATCGGTGGTTTCCAACAGGGCTTGCGCCGCTTCGATGCGCATCGCCTCTACCGCCTTGGTCGGGGTGACGCCCATGGATTTGGCGTAGACACGGGCGAAGTTGCGGGGGCTCATGGCGCTACGGTCGGCCAAGACTTCAACCGAAAGATCATTCGCGAGGTTTTCCCCAATCCAGTCGTGCAGCGCATCGAACTGCCCGGCCCTGTCGCGCCATTGGCGGCTGAGCACGGGGCTGAATTGCGATTGCCCACCTGACCGCACCATTTGCGTGACCATCGACCGCGCCATGGCGAAGGCGGAAGCGCGGCCAAGGTCTTCGGCGGCGATGGCCAGCGCCATGTCAATGCCTGCGGTGATGCCCGCAGAAGTCCAGATGGGGCCATCCTTGATATAGATTGGGTCCATTTCGACCTGCACTTTGGGAAAGGTATCGGCAAGCATCGCGCAATCATCCCAATGGGTCACGGCGCGTCGCCCATCAAGCAGACCCGTGGCCGCGAGGACCAAGGCGCCCGAACAGACAGATGCCACGCGGGCAGCACCTTGCGCCAATTTGCGTATTTCTGCGATCAGCGGGGCATCTGTCATGGCCGGGATCGCACCGTCGCCGCCGATCAGGATCAGGGTGTGGATGTCACTGTCCCTGACCTCTGCCATCGGCTCGCTTGGGATCGAGACTGCTGTGTTGGTTGGGATCATGCCGCCCGTCATCGACATCACGCGGCAGGCATAGCCCGGCGCGCCTGTGTCCGGATCAAGCGCATGGGAAAACACCTGTAACGGCCCCACAAGGTCCAGCAGAACGATATTGGGGTAGATCACGAAGATGACGTTGCGCGGTTTGGCAGAATGTGAGGCCATACTGTCATTTATGCCAAAGCGGGTTTTGGTAGTCTACGGGGAAAGGAGAAACACCATGCTGCTGCTCAAACCCAATTGCGAATGCTGCGACAAGGATCTTCCGCCGGAGGCCACGGATGCGATGATCTGCACGTTTGAATGCACGTTCTGTGCCGATTGCGTTGAGACGCATTTCGACCACCACTGCCCCAATTGCGGGGGCAATATGGTGCCGCGTCCTATACGACCTGCGGAGAAACTGGTGAATAACCCGGCCTCTACCGTGCGCGTGTTGAAGGCCCATGCGGCCTGTGTGGAGGCCTGAGATGGAGCCCACGCTTATCCTGAACTGGCGACGGCTGACACCTCGCGTGACCACCTCGGGTCAGCCGAGCGAGGCGGAACTGGCCGAATTGAAAGCCATGGGCGTGACGCGGATCGTCAATCTTGGGCCGCATCACAACAAGGGCGCTCTGGAGGATGAGGCAGGCACCGTGCAGAGGCTGGGGATGGTCTATAATTACATCCCGGTGGAGTTTGATACCCCAACGGATGCGGACTTCGCCCGATTCAAAGCTGTGATGGAGGCGCATGCGGATGAGATGATCCATGTCCATTGCATCTACAACGCCCGGGTCAGCGCGTTTTTCTTTCGGTACGCGAAGGAATGGGATGATTTGAGCGTGGCGGCGGCGTCAAACAACATGGAGAGCATCTGGCGGCCGGGCGACGATTGGGCCGATTTCACCGGGCTCAAGATCGCCAAGGGACAACCCAATCGTTACAAGGGCGAAGATTACTGACATGCGGAACCGCGAAGTCTTTCAAAGACTTCGTCCGCATTCTTTGAAAGAATGCGTGGCCCCGGTCGGCGGTGGCGCGCCTGATCAGTAATGCACCGACAGCGCGTCCAGCGGCGTCTTCTTCGGCGGGGCAAACTTCGTCAGGTTGATCCCCTCCACGGCGGATTTGTATTCCTCAACGCTGGGTGTGCGGCCCAGAATGGCCGAGAGCACCACCACCGGGGTTGAGGCGAGAAGCGATTCACCCTTTTTATCTTTGCTGTCTTCCACCACGCGGCCCTGGAACAGACGGGTCGAGGTGGCCAGCACCGTGTCGCCCTTTTCCGCCTTTTCCTGATTGCCCATGCAGAGGTTACAGCCCGGACGCTCCAGATAGAGCTGGTTTTCATATTCGGTCCGGGGTTTAGCCTTGGGCATGAAATCATCGAACTCAAAGCCCGAATAGCGCTGCAGGATTTCCCAATCGCCCTCTTCTTTGAGCTCATCAATGATGTTGTAGGTGGGCGCGGCCACCACGAGGGGGGCCTTGAATTTGATCTCCTTGCCCGCTTTTTCGAGGTTGCGGAGCATTTGCACCACGATTTTCAAGTCCCCCTTGTGCACCATACAGGAACCCACAAAGCCAAGATCAACCTGCTTTTCCGCGCCGTAGTAGGACACCGGGCGGATGGTATCGTGGGTGTAGCGTTTGGATACATCCACGTTGTTCACATCCGGGTCCGCGATCATCGGCTCATCAATGATGTCGAGGTCAACCACCAGTTCAGCGAAATACTTGGCGTTCGCATCAGGCGACAGGGCAGGCACCTGACCCGAGCGGATTTCCTCAATGCGTTTGTCAGCGATGGCGATGAGGCCATTCAGAGTGCGGGCCTCGTTTTCCATGCCTTTGTCGATCATGATCTGAATACGGGATTTGGCCAGCTCCAGCGATTGGATCAGCGTATCGTCCTCGGAAATACAGATTGCCGCCTTGGCCTTCATTTCCGCCGACCAGTCGGTGAAGGTGAAGGCCTGATCGGCCAGCAGCGTGCCAATATGCACTTCGATCACGCGGCCCTGAAAGACGTTATCGCCGAATTTCTGAAGCATCTGTGCCTGCGTGGCGTGGACCACATCGCGGAAATCCATGTGGTCTGCCATCTGGCCTTTGAACGTCACCTTGACGCTTTCGGGGATGGGCATCGTGGCCTCGCCCGTGGCCAGCGCCAGCGCGACAGTGCCTGAGTCCGCGCCAAAGGCCACGCCCTTGGACATACGCGTGTGGCTGTCGCCGCCGATGATGATCGCGCGGTCGTCAACCGTGATGTCATTGAGGACCTTGTGGATCACGTCGGTCATGGAATGATAGACGCCCTTGGGGTCGCGCGCGGTAATCAGCCCGAAATTATTCATGAATTTCATGAGTTTCGGGATATTTTCCTGTGCCTTGATGTCCCAAACGGAGGCCGTGTGGCAGCCCGATTGATAGGCGCCATCGACGGTGGGAGAGATGACCGTGGCGGCCATCGCTTCGAGTTCCTGAGAGGTCATGAGGCCGGTGGTGTCCTGGGACCCCACGATATTAACCTTCACCCGCACATCCGAGCCCGCATGCAGCGCGTCTTTGGAACTGACGCCCACAGCGTTGGCGTTGAAGATTTTCTCGACAGCCGTCAGGCCCTGGCCTTCGTGACTGATTTCCTTGGAGGGGGCAAAGACGACCGGCATGTCGATGCCCAGCGTCTCAGCCGCGAATGTCTGCAGCTTCTTGCCGAAGACGATAGCGTAGGACCCGCCCGCCTTGATGAATTCAATCTTCTGCGGCGTGAAGGCCGAGGACACATCAACCAGGTCCTTGCCATCTTCCGAGAGCAGCTTTTTGTCTTTCGTGTTGATGCGCAACACCGTGCCGTTTTCGACCGAGTATTTCTGTTCGAGGATCGGATCGCCGGTGTTGCCAATGATCGGATTGCCCTCGGCATCCACCTTCTTGACCCAGTTTTTCAGATCAAGCCCGATGCCGCCCGTCACCCCAACGGTCGTCAGGAAGATGGGCGAGATGCCATTGGTGCCGCCCACTACGGGCGCGATATTCACAAAGGGCACGTAGGGTGAAGCCTGCTGCCCTGTCCAAAGCGCCACGTTGTTGACGCCGGACATGCGCGACGACCCCACGCCCATCGTGCCCTTTTCGGCCACCAGCATCACGCGGGCGTCGGGGTGCTGTTTCTGGAGGTCCTGGATCTCCGTCTGCGCCTGCTCTGATATCATGCATTTGCCGTGCAATTCGCGGTCGGAGCGCGAGTGCGCCTGGTTGCCGGGGGACAGCAAGTCGGTGGAAATATCGCCCTCGGCCGCGATATAGGTGACGACTTTGATCTCTTCGTCGATTTCCGGTAGGCGGGTGAAGAATTCA
>JBCCCZ010000044.1:0-18225 GCA_039033255.1 Pseudomonadota bacterium
CGGGGACAGGCAAGGGCGCCGCTCGTGCAGCACGCCGCGACGGCATGGTTCCCGGGATCGTTTTTGGCGGTGACACTGACCCGTTGCCGATCAACATTCCCTTCAACAAACTGCTGACGATGCTGAAAGCGGGCCGCTTCAAGTCCACGCTCTTCAACCTCAAGGTCGATGGCCACGATGACGTGCGTGTCATTTGCCGCGACGTGCAGCGCGACGTGGTGAAAGATCTGCCCACGCATCTCGATCTGATGCGCCTGCGCCGGAACACCAAGATCAACCTCTATATCCCCGTAGAGTTCTCGGGCGAAGATGACGCGCCGGGCTTCAAGAAAGGCGGTGTTCTGACTGTCATCCGCAACGAGATTGAATTGCTGGTGACCGCAGGAGACATCCCCGAAAAGATCGAAGTGGATCTGGCCGGGCTCGATATCGGCGACACTGTCACGATCTCGGACGTCACTCTACCAGAGGGCGCCAAGCCCACCATCGACCGTGACTTCATGATCGCCAACATCTCCGCCCCGTCCGCTTTGAAATCCGAAGATGACGAGAGCGAAGAAGAAACAGTGGATGCAGCGGACGTGCCCACCACCTCCGATGAAGAGGCCGAGGGCGGCGAAGAGTAACACCACCTCTGATGAGTTACGCAAAGGGCGCGGGATCACCTCGCGCCCTTTCTATTTGGCACCTGTTGATTGTGCCCCTGCCCCGTTCTAAACCGGGGCCATGTCACTCCGGAGGACGCAATGCTTATTTTCGCAGGCCTCGGCAATCCCGGCCCGAAATACGCGGGCAACCGGCACAATATCGGTTACATGGCGCTTGACCGGATCGCCGCCGATCATGGCTTCGCGCCATGGAGGGGCAAGTTTCAATCCTCCCTCTCCGAAGGCCGTCTGGGCAGTGCCAAGGTATTGCTGATCAAGCCCGAAAGCTTCATGAACACCTCCGGCCAGCCCGTGGGGGAGGCGATGCGGTTCTACAAACTGGACGCTCAGGACATCATCGTCTTCCACGATGAGCTCGACCTCGCCCCCGGTAAGACACGCGTGAAGGAAGGCGGCGGGCATGCAGGCCATAACGGTCTACGCTCGCTGCACCAACATATCGGACCGGATTACGCCCGCGTGCGGCTGGGCATCGGCCACCCGGGCCACAAGGACCGCGTCAGCGGATATGTGCTGTCGGATTTCGCCAAAGCCGATGAAGCCTGGCTCGATGACCTCTTGCGCGGCCTCTCAGACGGCGCACCGGAACTGGCCGCAGGCCGCCATGACAAGTTCCTCAACGCAGTCAGCTTGCGCACCGCACCCCCCCGTTCCTCGAAGTCCGAGCCGAAGGCGAGACCGTCCGTCAGGACGGAAGAGCCACCCCGAGAGGAACACCGCTCACCTCTGCAAAAACTCATAAACAAATTCCGCTAGCCGCGAGCCGTCCCATATTGTTAAATTCCGCTAAGCCAAAAAAGGGAGATACCCATGAATTTCATCGCCATGAACCGATTTCGCGTCAGCGTCGATGGTGCCGTCGATTTTGAAGACATGTGGGCATCGCGCGAAAGCCGCCTCAAGGAAGTGCCGGGCTTCATCGAATTCCGCATGCTCAAGGGCGCCGAGGAAGACGGCATCCGCACATATTCCAGCCACGTGATCTGGGAAAGCAAAGCCGATTTTGAAAACTGGACCCAGTCCGATCACTTCCGCGCAGCCCACGCCAATGTCGGCAAATCCGAAGGCCGCAAAGCGATCATGGGCCCGCCGAAGTTCGAGGGCTTTGAAACGATCCTTTATGAGGACATGAAAGGCAGCTGATCCATGATGGACCCGTCCATCAATGTGCTGGGGGAGCCGCTGGAGCCCTGCTCGGATGACCCGCTGACCGGGTTTTTCCGCGATGGGGCGTGCAACACCTGCGCCGAGGATCGTGGCTCCCACACCGTCTGCGCGCTGATGACGGCTGAATTTCTGGCATTCTCGAAATATGTCGGCAACGACCTCTCAACCCCGCGCCCCGAATTCGGGTTTGCCGGGCTGAAACCGGGTGATCACTGGTGCCTCTGCGCCAGCCGTTTCCTGCAAGCCCATGAAGAAGGCTGCGCCCCAAAGGTGCGGTTGTCAGCCACCCATACTGGCGCGCTGCAAATCGTACCGATGGACGTGCTGCAGACCCACGCCTCCGATCAGGTGGATGATTGATGGCCACCCAGCCCCTTCTGTCTGACGATGAAATCAGTGATGAGGCCCGCGCGGTCTTTGACGATATTAGGGCCGCGCGAGGCAGCGACTTCATCAACAATTTCTGGCGTGCGCTGGCCCATGATCCGGCGCTTTTGAAGGCCACATGGGATCGCCTGAAGACCATCATGGGTCCCGGGGAAATAGACCCTTTGACCAAGGAAATGATTTACATTGCAGTGTCGGTTGCCAATGCCTGCAGCTATTGCACCCATTCGCACACCGCCGCCGCGCGCGCCAAAGGCATGACCGAGGCGCAATATGCCGAATTGCTGGCGATCATCGGCATGGCACATCAAACCAACGGGCTGGTCACCGCGTTGCAAGTCCCGACAGACCCCGAGTTTCTGGCCTGATGCACCTTGAAACAAACTTTTTCGCATCTTCGAACAATGGCCATATTTCGGCCCAACTGTTTCACATTTGACTGTTTAATTGTTTCCATACCGGCAACAAGCCGGCGGCATAAACCGGATGGAAACAAACAATGACAGGTCACTTCACCTTCAAAACAGTGCGCAATCGCCGACCCTATTTCGCCGTGCGGATTCACCGCCGGGGCTGTCTGAGCCGGCTCAATTTCTCCCACACGTTGGACAGCTTGGCCGCCTATCAGCCCGCTCAATCCCATCGGCTGGCTGCATAATCCACTTTAGTGACGCCGCAGCCCACGCTGTGACAGACAAAAAAACGCGCAAGCCTTCCGCATGGGCTTGCGCGTTTTTGTGTCGTCACGCGGGTCTTGAAAAGGCGATCAGCACCTTCCGCCGCGCCCAGGGCGAAGACCCGGTTTTGCGACAATTCGCACACCTCATTTTGCACGAAACCCTCAGGTTTTCAGCTGGAATGCGGCTTCTGCCCTTGCAAATTCCGATTTTTTTTGTCAGATATCTGGTGTCTTAGTAAGCCTTTCACGCCAGACGCTGTTCCGCATCCCGCTCGGCTCTTTGAAATTCGGCCCGATCAGGTTTCGGTCACGCATGCGGATATTGCACTATGGCACATTACGGAAATACCAAAGGCTGCGGCAACCAACGCCCCGGAAAACTGGAATGCTACGTCTCAGAGGTTGATCTCGACCCGATTGAACATGATTGCCTGACGCTGGCGCGCACGATCCTGCTCTTTATGGGTGACCCGTCCAGCCCGCTCAGGCGGGTCGATGTACAGGACGCCGCAGAGGTATTCGGCGATGGCGTGTCCAAAGATCTCATCTGCGCAATGACGGACCTCTTCAGC
This sequence comes from Pseudomonadota bacterium, assembly GCA_039033255.1. GTDB lineage: Bacteria > Pseudomonadota > Alphaproteobacteria > Rhodobacterales > Rhodobacteraceae > Roseovarius. The sequence goes on from JBCCCZ010000044.1 coordinate 3,474, forward strand.
GCCATCCATTTGATCCGCAAATCGCCTTTCGTCTTTTCCAACCCCCATTGCATCAATTGCAGCGCAATCCTGACGGAAAACGAACGCCGCGTGATGCTTGCCCTGGCCGCAACGCGCCGTGGCCATCGCAGCGCCGCGGCGGCCCATGTGATGCTGGTCTGCGAAGGCAATCCCGATGTCCCGGTGCATCAAGATCTCAAGCGTCTGACGTGGATCCTGCCGCCGATCAATCCACGGGCCCGCATGAAACCTGAACACGACCCGATCGCGCGCTGAGCGCTATTTGGCAATCACGGTGTCAATCAGATCAATCGCCCGCGCCACTGCTGTGGGGATATCCATTTCCGACGTATCGAGCAGAACCGCGTCCTCAGCCGGTTTCATCGGCGCCGCTGCCCGCGCGGCGTCTCGCGCATCCCGCGCCTGCAGATCCCGCAGCACCTCGGCAAAGGTGATCTCATGGCCCTTGGCAGACAGTTCCTCAAACCGCCGCCGCGCACGAATGTTATCTGACGCAGTGACGTAAAGCTTCACCTCCGCCTCAGGGCAAATCACCGTCCCTATATCGCGCCCATCCAGAACCGCCCCCCCGGCCCGCCGAGCGAAGGCACGCTGAAAATCCACCAACGCTCTGCGCACGGCAGGGTCCGCCGCCACGCGGCTTGCCGCCTGCGCCACATCGGGCGTGCGCAGGTCATCGCCCTGCAAATCCTCCGGCAACAACCCCCGCGCCGCATCGACCGCGCGCTCCCCATTCAAGACGCGCCGCCCGGTCGCACGATACAGCAATCCGGTATCAAGATGGGCAAACCCAAAATGCGCTGCGACCGCCTTCGACAGCGTCCCTTTGCCTGCTGCCGCAGGGCCATCAATCGCCACTGTGATCTGCATGAAGAAGACCCTTTATCCCCAAAGGTGCCATTCAAAGAGGGTGGAGCGGGTAACGGGAATCGAACCCGTAACTTAAGCTTGGGAAGCTCGCGTGATACCTTTTCACCATACCCGCAACGCGCCATTCCACATATTTTAGCAGGCCTAAGCGGTCAAGCGCCGCCGCAACAAACCCGTGACTTTTGACCCGTCTCGTTTAAGACAGGAAAAGAATATTCTTAAGGTGAATAAATCCACATGCTCACAGAATTTTTCGGGGCTGACCTCATCGCTCAGATGACCCCGCCAAGGGTCTATGTGCACCTCGCGCTTTTGTTCTATGTGGTCGGTTTCCTGACGCGCGATGAACTGATCCTGCGCATTCAGGTGCTGGCCGGAACCGTGTTTTACATCCTGTATTACTACTTCATCTCCGATATCCCCCTGTGGGAGGCGATCTGGGGCTCGCTCGCCATTGCTGCGGCCAATATCTACTCTTCTGTCATCATTATCCGCGAACGATCAACCCTGGGGATGAGCGCGGAAGATCGTGCGCTTTTTGCGAAATTCCACACCCTGCGCCCCGGTCATTTTCGCCGAATCATGAAAAAAGCGGAACGCATCCGCTTGGCAGAAGACACGCTTCTGCTTGAAAGGGATGTACCAGTGGACAAGCTCTTTTTCGTCCATTCCGGTGAGGTCGAGATCCGTCGCGGCACCAAATCCGCCATCCTGAAAAATGGCCATTTCCTGGGCGAGTTGGCCTTTCTGAAAGGCACGCCCGCATCGGCCACCGTCACTGCCAAACCGGGGGCTGAGGTGGTGATGTGGGATCAGGAGACATTGAAGAAGATCATGGAAAAATCCCCCACAATCTCCAACGCGATCTTGGCGCTTTTTAACGCGGATCTGGCGACGAAGTTGCTGGCCAGTTGGCCAGAAGATAAGGTCGTCAAGATAGCGTGACTCGCGCAAAAAAGCATATGGGATGACACATGAATGTTGCCGTGTTCGGACTTGGGTCGATGGGCTTTGGAATGGCCAAATCCTGCGTGGCGGCTGGGCTTTCCACCTACGGGTTCGACATCGCTGAGCAGAGCGTTGCGCGCTTTGCAGATGAAGGCGGCGAAACCGGCGCACTGGCCGATGTCGCCCCCACGCTCAAGGCCGCCGTCGTGGTCGTTCTGAACGCGGCTCAGGTGGAAGACGTGCTTTTCGGCGATGCAGGTGTCGTGCCCCTCCTGCCCCAAGGCGCGGTCGTCATGGCCTGCGCCACGGTGCCCCCGGACTTTGCCAAAGCCATGGAAGTGCGCTGTGAGGGGTACGGCGTGTTGTATCTGGATGCCCCGATCTCCGGCGGATCCGTCAAGGCAGGCCTGGGTCAACTGGGCATCATGGCCTCCGGCACGGCGCAAGCTTTTGCCGCTGCAAAACCTGTCCTCGATGCCACCGCCGCGACCGTGTTCAAACTTGGCGACACGGCGGGCCCCGGATCGGCCATGAAAGCCGTCAACCAACTGCTCGCCGGCGTCCACATCGCAACGATGGCAGAGGCCCTCACATTCGGCATGACCCAGGGCGTGGACCCTGCGACCTTCACAGAAGTCATCACCAAATGCGCGGGCAATTCCTGGATGCTGGAAAACCGCGCACCCCATATCGTGGCAGGGGACTATACCCCCCATTCCCAGGTGAATATCTGGCCAAAAGACCTTGGTATCGTGCTGGAAGCGGCCGACACGGCGGGCTTTGACGCCCCCATCACCAAAACCGCCCTCGCCCGTTACATCCAGGCGGTGGATATGGGCCTCGGCGCAGAAGACGATGCTGCCATCGCCAAGGTTTACGCCACAGAGGCGGGCCTGACCCTGCCGGACAAGAAGCCATGAAACTGGGCTGCATCGGCGATGATTTCACGGGCTCCAGCGATCTGGCCAATACTCTGGCCAAAAAGGGTATGCGCACTGTGCAATATACCGGCATCCCCAACACCCCGGCCGCGCCGGACGTGGAGGCCGGCGTTATCGCCCTAAAATCCCGTTCCATCCCAGTCCAGGATGCGGTGGCCCAATCCCTCGCCGCCTTGAAATGGCTACGCGCTCAGGGCTGCACACAGTTTTTCTTCAAATACTGCTCCACCTTCGATTCCACCCCTCAGGGCAATATAGGCCCCGTTGCAGATGCTATGGCCGACGCGCTGGGGGCGGACAGGGTGATCGTATGCCCGGCCTTTCCGGGAACGGGGCGCTCACTTTATCAGGGGCACCTTTTCGTGGGCGATCGCCTGCTGAATGAAAGCGGAATGGAAACCCATCCCCTGACCCCGATGACGGATCCCGACCTGCGTCGCTGGCTTGCCTTGCAGACGCCGCAAGCGGTGGGCCATATCCCGGCGCAAACCGTATTCGAGGGCGCCGATGCCATTCGGAGGGCGCTCGCCGCGAACGCGGCTCGCTTTCTCATCGTCGACGCCATCCGTGATGAGGACCTGATCGAGATCGGCGCGGCCGCCTCTGATCTCAAACTCATCACTGGCGGCTCCGGCGTGGCCATGGGCCTGCCCGCCAATTTTGGCTGCAAAGCAAGCACGCCGCTCTGGCAGGGCCAGCCGGGCACGGCACTGGCACTTTCCGGCTCCTGCTCCAACGCCACCCGCGCGCAAGTGGCCCATCACGCCGCCGGCCACCCGGCCCGCGGCCTCACGGCCGCCGACATTATAGAAGGCCAAGTGACAGCTGAAGACGCACTCGACTGGGCACTGGAGGCGGGCGACCTGCCCCTCATCTACACCTCAGCCGACCCCACCATCGTGGCGCAGGTCCAAACCCTATACGGCCGCGCAAAAGCCGCCACCGCCATCGAGGCCTTCTTCGCCGAACTGGCCCAGCGCGCGCTTCGCGCCGGCATCACCCGCATCATAACCGCCGGTGGCGAAACCTCCGGCGCCGTCGTCGAGGCCATCACCCGCGAGGCGCGCCCGCAAGGGAGCGATGAGCCGCCTGTCGGCCACCTCACAATCGGGCCCGAAATCGACCCTGGCGTCCCCGCCCTGCGCGCCACACCCTCCCTCGTCGTCGCCCTCAAATCCGGCAATTTCGGCGCGATAGATTTCTTTGAAAAAGCCGACAAGGTGCTGGGCCCATGAAGGAAAGCAAACTCCGCGAAGACATGTGCACCCTCGCCGCCTCGCTTTTCGATCGAGGCCTCACCCATGGCAGCACCGGCAACATCTCCGCCCGCACAGAGGATGGGGGCCTCCTCGTCTCCCCCACCGGAACCAGCTTTGGCCGCCTAGATCCCGCGCGCCTCAGCCGCTTTGACGCGCACGGAACCCATGTGGGCGGTGACGCCCCCACCAAGGAAATGCCGCTCCATAAGGCCTTCTACGAGACGCGCAAAAGCGCAGGCGCCGTGGTGCATCTGCACTCCTGCCACTCAGTCGCTTGGTCCATGATGCCCGATCTCGACCCCGACAATTTCCTGCCCCCGCTCACGCCCTACGCCATCATGCAACTGGGCCGCGTCAAACTGCTGCCCTTCTTCCTGCCCGGCGATCCGGCGATGGGAGAGGCCGTGCGCGGGCTCGCCGGCAAACGCGCGGCCGTGATGCTCGCCAATCACGGGCCCGTCGTGGCCGGCAAAAACGTGGCTGCGGCCTGCAACGCCATCGAAGAACTGGAGGCCACCGCCCGCCTCGCCATGCTGATGCGCGGCATCCCTGCCAACGCCTTGAGCGAAGATCAGGTTCAGGCCGTCATCACCAAATTCAACGTGGACTGGGACGATTGACGCGATTTTCCGCCAATTTGGGCTTTCTCTGGCAGGACCGCCCCCTCCCCGACGCCATCCGCGCCGCCCACGCGGCCGGGTTCGCGGCGGTCGAATTCCACTGGCCGTATGATAACGCCAAAAAAGACGTCAGTGCGGCCCTGAACGACACCGGCCTGCCGCTTCTGGGCCTCAACACCCTACGCGGCGGCCCCGGCGACAACGGTCTTTCCGCCCTGCCGGGCCGCGCTGCAGAGGCCCGCGCAACCATAGACCAGGCCATCGCCTATGCCGACGCCACGGATGCCGACGCAATCCACGTCATGGCCGGTTTTGCCCAAGGCGCGCAGGCCCAAGCCAGTTTCGCACAAAACCTCCGCTACGCCTGCACGGCCACGCCCCGCACGATCCTCATCGAGCCACTCAACCGCCACGACGCTCCGGGCTACTTCCTCGAAACCACCACCCAGGCAAGCGCGATCATCAACGCGCTCGCCCTGCCCAATCTCAAACTGATGTTCGATTGCTACCATGTGGGCCGCACGGAAGGTGACGTGATCACCCGCCTCACCGATCTCATGCCTGTCATCGGCCATATCCAGTTCGCCTCCGTCCCCGACCGTGGCCCCCCGGACCGGGGGGAATTGAACTATCGCGCTGTTTTCGATCACATTGCCTCACTGGGCTGGAACCGCCCCCTCGGCGCTGAATTCCGCCCCGATGGCGATCATCACAACTGGATGACCACGCTCACTCAAGCGCCCTGACGGAGATGTAGCTGTAGGTGTCCGTCCCTTCCTCATCATCGGTTCTGACCAGCAGTCCCAGGCCAAGCGCCGGCAGATAGTGGTAATATTCCCTGTAGGCGGTATCGTCGTTGAACGTCATCGCCACCTCGAAACTGTCATAACGACACCCTGCAATTACCGTGCTGTCCAAGGCCCCGGCCACCGCTGTCCCCCCGCCCGGCGCGCTGTTGGCCCAGGACGCATCGGGCTGCGGCACCTGCCACTGCGCAAGCTCTGCCGGGGTCGCAAAATCCTCCCGCTGGGTAGGTTTTGGCAGGCCCGACTCAATTGGGATCAGCGATTGCAAATAGATCCCGCGATAAAGCTCCATCAGGGCGCCATCACCATCCGAATACGTGACCGTCAAAGTGATCCAATCGGGGCGCAACTGCTTATGCACCTCCACGTCCCCGTCAGCGGTGCGAAACTCAATGCCCCGGCCCAGATCTTCTGCGGTTGGACAGGACGCGCCAGCCGCCGTCGAGGTCAAAAGAAAAATAAATCCAGCGAGAGACCGCGTCATGTTAATCCGCCCCGTACCAACCTGTGTCACCGTTCCAAGTATGACCCCTGACGCCGATCTTGCTCAACTCGCCGATGAACTGGGTGGACTTCGCTTTGCCATCCGAACCCTCAAAGCGTGAAAAGAACAGCTTCGCAATCACCTGCTGAACGCGCGACCCAATGCGCCTGTGGAAGGTCGCACCTTCACCGTACGCCTGGGGGAACGCCGCTCTCTGGATCGGACCGCGTTGCCGGACAGAATTCTCAAGGATCCACGCTCCTCGAAGGTGTCCCAAACGACGACAGTCGTGACCAAAGCGGTCGCACCCGCGCCTCAGCGGCTTTTCAGCCCGGTGGGTCAAACCGGACACCTCTTTGTGGACCGCGACGATTTTCAAGTCATAGAACCATTTCAGGCCAAAGGGTTCGAACCACCGGCTTCATCTTTCCTGAAATACTCAAATTCCCAGCCCATCGGCATTGGCAAACTGACGGCTTGCGTGCCATGCGCAGAAACGCGACCGCGCAAAACAAAACCCATCACGCCCGCCGTCTACGCCGCCTGCGACCACCCTCAGCATCGCCATCCCCGCGCCCCCCGGTGTTGAAACTCACCTGCGGCAGGTTCACGATCCGGCTCAGCTCCGGGAATGGATCGGTCTTGTGAGGGATCGCATTGGCGTTGACGAAATGCTCCTGAAACTTGGGCTCAATCGCCGTCTCTACCTTGGTGATCTGCCGCACGACCTTCTCGATCTCCTTGCGCGCGCCCACATGACACAGCGCCAGCCGCGCACCGGTTCCGGCAGCATTGCCTGCGCTTTGCACCTTCTCCAGCGGGACATCTGGAATCATCCCCAGCACCATCGCGTGCTTGGCCGAAATATGCGCCCCAAAGGCGCCCGCCAGCACCACACGATCCACCTTGTCCACGCCGCGCTCATCCATCAAAAGCCGCGCCCCGGCATAGAGCGCCGATTTCGCCAGTTGGATGGCCCGAATGTCCCCTTGCGTCACGGTCACCCGCGGCCCACCCGCAGCGGTACCGTCATAGACGAGGTAGGAATGCGTCCGCCCATCGGGTTCACAGCGAAACGTCCCCGTCTGCTCCGCCGACCCGATAAGGCCACTTGCATCCATCAGCCCCGCAATACGCAGCTCAGCAATCGCCTCAATGATACCAGACCCGCAAATCCCGGTAATCCCGGTGCCCGCGATGTCATCGTCAAACCCATCCTCATCGGACCACTTGTCTGAGCCGATCACGCGAAAACGCGGATTTTTGGTTTGCGGATCGATCCGAATGGCCTCAATCGCACCCGGCGCCGCGCGCTGACCGGAAGAAATCTGCGCGCCCTCAAAGGCAGGCCCCGTGGGCGAGGAACAGGCCAGCACGCGGGACCGGTCGCCCAGCAAGATCTCCGCGTTGGTGCCCACATCTACAATGAGCGCCAGATCCTGCGACTTGCCCGGCTCCTCGGACAGCGCCACAGCGGCCGCATCCGCCCCCACATGGCCCGCAATGCAAGGTAACAGATAAACCCGCGCGCGGGGGTTCAGCGCGGGCAGATCCAGATCGCGCGCATCAATCGTCATGCTCTCAGACGTGGCCAGTGCAAAGGGCGCCTGCCCTAACTCCACCGGATCAATGCCCAGCAGAAGGTGATGCATCACCGGGTTGCAGACAAACACCGTCTCCATGATCAGGCTGGGTTCGATCTCCGCTTCCTTTGATATTTCCTCGGCCAGCGTGTTGATCGCCTCGCGCACGGCACGCGTCATCTCCAGGTCGCCGCCCGGGTTCATCATCGCGTAAGACACCCGGCTCATCAGATCCTCTCCGAACCGGATCTGCGGGTTCATGATGCCGGACGAGGCCACAACCTCCCCCGTTTGCAAGTCAGTCAGATGCGCCGCCACAGTGGTTGAGCCGAGGTCAATCGCCAGCCCGAAAATGCCGCCCTGATAGGTTCCCGGCCAAATCTCCAACACCCGCGACACGCGATCCTGATGGGATTTGTTGATCGCCACGGTAACCGTGAACTTGCCCTTGCGCAGCACCGTCTGCAACTTGCCCAAAAGGCTGATCTCCGGCTGCAGCATGTCCTCCATGCCCTGCGCCATCAGCGCCTTTTCCAAGCGTTCCAGATCGCCCGAGGGTTCATGCATGTCGGGCTCGTCCACGGTTACGGTGTAAAGCTTCGTGGCCGCATCCATCTCGATGATCCGGGCCGACGCCGCCTTGCGCACCACCTGCTTGTGCACCTGACTTTCCGGCGGCACATCAATCACGATATCCCCCATCACCATCGCCTGACAGCCCAACCGACGCCCCGGTTTAAGACCCCGACGGGAGTTATAGCGGTCTTCCACCTCATTCCACGCCGTCAGCGCATCATCGGCGACCGTCACACCATGCTTGGGAAATTCCCCGTAAGACGGCGTGATCTGACACTTCGAACAAATCCCGCGCCCGCCGCAGACGCTATCAAGGTCCACACCCAACTGCCGCGCGGCCGTCAGCACAGGGGTACCCACCGGGAAACGCCCGCGTTTGCCCGACGGCGTGAAAACAACAAGAGGATCGCTGGACATGACGTCTGGCCCCTTCGCGTTAAGCCTGCTGCTTGAGAACATAGCGTCTAACGGGTATTTCAAAAGCAAAAGAACGGCAAAATCGCGTCGCAGACCGTCATTTTTTTGTTTAAATGAATGGGGTTGATAATGGTTTTGAGGTTGGCTCAAGAAAGTACGAAATTCACAGCCCCACGAAGTCTTTAAAAGACTTCGACCGCATTCTTTGAAAGAATGCGCACCCAGCCCTGATGACCCTTCTCTGGACTTGACGCTCTTTTACACGCAACGCAGTCTGCCCTCATGTTCCCAATCCGCGATCACAACCCGTCCGGCCGCACTCCTGTCGTCACCTACGCGCTGCTCGCCGCCAATACCGTGATCTTCCTGGCCTATTGGTCCGCCTACCCCGATGACCGCGCGCTGTACCGCTTCTTTCTGGACTGGGGCATGGTCCCCGCCGCCATCACCTCGGGCGTGAACCAACACACGGTATTCACCTCCATGTTCCTCCATGGCGGCTGGATGCATCTGGCCGGGAACATGCTGTTTCTATGGATCTTCGGGGACAATATCGAAGACAAGATGGGCCACGTGAAATACCTCGCATTCTATCTGGCCTGCGGCGTTGGTGCCGCCCTCATCCACGTCGCCGCCGGGCCCTATTCCACCGTCCCCACCGTCGGCGCATCCGGCGCCATCGCCGGCGTCATGGGGGGCTACCTCCTGCTCTTCCCGAAAGCCCGCGTCGACATTTTCGTCTTCTTTATCATCTTCTTCCGTATCTTCCCGATCCCCGCCTGGATCACACTGGCGATATGGCTCGCGCTGCAGGTTTTTGGCGGCTTCGCCAATCCCAGCCCCGACAGCGGCGGCGTGGCCTACTGGGCCCATATCGGTGGTTTCGCGGTGGGCATCGGGCTGACGCTGCCCCTCTTCCTCCGCCTCGGCGGCACGGCATTTTGGGAGGCGACCCACGGCGCGCCACCCCACCCGGAGGCAAAATACAAATACGTCCGGACCACGATCCCCCGCGTCACCCGCAGGTAAATTCAGTCCCGGATGACCTTGGCAAACTTTTCAAAAATTGCCTCATTGGCGCAAAGCACATCGCCTGTCTCCACGACAGACCCCTCGCCAGTGACCGTCTCAATCAGCCCACCGGCTTCGCGCACGATAATCTCACCTGCCGCGACGTCCCAAGGCTGCAGGCTCCGCTCCCAAAACCCCTCGTAGCGCCCAGCCGCCACATAAGCCATATCGAGCGCCGCCGACCCCCAACGCCGCACACCCGCACAAGCGGGCATCAACCGCGCCAGATCTGCAAGCGTCGCTGGCAGGTCGCGATGACCGGCAAACGGCACACCGGTGGCAAAAATCGCCTCAATCATCCGCGCCCTTGCAGACACGCGAAGACGGCTCTCATTCAGCCACGCACCCTCGCCTTTCTCGGCCCAGAAAAGCTCGTCCTTGGCCGCGTCATAAATCACGCCCGCCACGATCTTTCCTTTATGTTCCAAGGCAATAGACACCGCCCAATGGGGCAAACCATGCAGGAAGTTCGTCGTCCCATCGAGCGGATCGACAATCCAGCGGCGTGTGGGATCTTCCCCATCCTCACCGCCGCCTTCCTCGCCCAACCAACCATAGGTCGGCCGCGCCCCCATCAATTCCTCTTTCAGAATCTCCTCGGCGGCAATATCGGCCTTGGAAACAAAATCCCCCGCCCCCTTCATGGTGGTCTGCAGGTTCTCCACCTCCCGGAAATCCTTCACCAGCGACCGGCCTGCTTTTCGCGCGGCCTTGATCATGATGTTCACATTGGCGCTGCCGTGCATGGTCGGTCTCCTAGGGTTGAGGCCGCGCTATACGCCCCCGCGAGACCGCCCGCAAGGGCGGGTGAGCACGCTCAAACAGCGAGGCCGTCCGCAAGGACGGATGAGCGCCTCACAACCCTTTACAAAACCCCAAGAGCCATTCCCGAAACACCCGCGCCGGACGCCTCAGCGCCGCGCGCTCGGGATAGACCAAGTGATACCCCTCCCGCCCCGCTGCCGCAAAGCCCGGCAAACAGGGCACCAAGCCTTCCCCCGCCATCGCCCGATCACTCATCGGTGCCCGTGCCAGCGCCACGCCAACACCTTCCGACGCCATGGCCATCGCCATTAAAGAACTGTCCGCATAAGCAAACCGCGCATCCCCCGCCCCCTGCCCCATCTCTTCGAGCACATAGGCCCAACCGGCCCGATGTGTCGTCACCTCAATCAAGGTATGACCCAGCAAATCCTGCGGCGCCTCAATCCTCTCCGCCACATCCGCCCGCGCCACCGGATATAGCCGCTCCGCCAGCAGAAAATCACTGTCGCCCTCCTGCAAAAGCGGACTGCCAAAGACGATCCGCAGATCGAAATACCCTTGCCCCATCTCCACCGCATGCAAACTCGAACTCAACAACAAGGAAATCCGAGGATGCGCTTGCGTAAATTCCCGATACCCCCGTGCCAGCACCCCGTGGGAAAACAGCAACTCCGCCTGCACATGCAATTGCTGCGCCCGCGCCTCCCCAAACAGCCCCTCCGTCGCATTCTGCAATGTCAAAAGCGATTGCTGCACAATCGGCAAATACGCCCGCCCCAGATCCGTCAACGCCACCGAATGCGCCGCCCGCGTAAAAAGAGGCGCCCCCACGCGATCCTCGAGCGCCCGCACCTGTTGGCTGACGGCAGCGGCCGACATATTCAACTCTTCCGCCGCCCGCGCAAAACTTTGAAACCGTGCTGCGGCCTCAAAGACGCGCAACCAATTAAGAGAAGGGACAGTGATACTCATCCGACAAGCATAAGTTCAACTTATCCTCAGCGTCCAGCGGAACCGCTTTGAATGCGCGCAAACTCGGCTAGTCTCGCTCGAAACCACAACCGCAAGGAACCGGACCATGCTCGACGCCGTCCCCCTCAGCAGAGGTCTTTTGGACCCGACCGATGTCACCCGTTACCGCGAAGAAGGCTACCTGCGCCCCATCCCGGTCATATCCGCGGGCGAGGCCGCCACCTTACGCGCAGAACTCGAAGCGCTGGAAGACACCTACCTCACCGCCGACCTGCCCCGCCCGCTCAACACCTACAAGCGCGTGAATGCCCACTGCGTGATCCCCATGGCCCACCGCATTGCCGCCGACCCCCGCGTCCTGGACGTGATCGAGGGCATCCTGGGGCCGGATATCCTGATCTGGTCGGTTGAATTCTTCATCAAGGAACCCCAAACCAAATCCATCGTCTCAATGCATCAGGACCTCACCTATTGGGGCTTCGGCGCCGTTGATCAACTCCTCACCGCCTGGATCGCGCTCAGCCCTGCGACGCACGCCTCGGGCTGCATGGATTTCGTCAAAGGCTCCCACAAAAACCCCATTCTCCCGCATGAGGACACCTATGACGAAAACAACCTCCTCTCCCGCGGTCAGGAAATCAAAGTCGATGTCGCCAAAGAGGACCGCGTGCCAGCCGAACTCCAACCCGGTCAGATGTCACTGCACCACGGCCTGATGATCCACGGCTCCGGCCCCAATGTGACTGACGATCGCCGCATCGCCGTGGCCATCCGCTACTGCACGCCCCAGATCGCTCAACAGGTTGCGGCGAAAGACTACGCCATCCTCGCCCGCGGCGCCGACCGCACAGGCCATTTCATCAACTTCGCGCCGCCCACGGCCCCCTTTACGCCCGCCTCCCTCGCGCTCTACGATGAAATCCGTGACGCCCAAACCGCCGCCTTGATGGATGGCGCGACGGACAAAGGACAAGGGCTCTATTCTTAACACGAGGGACGCCAGCATGGACAAAGTCAGCTTCACCCAGATGAAAGACGGCACGAAGGAAGAGTATGAATTCCTCACGGCCCATGAGATCGACCACACCAAAGACACCGCCAAACGGTTGCTGAAAGCGCTGGTGGAGTTGGACGAAAGCCTGTCGGGCTACCAGATCACGCGCCTCGGCCACTCCGTACAATCGGCCAGCCGTGCCTGGCGCGACGGGGCGGATATCGACTGGGTCGTGTCTGCGCTTCTGCACGATATCGGCGACATCTACGCGCCCTACAATCACGATGAATACGCCGCCACGATCCTCAAACCCTTCGTGCGCGAACAGTGCCGCTGGTGCGTGGAAACCCATGGCGATTTCCAGATGGTCTATTACGGCCATCACCTCGACGGCATGGATCAAAACAAACGCGACCGCCACACGGGCCACCGCTTTTTCGACGATTGCGCCCAGTTCTGCGAACGCTGGGATCAGGCCAGCTTTGACCCCGATTACGACACGCTGCCGCTCGAATTCTTCGCCCCCATGGTCGACGAGGTCTTCGCCCGCGAGCCCTATTCGAAAGACGTGATCGACTGGGACACCCGCAAACCTTTGGTCGACCCAATCGTGGCCGCCGCACGCGCCTGACCTGAAGCCGCGCGTGTTGCTCACGCGGGATTTGAGTATTTATGGCCAAAAAGAAGGCCGAAACGCTTTCTTAACCATGATCGCGCAGGCTCACACGCGCGGTACAGGCTGGAGAGCCGATGACCGCGCCAAGAAGAAGGCACCCTGCCCGCATGGATCATCCCACCGGGTTAGGGTGTCTCACCAACCTTCTTTTTGGCTAAAAGTACTCATCCGACTTCGCCAAAAGCACCGAATACGGTGACGACGCGCTGGCCTACCTCTCAGACCGATCCCCAATATCCCGCGCCCACCAGGACCGCTTCAACCCCTGATAAATCCGAATGGCATCGCGCCCGTGCCAGCCCTCCACGTCCGCCGCTTTGCGCAACATGCTATGCCCTTCGCGGCCCGCACTGTCCTTCCACACAATCCGAAACCGCGGCTGGTTGTTCACGCGAACAGAGGTCTTCACCACCTCCACCACCTCGGCCTCCTCCACCTTGCCATATTTCCTTGCCCGCAGCGCCTCCACCGTCCAGCGCCCGGTCAGCCAAAGCCCCGCCAACCACAAGAGCCCAATCGCCAACGCCACCCAGCGCAAAATCGCCGCCCCCAGCGCATAGCCACCCTCCTGCACCTCCACCGTCTCCGGGTCGCTTTCCAGATAGCGGATCTCCATCTCACCCCCCACATCCGTCTCGCGGTACTTCCCGCTGCCAACCGACTTGGTGACGCGCATCTCCTCTCGCCGCTGGGTCACGAAATCCAGCACGAAATAATAGGTATAGGTCCGGTCCCCGTCTGAATCCCGCCGCTCGGTCACGTATTTGTCCTCGACCACAGCCACGGCATCGCGCCCTTCCACCTCAAACCGTTCCGCCGTATTGAAAATCAGCTGCCCCACCAGCGACAGGATCACCAGAAGCACCGTGAAAAGCAGCACAATCCACCCGCCCATCCGCAGGAAAAGCGAAAAGGCAGAACGCGCCGGGTAGTGATCCTCATCCGTCATCCCCTGATCCTTCCTCGGCACGCTCCAAATCGCAACCCATAACCGCTTCCCCTTGCGCCCCACACGCGCTATCTGACGCCTCAACGCATACGAGGCACGGACGATGGACAAAACATTCGACGCACAATCCGCCGAAAACCGCATCTATGAGACGTGGGAAAAGGAAGGCTGCTTCAAGGCCGGCGCCAACGCGCGCGACGGCGCGGAAACCTTCTCCATCATGATCCCCCCGCCCAATGTGACGGGCAGCCTCCACATGGGCCACGCTTTCAACAACACTCTGCAGGATATCCTGATCCGCTGGCACCGCATGCGCGGCCATGACACGCTCTGGCAACCGGGCCAGGACCACGCCGGCATCGCCACGCAAATGGTCGTCGAACGCCAACTGGCGGAACAAGGCAACGCCACCCGCCGCGAGATGGGGCGTGAGGCGTTCCTCGAAAAAGTCTGGGCCTGGAAGACGGAAAGTGGCGACACGATCATCAACCAATTGAAACGCCTCGGCGCGTCCTGCGATTGGTCCCGCAACGCCTTCACCATGTCCGGCGCGCCCGGTGCGCCCGCGGGGGAAGAGGGCAATTTCCACGATGCCGTCATCAAGGTCTTCGTCGAGATGTATGAGCAAAGCTACATCTACCGCGGCAAGCGGCTGGTGAACTGGGACCCGCATTTCGAAACCGCCATCTCTGACCTCGAAGTCGAAAACATCGAAACCCCAGGCCACATGTGGCATTTCAAATACCCTTTGGCGGACGGTCAGACCTATGAGTATTTGGAGAAAGATGAAGACGGGAACG
>JBCCCZ010000045.1:0-18172 GCA_039033255.1 Pseudomonadota bacterium
CAGGTTGGGGTGGATCCTCGGTTCGAAAGTATGCGGTTAAGGTTCGGATCTTCGATCCCCCGCGCATCCCCGTGCCAATGTTCGACGGACAGCACGTCACCGCGCCAAACTTGGGATGCATCATGAACACATCCTCTTGTCCGGTAATCTCACGCACGCCGGCCTCAATCGTGGCGGCAGCCCGGCTCAGACGGCTGAACACGCCCTTCACATCGCCGCCCTGCTCCATCGAGATGATGCGCAAATGATCGCCTTCATTCACCCAGTTCACAAACTGCGTATCGCCGCTCAGATACACACCCCGCCCGTGGGGCCAGTGTTCATGATAGCCACTGGCCGCCTGCATCCGGTCGCCGCCGCGAAACAGGATGTGATCGTCGATCAGCTTTTGACGTTCCGTGTCGGACATGGCCGTATGGCGGTAAAACGTGCCCTTCAGATCGCTGTCGTCCGGAATGGTGGCATAGACCTTCTCCATCAGATCGGCGATCTTCTCCCGGCTTTCCTTGCTGCCCCCGGGATTGAGCGGGAACATCGACAGGTTGCGCGCCACGCGAATGCGGGTGGAAATGATCTTCGATTGCGCGCTTTCGCTCAGATCCACCGAAATCCGGCCCGGATCCATGCGCTCTGACGGCGTGCCTTGCAGATCACTGCCTTTCTCCATGGAAAAGCCTTTGTGATACTTCTCGATCACCGGATAGAAAAATTCACTGAAATCATCGTAGCTTTCGCGGTCGCCCGCGTGACAGCCCACAAAGCTGTCCGGATGCATCACGCCCGTGTTGATCGCCCGCGCCATCGTCCATCCGGCCGGGCCGCTGCTTTTGCGATCTTTCAGCTTCTCCCAAAGCTCCGGCGTGCAGACCTGCGCGGCAAGCGATGTGTGCTCCGCCGCTCGGGCCGCCGCCATTTTTTCGCTGGGATAGGTGTTTGTGGCAAGCGATGCCTCGAACTTGAAATCATAGTCCGGGTCATAGGTTGAAGCGGTCATTGGTCCCTCCTCCGCTGGTCTTGATCGCGGCACGCGGGCGCACCGAAAGCGACGGTCAAAACCGTTCTCTCTTGGCGCGTGCTTCACGAATTAGCGCCCCGCGCCCCAGCGTCGAGTATGCAAGTATACAATGCTGCATGATCAAGGGCTTGCGACGTTAATCCTTGGTCCAATTCACCGTGTAGGCCCCGTGGCGCTCCGCGGTGAAGACATTTTGCATCGTGATCCTGTTGGCGGACACTTGCGCGACGCCGTGTGACCCGAGACTGCATTTGTACTCCACAACCCCATCCACCGACCGGTAATTGCAGTTGTTTTTGCGCCCATCCGGCAACTGCCAACTCAACCGGCAATTGGGTTTGACCGTCATCGAGGTGGCCCCCTTGAACTTGCCACTCATGGTGCCCGACCATGATCCGGCCAGGGCCTGACAGGCAGAATTGGCATGCGCGGGATCGGGTGCCGTCAAACCGAAAAACACCGCCAGAATCGCTGCACAGAAAAGTTTCATCACGCCATTACCCCGCTTGTACAAAAGCTTTACGCACTGCGGCCTCATGATCAAGCACCACCTTCGGGAGGGCGCGCAAACCGTGCAAAGGGCACCGCATTTTCTGTTCAGGAAAATGCCACCAGCGTTGGCGAAAAGTTTTTCAAAAACTTTTTCATGGCAAATGCAAAGGAAAAGGTGAGAGGCTGGACAACGACCCAAGCGGGTCTCGTTACGGCTGCTTCCTTCCGGATCTGACCGGGTTGGCGAGGTGCCTGCCCGCGCCAACCTCTCACCCTATGAAGTAAGCCTCAGGCCGCGGATTCGCAAGACCTGTGATCAAGGGGCGTTCTTACCGACAGAAACCCATCCTCCGTCAATCCATCCAACATCAGACCAAGCCCTGCGACCTCGTCGCCATGATCGGCCAGACCCGGGCCCGTCTCGAAGACGCCACAAGCACCGGCCACTGGTAGAAAGCTCCATGTGGGCCCGCTCTCCTCCACATCCGCACCGCCAGCCGAAAGGTAATCGGCCACGCTTTGCAGGGCGCAAGGCTCCGTTTGCAAAACGATCCGGTCGGTAGCCACGGGGGCATAAGGCCCTCCGCCATAGGCACGGTAGCCGTTGACGGCGACCACAAATTCATCGCGTGCCGCAATAGATGCACCGTCATACATAAGGTTCACAACCCGCGAAGGCGTGCCCACGGGGGCAATCCGAACGCCCTTGTCATCATAGGTTGGCGGCAGGGTCAGATCGATGCGGTAGGTCAACCCGTAAAGCGTGTCTACTGCGTGGCCCGGAAACGCGCCGTTGAGCAAAGGTTGATCGCCCTGCCCCGGCAAAATCTGACCAAAGGCGGAGGCCGCCCGATCCAGCCATTCACGCAGTTCCGCCCCCGTTGCGCGCACAGCACAGAGCGTATTGGGGAAAGGGTAAATGCTGGTGGCCTCTCGCATCGTCAGTGGCCCTGCGGGGATATCGATGTAGGCGTATGGACCGGCACGGCCACCGGTTTGATAGGGCGCGGATGCCGACAATAAAGGCAGATCGTCAAATTCAGTGCCCGAAAGGCGCGCTTTGACAAAAGCTCTCTGCGCCAAGGCCACCAATCGTGTGGGCCGGTCATCGCGTATCTGACTGAGATAGCTGTGGATCGGGCGGGACGTTTCAGCCAGTGGCTGATGAATGTAATCGAGAGTCGCCTGATGGGCCGGCTCCACCAGCCGCATCAGCCCGTCATCTTCCGGCACGCCCTTCACAGAGAGTGCCTGAACATGACTGCGCTCGACCCGCCAACGCCCCTCCATCCTGGTCAGGTCAAGGTCAATCACGCCCAGATGCGACCCGCGAAAGCCAGGCATCACAGTTGGCGTGCCGTGCAGCGTGCCAGCGACCTGATCAATGCCCGGTTCCTTCGGCGCATCGCCCGGAAAGACCCGATGCGTGTGTCCTGTGACCAGAGCATCGATCTCCGGCACCCGCGCCAATGCCACAGCTGCGTTTTCCGCTTGAGGATGCGTGCCACATGGATCGATCCCAGTATGGGCGAGGGCAATCACCAGATCTGCACCGTCTTGGCGCAACCGTTCCGCATGAACGCGTGCGGCGTCCACCATATCCCGCGTCTCTACCCGGCCCAAGAGATTGGCACCGTCCCAGTTCATCACCTGAACAGGCAGGACAGACAACACGCCGATGCGCAGGGCGCAGGCCTCACCGGTCTGCGGATCTACGACCTGCCTCTGCAAGATCGCGCGCGCCGGTCGCAACGCTTGATCACGCTCCGGATGAGCGCCTTTCCGCGTCAGCACATTGGCGCAGAGAACAGGGATGCGAGTGTCATCCAACACGCGCTCCAACCAACCCAGGCCATAGTTGAACTCATGATTGCCAAGCCCGATGGCGTCATAGCCCATTGCCTCCATCGCCAGCAGCACGGGATGAGGACCATCGCATGCCGCATCGCTGAAGAATTCCGCCAGCGGCGTGCCCTGCAACATATCGCCATTGTCCAGAAGCACCGAAACCTGCGCATCGGCCCGTGCGCGATCCACGCAGGTGGCAACCCGGGTCAAACCCCAATCATCCACCTCGACCCCTCTGGCATAATCAAATCCGCGCAAATGGGCATGCACGTCAGAGGTGGCGAGCACCCGTAGCGTCAGACATGTCTGGTCCGCACTGTGCTGCGCAGGGCCCACCGCATCGCGCGCCTCAGCAGCGCCTGATCCATTGTTGTGCACTTTCAAGAACCCCAAAATGCCGATTTGCCGGTTTTGTGGCTGCGCCCGACTTTCGCCGGGTGGCCCTACGTTCTTTTTGCGACAAACCACCTTTAATCAATATCATAAACACGCATAAGTTGTAAGTCTTTCCCGGCGCGGGTCAAATTGATCTTGCGCAAACTCCTCCTTGCCGGAGCGCGCGGAACGTGTCACCTCAAGCAGATGAAAACGGCAGAACAAGTGACTTTCGGGGGCTCGGGCCTCAATCGAGCGGCAGAACTCAGAGGAAATGTCGACACCCTTTTGAAGGCCTCCAGCGACCCAGATACGCAAATCATCCTGTTTTGGCGCGGCAAACCGCTGTTGCAGGGCCCGGAATTTGACCGGCTCTTCATCATCCAGCCGGGCCACACGGTTCTGGACCATGCGGTCGAGGCCCCAATTTTTCTGGGCCGGAGCGACGAAGGACAACATCTCTTTGCCTATGACATTTCCGCGTGGGAGCCGCCTGCGGAAGCAGAACGACCCACCAATGATTTCCTTGATCCCACGGAACAGCATCACCCCGATCTGCCGCCGGATGCCATGTTCGTCGAACTGCGCCGCGTCATGGTGCGCCTGAGCGCCCGTGATGCTGAACTGGCGGCCACCGCCAAGGCCGTGATGGGGTGGCATCGCACCCACAGATTTTGCGCCAAATGCGGCGCGAAAAGCCGGATAGTACAAGGTGGCTGGCAACGCACCTGCGATGCCTGCGGAGCCAGCCATTTCCCCCGAACAGACCCGGTGGTCATCATGCTGATCACCCGTGGGCCCCGCACCCTGCTGGGCCGCTCGCCGGGTTGGCCGGACGGGATGTATTCCTGTCTTGCCGGTTTCATCGAACCCGGTGAAACCATCGAGGCTGCCGTGCGCCGCGAAGTCTTTGAGGAGGCAGGGGTGCGCGTGGGGCCCGTGCGGTATCTTTCCAGTCAGCCCTGGCCCTTCCCCGCGTCCTTGATGCTGGGCTGCCTTGGAGAAGCGCTCAGCGACCAAATCATCATTGACCCGGCGGAGATTGAGGAGGCGATCTGGGTCACGAAATCCGAACTTCTGGATGCCTTTGCCGGCCTAAATCCCAAGATCCTGCCCGCCCGAAAAGGCGCAATCGCGCATTTTTTGCTGCGAAACTGGCTTGCCGACACGCTGGATTAGGCGATATTCTGCATCCAAGGGTAGTGCGGGTAGTTGGTCAGCCGGAGTATGGCTGAACACACCATTATAAAAATAAGACGAGCAGGACACGGACCCATGAAGTTTCAGATCAAGCACGACATAGAAGCCCCCATAGATTTCGTGTTCGAGCAGATGACCGATTTCAAGTCCTTCGAACGCGCCGCAATGCGCCGCGGAGCGGAAGTGCAGCGGATAAATCAAGGCCACGATGGCGGGCTGGGGGCGGCCTGGGATGCCAGCTTCAAGATGCGCGGCAAGGAACGCGAAGTGCAGATTGAGGTGACAGAAATCGATGCACCTAACCGCCTCACGGTGTCATCCCGCGCACCGTCTATGGGCGGTGATATGGTGGTGGAGCTGATTTCGCTGTCCCGCAACCGCACGCGGGTGGACACATCGATCCAGCTGGCGCCGAAAAACCTGACATCGAAACTGCTGGTGCAGTCGCTAAAGCTGGCGCGCAAGAACGTGTCGCAGCGGCTCAATGAACGCCTGGCATCCTACGCAGTTGAGGTTGAAACGCGGTACAAGAAATCCGCCTGATCCGTATCGAAAAGGCCCAGGCAAGCCTGCCGCTCACCTGGGCCTAGGGGGCGCCCCGGGGGGTATGTGGCACCCGTTCGGTTGACGGGGGGATCAACCGATTTGATTCTTGCGCTCTTTCGGATCGAAACCCGCGATCACGTGTGTGCGTTCATCAACGCTCAGCTCTGCGATCTGGTTGGACCGTTCATCAACGCTCAGCTCTGCGATCTGGTTGGACCGCTCATCAACGCTCAACTCTGCGATCTGGTTGGACCGCTCATCAACGCTCAGCTCTGCGACCTGGTTGGACCGCTCATCAACGCTCAGCTCTGCGATCTGGTTGGACCGCTCATCAACGCTCAGCTCTGCGATCTGGTTGGACCGCTCATCAACGCTCAACTCTGCGATCTGGTTGGACCGCTCATCGACGCTCAGTTCCGCGATGTAGTGGCCGCGTTCGCCTTGGCTCAGCTCCGCGATGTGGTTGCTGCGTTCATCGACGCTCAGTTCCACATGCTGCGGGAAAATCTGGGTGTTGGTGTCTGCCACGGTTGCGACAACCGGAATTGCGGTGAAAGCTGCGATGGCCGTCAGTTTCAAAAATGTCATTGTTTTGGCCTCCTTTGTAAGCCTCTGTGTGTATTCAGTGTGTTTATTGCGAAGCCGGCCTTTGCCGCCTTGCATGACCAACAAATTGGGGGGCGAAACGCGCAGTGCAACGAAACGCCCGACGACGTGAAGATCCGCTCACCCCGACGCGCGATTCCGTGATCTCAGGTCGCGGTTTCGCGATTGCGGCGTGATGGGATTTCCGCCATTAGTAAATGATTTCAAATGGTTGATTATATTTCAGCCGATGCGGCAGGCCGAAGCCCTCGATCCCAGAACAGTTGAGCCCACCCGGTTTTTGCGATCAATCCCGCTCAGGATCGGCTGGATACACACCCAGCATCGTCACATTATCGGTGAAATACTCCAACTCCTCCAATGCCAGCTTGACGCTTGCATCCTCAGGATGGCCTTCGATATCGGAATAAAACTGCGTGGCGGTAAAGAGCCCGCCCACCATGTAGCTTTCCAGCTTGGTCATATTGACCCCGTTGGTGGCAAATCCGCCCATCGCCTTATAAAGCGCGGCGGGAATGTTGCGCACCTGAAAGACAAAAGTGGTCATCATCTTGCCACCGGGCTTCGCGCGCTGTTGCCAATTGGGATTGGATGACATCACCAGAAACCGCGTGGTGTTGTTGCCCTCATCCTCGATGTCCCGCGCCAGCACGTCGAGGCCGTAAATCTCCCCCGCCAGTTCACTGGCCAGCGCCGCCTGCTCGGGACGGGCATCTTCTGCGACCTGTTTCGCCGATCCGGCCGTATCGGCGCCGGTGACACGCTGAATGCCATGCTTGCTCAGAAATGCCCGGCATTGACCCAGAAGCATCGTGTGGCTCATCGCGTGGGTCACGTCGCTCAGTGTCGTGCCCGGAACGCCCAGCAGCGTGATCCTCACCCGTACAAACGCCTCATCGACGATGTAAAGCCCCGACTGCGGCAACAGATGATGAATATCGGCCACGCGACCAAAGGTGGAGTTTTCCACCGGCAACATCGCCAGGGCGGCGGCCCCACTACGCACTGCTTCAATCGCATCCTCGAAAGTGCGGCAGGCCATCGGCTCCAGCTTCGGATAAGCCTCCCGGCAGGCCTGATGGGAATAGGCCCCAAGCTCGCCTTGGAATGCGATGCGATCAGTCATGGTCACCCTTCATAGTCTTCCCGACCAAAACAGTCGGATCGGTCGATTGGTCGCGGGCGCAACGTCTTGCGCGACGGCCTGATATGCGCATAGTCCATTCGTAGAAGAAAGCAAGGGAGTGTCCGATGGTTGACACAATGACCTTCACCAAGCTGACCGGCGCGTTCTGTGGATCGCTTCTGGTTCTTCTTTTGGGAAAGTTTGCAGCAGAGCTGATCTATCACGGGGCCGGACATGGTCACGGGGACGATCACGTTCAGGGTTATGTCATCGACACCGGCGTGGACGATGCGACGGATGTGGCGGCTGAAGAAGGCCCCACATTCGAAGAGTTGTTCGCCTCCGCAGATGCGGGCAAAGGCGAAAAGGTGTTCAACAAATGCAAGGCCTGTCACCAGCTTGATGTGGGCGCCAATGGTACAGGTCCATATCTGCACGGCGTCGTGGATCGTGCGGTGGGATCGGCTGACGGGTTTGGATATTCGGGAAATCTGGTCGCCGTGGCCGAAACCTGGACGCCTGAAAACCTCGATCAGTTTCTGGCCAGTCCATCAGGCTTTGCCCCGGGCACAACGATGGCCTTTGCGGGCCTGAAAAAGGCAACTGACCGCGCCAATCTGATCGCCTTCCTACAAAGCACAAACCAGTAGCGTCACGCTTTAAAAAGTAGTTCAGGCCGCTCCTGCACCTGCAAGAGTGGCCTTTCGCGTTTGTGATGCCATATTTCAAAGAAACCTGCGGTCAGCGCTTGAATATCGTGCGGCTGCGGCCTTAGCTAAATCACACGGCCTGCACATTTCAGTGAGCCGTGAGTGAAATGTGAGGAGGACGGCAAGAATGCTGCTTGAAAAAACCCGGGCAAAGGCGGCCCGGATAAGCATGGGCCGAATGTCACGCCGCATCACCTTCATGGCCTTCGCCGGGCTAAGTATCGCCGCCCTCATGTCCCAAGCCGCTTTGTCAGAAGAACCCTCTGACGTGCCAATGATCGAAAGCCATGGCTATTCGTTTTTCGGCGATCTGAAATATCCCGCCGATTTCCCGCATTTCGACTATGTGAACCCGGACGCACCCAAGGGCGGGGAAATCTCTATTGCCGTGTCCGGAACGTTTGATTCCATGAACCCCTACACGCGCAAGGGCCGGTCCGGCGCGCTGTCGACGATTATGTATGAAAGCCTTTTGGGGGATGCGCCAACCGGTGGCTCTGCCCCCGCTGATGTCTACGGCGAACAATATGGACTTTTGGCGCACACGGTCGAATACCCTGAAACGAAGGATTGGGTCATCTTCCACATGCGCCCCGAGGCGCGTTTTTCGGACGGCACCCCCCTAACGGCGCATGACGTGCTCTTCAGCCACAACCTTCTCTTGAATGAGGGCCTTCGGTCCTACGCCGAGGCCGTGCGCAAACGCATCCCCAAGGCGGAGGTGATCGATGATCACACCATCAAATTCTACTTCGCCCCTGACATTTCACGCAGGTCACTGATCGACCAAGTGGGCAATGTGCCCGTCTGGTCGAAGAAATGGTACGAAGAAACCGGTGCGAAGCTTGATCAAAGCCGGTTGGAGATATCGCCGGGCTCTGGCCCATACAGGGTCGACACCGTGGATGTGAATCGCTCCATCGTTTACGCGCGGGACCCTGATTACTGGGGCAAAGACCTGCCCATCAATCGAGGGCGCCACAATATCGACCGTATCCGCCTGGAATACTTTGCCGACTCCACGGCAGGTTTTGAAGCGTTCAAGGCCGGCGAAGTGACCTATCGCACCGAAAGCGATCCCAAACGCTGGGCCAGCGACTATGATTTCCCCGCCCTCAATCGGGGTGACGTCGTGCGTGAAGAACTGCCCGATGGCACGCCGCCTTCGATGAACGGTATTGTCTTCAACCTGGGCAGCGACGCACTGCAAGATAAACGCGTCCGCCAGGCCATTGCGCTGGCCTATAATTTCGAATGGACCAACAAATCCCTGCTCTATGGCCTGCATGCCCAGCAAAAATCATTTTCCAACGGCACAGTGATGGAGGCCGCGGACCTTCCGACGGGCGATGAACTGGCCTTCCTACAATCACTGGGCGACGTTGTGCCGGAAGAGATCTTTACCCAAGAACCTTGGACACCGCATGTCTCCGACCCCGATCGCCTGACCTCCCGCAAAAATCTGCGCGCGGCCCTGCGCCTGTTTGAAGAGGCAGGCTGGACCGTGGGCAGCGATGGCGCGCTCGCCAATGCCGCCGGTGAGCCACTCACCATCAACTTCCTGTTCAATTCCTCCAGTTCCCCAACCGGCCGCGCACTGGTGGAAAACTTCGTCGTGAACCTCAAGTCCATGGGTGTCGCGGCCACGTTAGAGGTGGTTGACCCGGCCCAGTACAGCAACCGCGAACGGGACCGCGATTATGATCTCGTGCTTGATGGCTACCCAGCCCTGCTGGGCACCGGCACTGGCCTTCTCCAACGGCTTGGCTCAGAGGCGGCAGAGTTTTCGCTCTTCAACCCCGCAGGGCTCGCCAGCCCGATGGTGGACGCGATTATCAACGCCTCTCTGCTGACCGAAAGCCGAGAAGAGGAAGAAATGACCATCCGCGCGCTGGACCGCGCGCTGCGCCACGAATTCATCGTTGTGCCCCAAGGGTTCAAACCCAATCATTGGGCGGCCTATTGGGACATGTATGAACATCCCGAAACGATCCCGCCTTTCTCCCTCGGCACGCTGGACTTCTGGTGGGTGAACCCTGAAAAGGAAGCTGCATTGAAGGCTTCCGGCGCTCTGAAGTAACCGGATCACCACAAAGGAAAGGATCCGCTTTTGGGTGCCTACATCCTGCGAAGATTGCTGCTCATCATCCCGACGCTGTTCGGGATCATGGTGATCAATTTTGCCCTGGTGCAATTTGTGCCCGGCGGGCCGGTGGAACAGATCATCGCCGAGATGCAGGGCGAAGGCGATGTCTTCGCTGGCTTTTCCGGCGGGGCCGAAGATGCCACCCTTCAGGAAAACAACGACAGCGCCTATGCGGGCGCGCGCGGGCTGCCGCAGGAATTCATTGATGAGCTGCGCGCGCAGTACGGGCTGGATAAACCGCCGCTGGAACGTTTTGTCGACATGATGTGGAGCTATATGCGGTTCGATTTCGGCGAAAGCTATTTTCGGTCCATCGAAGTGACCGACCTGGTGCTTGAAAAAATGCCTGTGTCAATCACGCTGGGCCTTTGGTCCACGGTCATCGCCTACCTGATTTCCATACCACTGGGCATCCGCAAGGCCGTCCATGACGGCACCCGATATGACAGTTGGACGTCAGGCATCATCATCGCGGCCTATGCCATCCCGGCATTCCTGTTTGCCATTATGCTCGTGGTGCTGTTCGCAGGCGGCAGTTACTTTCAGATCTTTCCGTTGCGCGGCCTGACATCGGACAATTTCGCGGAGCTGACATTGATCGGTAAAGTGCTGGACTATCTGTGGCATATCATCCTGCCGGTGACGGCCTCCACCATCTCTGCCTTCGCTTTCCTGACGATGCTGACGAAAAACTCTTTTCTCGACGAAATCCGCAAGCAGTATGTCATGACCGCCCGCGCCAAGGGCGTGTCAGAGGCGCGCGTGCTCTATGGCCATATTTTCCGCAATGCGATGCTGATCGTCATCGCCGGTTTCCCTGCTGTCTTCATCGGCGTTTTCTTCGGCGCGTCACTGCTGATTGAGACGATATTCTCCCTCGATGGGCTGGGCCGTCTGGGATTTGAAGCCGCGATCAGTCGTGACTATCCGGTCATGTTCGGCACGCTCTTCCTGTTTGGCATGATCGGCCTCCTGGTGAACATTCTGAGCGATCTGATGTATGTCCTCGTCGACCCCCGCATCGACTTTGAAACGCGGCAGGGCTGAGGCAGATGGCGCTCTCTCCCATCAACCAACGCCGTTGGCGTAACTTCAAGGCCAATCGCCGGGCCTTTTGGTCGCTCATCATTTTTTCCATGCTCATGCTGATCACACTGCCAGCAGAGTTCATTGCCAATGACAAACCCATTCTCGTCCAATACCGGGGCGACTATTACACCCCCATTTTCAATTTCTACCCGGAAACAACCTTCGGCGGCGATTTCCGGACAGAGGCGGTGTATTCCGATCCAGAGGTTGAATGCCTGATTGTGTCGGGCGGGTTGATCGACTGCTTTGACGATCCAGAAGGCATTACCCTGGACGCCGCCGACGGCGTTGTGGACGGCTCAGATATTGAAAAGGGTTGGACACTTTGGCCGCTTATTCCCTATAGCTTCGACACCCCCGTTGACCGCCCCGGCGCGGCCCCCTTGCCGCCCAATGAACAAAACTGGCTGGGCACGGATGGCACAAAACGCGACGTGCTGGCCCGGGTGATCTATGGCTTCCGCCTGTCGGTGATGTTCACGTTGATCGTGACGTTCCTATGCAGCGTGATCGGCGTTTTCGCAGGTGCGGTGCAAGGGTATTTCGGCGGCCTCACCGATCTGATCTTCCAACGCATCATTGAAATCTGGGCCGCCACGCCATCGCTTTACGTGATCATTATCCTGTTTGCGATCCTGCCGCGAAGTTTCTGGTTACTGGTGGCCATCCTCGTCTTCTTTGGATGGATGGCACTGGTGGGCGTGGTGCGCGCTGAATTTCTGCGCGCCCGCAACCTCGAATATGTCCGCGCCGCAAAGGCGCTTGGCGTGTCCAATTTCACCATCATGTTCCGCCACATGCTGCCCAATGCGATGGTGGCCACCGTCACCTCCCTGCCCTTCATCATCACCGGCACCATCGGCACTCTGACAGGGCTTGATTTCCTGGGCTTCGGCCTGCCCTCCTCCGCCCCCTCTCTGGGTGAGATGACGCTGCAGGCCAAACAAAACCTGCAGGCCCCGTGGCTGGCCTTCACCGCGTTTTTCACCCTTGCCATCATGCTGTCCCTTCTGGTTTTCATCTTCGAAGGTGTGCGGGACGCATTTGACCCCAGAAAGACCTTCGAATGAGCCTGCTGGACGTCAAAGACCTGACCGTCACGTTCCGGCAGGAAGGGCAGGATGTGCCCTGTGTGCGCGGCGTGTCCTTTTCTGTCGACCGAGGTGAGACCATCGCGCTTGTGGGCGAAAGCGGCTCGGGCAAATCGATGACGGCGCTGTCCACGGTGAACCTGCAACCTGCCGCTGCCCGCGTGGGCGGATCGGTCACCTATCAGGGCCGAGAAATGATCGGCGCATCGGAGGCCGATCTTCGCGACGTCCGCGGCAATGATATCAGCTTCATCTTCCAAGAGCCGATGACGTCACTCAATCCCCTCCACACGCTGGAAAAGCAGATCCGCGAAAGCCTCGCGCTCCACCAGGGCCTTGTCGATGACGCCGCTCGCCAACGCATCATCGAACTCCTCGACATGGTGGGCATCCGCGACGCGGAGGCGCGCCTCACCTCCTATCCCCACCAGCTCTCAGGTGGGCAGCGCCAGCGCGTCATGATCGCCATGGCGCTGGCCAACAAACCCGACATCCTTATCGCGGACGAACCCACCACGGCGCTTGATGTAACCATCCAGGCGCAGATCCTAGAACTGCTGGCAAAGATCCAGCGCGAAGAGGGCATGGGGCTTTTGTTCATCACCCATGACCTCACCATCGTGGAACGCTTCGCCAACAAGGTCTGCGTGATGAAAGACGGCGACGTGGTCGAGGCAGGCCCGACCAGCGACATCTTCAAAAACCCGCGACACGAGTATACCAAAAAGCTCATTGGTGCGCGGCCGGATGGCGAACCGGTTCCGGTGCCCCAAGACGCCAAGCCACTGGTCGAGACGGAAAAACTGCGGGTCTGGTTCCCCATCCAAAAAGGCCTGTTGAAACGCACGGTCGGTCACGTAAAGGCCGTCAATGAAGCCACGCTGCGCGTCCGCGAAGGCGAAACCTTGGGTATCGTCGGCGAAAGCGGGTCGGGCAAAACGACGCTCGCCATGGCTGTGATGCAACTCATCGCATCCCAAGGCGGGATCAAGTTCGAAGGGCAGTACATGTCGGAATGGTCCACGCGCGAACTGCGCCGCCGCCGTGCCGACATGCAGATCGTATTCCAAGATCCATTCGGATCGCTGTCCCCCCGCATGACCTGCGAACAGATCATCGCCGAGGGCTTGGGCGTGCATGGCAACCCCGGCGGGCGCCCCACACGCGAATTGGTGGCCGAAGTGATGCGTGAGGTCGATCTCGACCCCGCTACGATGGACCGCTACCCCCACGAATTCTCCGGCGGCCAGCGCCAGCGCATCGCCATCGCACGGGCCATGATCCTGCGCCCGAAACTGGTGGTGCTCGATGAACCCACCTCTGCGCTCGACATGACCGTGCAGGTGCAAATTGTCGACCTGCTGCGGCAGCTTCAGGAAAAGTACAAACTCGCCTATCTCTTCATCAGCCACGACCTCAACGTCGTGCGCGCCATGAGCCACGAAGTTGCTGTGATGAAAGACGGCGACATCGTCGAACTGGGCACTGCCGCGCAAGTCTTCAACGCGCCTGAAACCCCCTACGCCAAAACCCTGCTCAGCGCGGCCCTCGACCTCGCCATCTAAGGCTGCAAGCCCGCATAGGAAGGCCCGTTGATTTCCCGATACAGTTTCCGCTCAATCGCTTTGGCGAAGACGGGGAAATCATCCGCCGTTTCGACAAATGCCCCCGGCCCGCCAATCACCACGCGGCTGAAATACCGCGTCAAATCGCGGTGATCTTCCTCCACCGCCAAAGCGTTGATCACGATCCCCTGACGGTTCAACCGATCACGCACCTCCAGCAAGGCCGCTTCATCATCCGTGCGCCCATTGCCCGACAGATCAATCACCTGCCGGCGCGCCGTGCCCGGGGCAGTGACAAACATCTCCGCAGCAAACCTCAACCCTGCATGGATCATTGTGCCGCCCCCAGGCAGCCGTCGCGGCATGGCCGCAACCTGGTCGGCGAAATGGTCGATGTCCTCAGGTGTTTCCAAATGCGCCCAAGCCAGCCCCTGCGCCTGCTGCGCGATGGACGACCACTGCACAATCGACACCGCCACACCGCCGGGCGCGCCCTCGATCGCCGCGCGCACATTGAAGCTGCGAAATGCCTCTGCTGTTCCATCGCGCTGCAAGGCAAATTCGGCATCATTCACGCTGGCCGAAACATCGAAGGCCAGAACCAGATGCAGCTCCATCGACGCATGCACAGCGCCCTCCCCGCGCGCAGCGGGGCCCCACAGCAGGCAAAGCAGGATCAGAACAACGCGGCACATCATCACCCGAACCGTGCCGCGACCGCCCCAAACCCGTCAAGGCAAGTTTCCGTGGCAAGGCAGACACGTAAATTAAGCAACGATCCGCAGGCCTTATCGGTTCGAAATACAAACCAAATTTCAGAAAATGAGGGTTTTTTCCTGGGTGCGGCAAACCTTGCTGTAGACAAACGCACGCGCTCGCCACAAAATGAGTTTACGCGCCAGACACCGACAGTTGCAGATTTACTCTGTGCCGACGTGTCACAATCATAGGGTTATTGCCGCCTTCGGGTGGCGCATTCTTGTGGTTTGGCGTCAGCAGATTAAGCACCGTGGCCCCGTACCGGGTTGTGGGAGGACCCCCGGCAGTTCATGCGGGTCGCGGATGCAGAAACGATCGTTAAGTGGGCTTGCTTGCTTTCGATCGGGCACCGGCCTTCCCGTCCTGTTCGCGCGTTTCCAGGGAAGGCCGGTGTCACCTCTCGCACGTGTTACGGATATAGGGCGATGGTGTCCGATTGCCAGACGTAGACGTCCGAACATCCCTTGAACCGTGGCTGAACACGAAAAAAGACCGCGCGGCCGGGAGAGCACCGCGCGGTCTTTGCCGATGGGGTCGGTCTTGCGCCCAGCTTACGTGCGCCGCCCCATCACATGGGCTTCCAGTTCCGCGTTCTCGCGATTGTCGAACCGCTCCGACCTGCGCCAATGAGACGGTTGACCGACAGGGCGGTGAAGCCGCTGATACGTGGCATTCATGAAAGTATTGAAAAATGCGTCATACATGGTTGAACCCTTTCGATTTATCTTTCTGCTCAACAATATTGTGCTACACGCGATTTTTTGCGAGACAGGAATAAATCTGAAATGTAAGTCAGGATTACATAAAATGGATTGGCGCAACCTGCCCCCGCTGTCGTCTCTCCGCGCTTTCGCTGCGTTTTCCGCCACTGGCTCTGTGTCCAAGGCGGGCGATGCGCTCGGCGTCAGCCACGCCGCGATCAGCCAACAAATCCGCAGCCTTGAGGCGCATATGAATCTGACCCTCGTCAACCGCACCTCCCGCGCGCTTGAAATGACGGCGGAAGGCACGCAACTGGCCGAGGCGCTGACCGAAGGCTTCGGCGTCATCGACCGCACCGTGGCGACGCTGACAGGCGCGGATGCCGAACGCCCTCTCCACATCTCCACAACACAGCTTTTCGCGATGACTTGGCTCATGCCTCGGCTCATGGATTTTCAGGACAAACATCCCGGCATTGATCTGATGGTGAACCCGTCGGCCGAGCTCACCGATCCGGGCCCGGGCGGGTTTGACCTCGCGCTACGGTTTGGCGCAGGCAATTGGGCTGGGCTCACGTCGGAAATGCTGGTGCCGACCGACATCGTCATCACTGCCGCGCCCGCGCTGGTGGCCGACCGCGTGATCGCCGATCCCTGCGATCTTCTCGATCTGCCATGGTTGCAGGAACTGGGCACAAATGAATCCGCCGACTGGCTGCGCAAACACGGGGTGACGCAAACCAAGGTCAAGCGGATCATCCACGTTCCCGGCAATCTGATGCTGGATGGCGCCCGCGCGGGTCAAGGGGTGATCAGCACCGCCATGTCATCGGTCGAGGCCGATGTGCGCGCGGGCAACCTTCGGGTGCTCTTCCGCGACACAGGTGACACAGGCTACCACATCGTGACCAGACCGGGCGTGATGCGGCCTGCCGCGAAGGCATTCGTGAACTGGCTCAGGCGGCAAAAAAAGGCCGCTTGAGACTTGGTTATCTACAGGCTTTTACGGGCCCTGAGCGCGGCACTGATCGTGCCATCATCCAGATAATCCAGTTCTCCGCCGATCGGCACCCCCTGTGCAAGCGACGTCAGCGCCACATGATCTTCCAATTGATCGGCAATGTAATGCGCTGTCGTCTGGCCATCGACCGTGGCATTGAGCGCGAGGATCACCTCTTTGATCTCTTCTGTCCGAACCCGCTCCACCAGCTGAGGAATGCGCAGTTGCTCCGGACCCACCTGATCCAACGCGCTCAGCGTGCCGCCCAATACGTGGTAACGCCCTTTGAACACCGCCGCCCGTTCCATGGCCCATAAATCAGCCACATCTTCCACCACGCACAACTCCCCATTGGCGCGTTTTTCCGACAGACAAATATCGCACACCTCTTCGGTTGCTATATTGCCGCAAATCCGGCATTCCCGCGCCGTGGCGGCCACGCGGGTCAACTGATCCGCCAGCGGCGTCAACAGCAATTCGCGCTTACGGATAAGATGCAGCACGGCTCGCCGCGCCGACCGCGGCCCCAATCCCGGAAGCTTCGCCATCATATCGATGAGCGCCTCAAGATCGCGGGTGGAATTCATTCCGACCGTTCCCCCTCCAACGGCACGCGGCTTACGGTGAACCCGGCCCCGCGCAACAGTTCAATCAAGCCGTAGCTTTGGGGAAGATGGTAGGTGCCCACAGCCATGAAAACGCCCCCCTCACGCAGGTCATCCATGGCGGTCGACAAAAACCCCTCATTGCGTTCGCGCAGCAGATAGTCATTGGTGCGACGCAACCAATCCAGCCCCTCATCAGGATAGGTCTGCGCAAAATATGTCTCGTCCCATGCCATCATCTCTCCGATCCGGCCTTGCAGATAAAGCGCGTAACCGGTCGACAGGGCCTCCTTGGTTACATCAGGGTTGAGGTAATTGGCATAGACCGCGATCATCGAACGGGTCAGCCACAGGTTGCTGGGATCATTCACCTTTTTGAACAAGGCGCGCGGCTCTTCCAGGCTCAGCACCTCTGCGCCTGCGATCTCGCCCAGCATCTGAATACGGTCATCCTGGATCGGGTAGATGCCGGCATTGAAGTCACTGCACGGATCGCCCAGCATCAATTCCGCCACCGCCGCAGGAGAGAGATAATCAAACGCCTCCTCGCCCCATCCCAGACCCTTCAGCCGATCCTTGGTCCAGGTCAGAAGGCTGTCGGGCAGTTCCATCTGCTGCACCGACATCTGGGTCTCGCTGCGGTAGCGATCAAAGGAGGTGTAGGCGCGCGTAAGATCGGCGCGCGTCTGCTGGGTGTAGTCGGTTTCCGTGGCAATGATCCGCGCGGCCTCAATATCGCGTTCCACCTGATCCGGCAGGCGCAGGATAAGCGGCAGGCTCGAATGCATTGTCCCCCACAGATGGGAGACCGCGCCATCGGGCGACGTGATCCGCCAATAGCGCCCCACTGCGTTGGGGATTTGCGCGGCACGGCTTTGCATGCGGGCATAGAAATCAGGGGCGAAGATATCTTCATGCACCTTCGCTTCGTCCATCAGGCACAGGTCACGGGTGGCCCAGTCCTGGGCCCTGCTTGAGGCCGGACAGACAGTTGAAAAAGCACACATCAGAAGGATCAGCCAAAGCCAACAGATGTCTGTGCGAACCCCCATGATGTGCCATCGCTCCGCTTATGCCGCTGATTGAGCCGCAGTATGAATCACAACGCAGTACTAGGACAGCGCTTATTGCGCCAAAACCTCGGGCGTCACCCGTTTCGGGCCACGCTCAATCGACGTCAGGACGCATCCGCCATCCTGCGTCCGACAGTCGTCATTTGA
The DNA here is from genome assembly GCA_039033255.1 of Pseudomonadota bacterium. Lineage (GTDB taxonomy): Bacteria > Pseudomonadota > Alphaproteobacteria > Rhodobacterales > Rhodobacteraceae > Roseovarius. The sequence continues at coordinate 18,095 of JBCCCZ010000045.1, forward strand.
GTCCGGAAAAAGCGCGGCAGATTTTGCTTCTTTTTGGCCGTAAATACTCCGGGGGTGTGGGGGCTGGCCCCCACATGA
>JBCCCZ010000046.1:0-17914 GCA_039033255.1 Pseudomonadota bacterium
AATAATTTTTCCAACTCTCGCGCTGATAAGCGCATCAATATATAAGCGCGATCGCCTATTGGAATAAAAATTAGATCGTTGAGAAAACAAGCAATGGTAAAAATAATTTTTTCTTATACTGGTCGCGGTCCATGGGGCAGTTGAGGTAGGCGGTGCGCTCTTCTTCCGTCTCGCCCTTGTCGTAGCGGGATTGCATCCAGGCGCGGGACATGTCGATGCTGTCGTAATAGAGGATGGGGGCTATGGCGTCGAAAAAGGCGAGCGCGTCTGTGCCGGTTTCTTCGGCGATGGCCGCGCCCAGGGCGGTTGAGGTGAGTGGGCCGGTGGCGAAAATCCAATGTCCTGAAGGGGGTAGGGCGGGTACTTCACCCTCTTGAATGGTGATCAGGGGGTGGGATTTGAGGCGGTCGGTAACGGCGCGGGCGAAAGGATCGCGGTCGACGGCCAGTGCGCCGCCTGCGGGCAAGCGATGCGCGTCGGCCATTTCCATAATCAGGCCACCGGCGGCGCGCATTTCCCAATGCAGAAGGCCCACGGCGTTTTGTTCGTCATCATCGGAGCGGAACGAGTTGGAGCAGACCATTTCGGCCAGATCGCCGGTGCGGTGGGCAAAGGTTTCGACCTTGGGGCGCATTTCATGGATCACGACCGGCACGCCCATTTGTGCGGCTTGCCAGGCGGCCTCGGATCCGGCCATGCCGCCGCCGACGATGTGGAGCGTGTCTGTCATTGCGTCCACTCGGGCGGGCGTTTTTCGATGAAGGCGTTGATGCCCTCTTCGGTGTCTTTGACCATCATGTTTTCGACCATCACGTCGCGGGTGTAGTCGTAGGCGGCATCAAGGCCCATTTCGAGCTGGTTGTAGAAGGCTTCCTTGCCGGTTTTTACCGCGGAGGCGAGTTTGGAGGCGATGGTTTCGGCGAGGTCGTGGGCCGCTTTTTCGAGCTCTTCATGGGGAACGGCGCGGTTGATCAGCCCGAGGGCCTGCGCGCGATCCGTGTTGATGAATTCGCCCGTGGTCAGCATCTCAAACGCTTGTTTGCGCGGGATATTTCGGCTGAGAGCAACCATGGGGGTAGAGCAGAAAAGGCCGATATTGACGCCGTTGACGCCGAATTTGGTGCCCTCCGCTGCGACCGCCAGATCGCAGGAGGCGACCAGTTGGCACCCAGCGGCGGTGGCGATGCCGTGAGGGGCCGCGATCACAGGTTGGGGCAGTTTGCGGATTGACGTCATCACACGGGCGCAGCGGGTGAAAAGATCGGCGAAATAAGCTTTGCCGCCGTCCTCTGATTGGCGGCCTTGGGTCATTTCCTTGAGGTCGTGACCGGCGCAAAAGGCCTTTCCTTCGCCAGAGAGGATGACAGCGCGGATGGAGCGGTCTTCTTTTAGCGCGTCGCAGGTGGATTGCAGTTCGGCCAGCATGGCGTCTGAGAGCGCATTGAGCCGCTCCGGCGCGTTCAGGCGCAGATGGGCGATGCCGTTTTCGTCGTGACGTTCCAGAATTGCCATCTTGTCTCTCCATGCACGCTGTGATCACCCTTTTACGCGCAAGTTTGAGAAGGGGAAAGCATGCCGCTGAAACTGAATGCGGATGACGTGATGGCGCTGATTGATCAGGTCTTCGGGCAGGTCGCGGGGCAGTTTGCCATCGAGGAATTGGACGAGATGGAAATCACGGTGCGGCTCAAGGTGGGAGAGCAGCATTTACGCCCGGGCGGCACGGTGTCGGGGCCGTCGATCTTTGCACTGGCGGATGTGGCGGTTTACATGGCCGTGATGGCGATGACGGGGCCGGAGGTGTTGGCGGTGACGACGTCGTCCTCGGTGGATTTCATGCGCAAGCCGGAGGGTGGCAAGGATTTAATTGCGCGTTGTAAGCTTCTGAAACTGGGACGTGTTTTGGCAGTGGGCGATGTGCTGGTTTTCTCGGACGGGGGCGGTGATCCGGTGGCGCGGGCGTCGATGACCTATTCCATTCCGCCTGCGCGGTGATCTGAAGCGCTGATGCGCCAAGTGTGGCCCTGCCAGATACCGATGGGTGGGTAGTGTTCTTCGAAATCCAGGTCCGGTCTGCGGGTCATGCCAAGGCGGGTCATGACGGCCTGTGAGGGCAGGTTGGTGGCCGTGGTGTAGGCGAGCACATGTGGCAAGCCCACGCGGTCAAACACGTCAAACAGGGTGCGCCGGGCGGCCTGAAGCGCGATGCCTTTGCCCCAGAAGGTCGGCAAAAGCCGCCAGCCGATCTCATCGTGGGGGCCCAGCGGATGGTTCGCCCCGTCGTGATGCATCACGCCCACATAGCCCGCGAAACCGGCGCCATCGAAGACGGCCATGCGGGCGTAGCCATGGGTGCTGTGGGCGGTGATCTAACCTTCGAGCTTTTCCTCCGCAGCCGCGCGGGTGATGGGGCCGCCGAGGTCTTGCATGACTTTAGGGTCGGAATGTAGAGTGCTGAAATCATTCAGGTCTTGCGGCTCAAAGGGGCGCAGTTTCAAAGCCATCCCGCGGCCCCCCAGAAGAGGCCGAAACCGATGACGGCGGCGCTGATCAATGCGGAATAGCCCGCCAGTTTCCATTTAGAGAAGGGGCGTTCGCCGAAGGTGCGGCCGTTGATGCCGGAGACGACGATTTTGTAGGGTTTGCCCGCGTAGCTGTAATGCAGGATCCAGACGGGCAGCAGGATGCGGCGGTAGTGGATGCCGGTGGTGTCGGTGCGGAATGTGATGGAATGCACGCGAGAGCGGTTGATGTGATGCTTGATCCGGTTGCGGATCAGCAAGCGCTTGTCTTTGCGGTTGGATTCGAGGCCGCGGGCGACGGTCATGTGATGGCGTTCGGCGGCAAACCCTGCCAGGTAGCCTGCCCGATAGGACCGCAGTTCGGATGGATCGAATTCGTGGAGAATGCCGTCCCGGATCAGAGGCGTCACGTGGGGGGAGGCCGGCACCAGAAGATCGTCGAAATTGATCGTCATGGCGCCTGAGACGTTGTGGGTGCGTTTGTTGTCGCCGGAGCCGGTGGTGTATTTGGCCCAGTAGGAGACGGCCTCTCGGCTGTCGAAGGTCCAGAATGGGGCATAAAGGCCTGCGACGCGGGCGGGTTCGACGTGGTCGGCAAGGTCTGAAGGGGCGGCGATGCGGGATTTGGCCCAGGATTGGGCGTAGATTTGGGCGGCGGGGGCATCCACGGAAAAGGGGATGAGGGCCATGGTGTCGTAGCCGTCCACGGGTTGGGAGAGGACCACCGCGCCGTCGCAATAGGGGCAGGCCTCAGACAGTTTCTGACCGGTGAAAATTACGCGTCCCCCGCAGGTTGCGCAGTGATGTTCAAGCGTGTCTGGTCGGGAGGCGGGCTCCTCTTCCGGGGCGGTGGGGTCGTAGCCGTATTCGATATGGGCGTCGGCATCATCGGGGTGTGAAAGATCGCGGACATGGCCGCAGCTGCCGCAGGTAAGGCCACCTGTGCCCGGGTCAAAGGCGCTTTGGCCCGCGCATTTGGGGCATTGCAGAGCGCTTTGCGCGACACCGGGAGGAGCGGCGGAGACCATCAATCGCTCTCCGCCAGGGCGGCGAGGATTTCCAGCAGGATCCGGAAGCGGATCCAGCCGCGGTCGATGGCGCCTTGCAGGTCACCCGTGGCGCCCCAATCGCCGATGATGGTGGCGGCAAACCAGACGAGGCCGAACCAGATGAAAATGACCGACCAGCCGGAGATGGAGCGTAGGAACCCGGCAGAGCCTTGCTTGAGTTCGTGTTTTGCCTCGCGGATCTGGATGATCTTGGCGACTTGCCACATGCCGATCGCGGTGGAGAGGGCGAAGAGGATGAGGCCGGCGAGGAATGGGCCAATAACGATAGGGTCTGGGAGGATCATGGGCGTTCACGGTCTGACATAGCGGCTTTGGCTGGCCCCGGTCTGGCGATCCTGACCTTCGAATAGCCGCGCTTTATCGTTGTGTCCCGCTGAATAGGAGGGCAATGCGCTGACCTCGCACGTTCGCCAGGCCCTGGGTGGGGCCAGGCGAAGGCGCGGCAGGCTACGCCCTTGATTCCGCGCCGGGCGATGAATGAAGGTTGCGTCTCAAAGGGCGTGAAATTATGGGGTAAAATAATACCTATTTTATAAGTCATTGTTTTGTTGAAATTATTACCCGTTTACCCGTGTTGACTATGCGCGGCCATGCTGTAGAAAGCGCAGGTCAATGATACCCCAGAAGGTAAGCAAGATGAAAACCTATTCTGCCACTCCGGCGGACATCGACAAGAAGTGGATCCTGATCGACGCCGAGGGCGTTGTTTTGGGCCGTCTTGCGTCGATCGTCGCCATGCGCTTGCGCGGCAAGCATAAGGCAACATTCACGCCCAACATGGATATGGGCGACAATGTGATCGTCATCAACGCCGAAAAGGTGCAGGTGACGGGTAAGAAACGCGACAAGCCGAATTACTGGCACACAGGCTACCCGGGTGGGATCAAATCCCGCACCACGGGTCAGATCCTGGAAGGCGCGCATCCTGAGCGCGTGGTCATGCAGGCCGTCAAGCGCATGCTGCCGGGCAACCGCCTGAGCCGTAGCCAGATGACAAACCTGCGGGTTTATGCCGGTTCCGAGCATCCCCACGAGGCGCAATCGCCCGACGTGCTGGATGTGAAGGCGATGAATTCCAAGAACACGAGGGCATGATAGGATGACCGAAGAGATCAAATCCCTCGAAGGGTTGGAAGCTGTAGCTGAGGGCGTGGACGCCCCGGTTGTGGAAGAGATTGTGAACCGCGATCCGGTGCGTGACGAGTTTGGCCGGTCCTATGCGACGGGCAAGCGGAAGGACGCCGTGGCCCGGGTCTGGATCAAGCCGGGCTCCGGCAAGGTCGAAGTGAACGGCAAGGAAATGAACGCGTATTTCGCCCGTCCGGTGTTGCAGATGATCCTGCGTCAGCCGTTCTCTGTGGCTGGTGTCGAAGATCAGTTCGACGTGATGGCCACAGTAAAGGGTGGTGGCCTTTCCGGTCAGGCCGGTGCGGTCAAGCACGGTATTTCCAAAGCGTTGCAGCTTTATGATCCGTCCTTGCGCGGTGCGCTGAAAGCGGCCGGGTTCCTGACCCGCGACAGCCGCGTGGTGGAGCGGAAGAAATACGGTAAGCGCAAGGCGCGCCGGAGCTTCCAGTTCTCCAAGCGTTAAGATTTTATCTTTCGCTCAAATCAGCACGTATCTGAAAAAGCGCAGTTTAGGCTGCGCTTTTTCTTTTGCTGAACTGTCCGATAACAGGCAGATCTTTTGAAAAACCGGCGGTAAACGACCCGATATCCAGTTTGTGACTTGACGCAAAAGCCCGGTTGGCGGTCCGATAGGGTCATGACCGGTGCAGCATCTCTTACTCTCGTCCTCTGGGCCGCGCTGCTGACGACGCCCGTCAAAGCGGACATCATGGAAGTGGATCTGGAGCTGGTCCTGCTGGTCGACGTGTCCCATTCGATGACGGAGCACGAGCTTGAGATCCAAAGGCAAGGCTATGCCGCCGCGTTGCGGTCAGAGGAGGTCTTTACCGCGATCCAATCGGGCCTGCTGCAACGCATCGCGCTGACCTATATCGAATGGGCCGGCACGCAGGAGATCATCGTCGACTGGACGCTTCTGGAAACGCGGGCCGATCTGGAGGCAGTGGCGGATATTCTGACCACGCGCTATGACCTTTCGGTGCGCCGCACGTCGATTTCCGAGGCGTTGATTTTCGGCGGGTTGATGATGGACAACAACGCCTTCAAAGGGCTGCGCCGGGTGATTGACGTGTCAGGCGACGGGCCTAACAACAAGGGCCGATCGGTTTTGACCGCGCGCGACACGGTGCTGTCGAAATCGATAACGATCAACGGGCTTCCGCTGATGACCAATGAGGAGTTTGTCAGTTTTTGGGATATCGAGGATCTGGATGTTTACTACAGAAACTGCGTCATTGGGGGGCCGGGGTCCTTCATGATCCCGGTGACAGACTGGCAGGATTTTGAAGAGGCTGTCCGGCGCAAGCTGGTGCTGGAAATCGCCGGCTTACCCCCGCAAGAGCAGGTCATACCGGCGCAATATACACCCGGGCCCAGCTACGATTGCCTGGTCGGGGAAAAACTGTGGGACAGGTATCAACATTACTGGAGCGAACCCTGACCCGGGCGGGCGGGTCGCAGTGTCGCAAGGGCCCGGGCGCGCGGTGAACCTGCGCCCGGTGCCGTGTCAAAAGATGTCGAGGATGCTTTCGAACACGCTTTCGCGCTTGCGCCGCTTGGGGCGTTCGTGACGGCCGCGGCGCGGCTGTTCGTGGTAGTGGACGTCGCTATAGGCATCTTCGGCGGAGACACCGCCATCCATCAAAGCCTCTTCACGGATGGCCATGATGATTTTTTCAAGCTCTCCGCGGTCCAGCCAGATACCGCCCGAGGACGTGCAGATGTCGAGTTTGACGCCGTAGCGTTCCACCTCCTGCATAGGGGATCCATCGATCGGCGAGGTCATGAGAGGCATGTGGGGGCTCCTGAAAAAACTGATGTCGCGTGGGCCGGTGGGCCTTGCGTGAAAATTAAGATCGGAGAGGGGGATTACAAGATGCTGAGGGCGGAGCGTTTGGGCTGTGCCTTATGTTGCAGAGCCGAGGGCGGGATCGATACATGGTCAAAGCTGGGCTTTGAACCTTTGGGTCTTCCATGGCCGCCATTACCATGAGGCTTTTCTTGTTTTGCTGCAGGGTGCTTCTTATAAACCGGCAAAACACCAAAAGGCGTAGGGCGTGCAGTACAGGCGAGAGATTGACGGGCTGAGGGCGGTGGCGGTGCTGCCGGTTATTCTGTTTCACGCGGGGCTCACGTTTTGGAGCGGTGGGTTCGTGGGCGTGGACGTGTTTTTCGTCATTTCGGGCTACCTTATCACCACCATACTGATCGCCGAGCGCGAGGCGGGGACCTATACGCTTCTGGGCTTTTATGAACGGCGCGCACGGCGGATTTTGCCCGCGCTGTTTGTGGTTTTGCTGGCCACCATTCCGTTCGCCTGGGCTTGGATCCCACCATATCCTTTTGAAGACTATGCCCGCAGTATGGCCTTCGCGGTGCTCTTTATCTCCAACGTGCATTTCCTGGAACACGGGGGCTATTTTGACCTCTCGGCCGATATGCGCCCGCTCTTGCACACCTGGAGCCTCGCGGTCGAGGAGCAGTATTACCTGATCTTTCCGCTGGTTCTGGCGCTCTTGGGGGCGTTTGGGCGGGGCAAGTATTTGGCTGTGTTAGGGCTGCTGGCGGCGCTGTCGCTGGGGGTGGCGGAATGGGGGTGGCGCACCTATCCGCAACAGAATTTCTACTTCACACCCTCACGCTTCTGGGAGCTTTTGGCAGGGTCGATCTGCGCCGTTACGGTGTTGAAGCGCGGGCCCTATAACAGCGATCTGCTGGCTGGGCTTGGGCTGGCGATGATCCTCTATGCGGCGGTGTTTTTTGACAGCACCATCCCGTTCCCGTCTGTTTACACGCTGGTGCCGGTGGTGGGGACTTGTTTGATCATTCTGTTTTGCAAAACAGGCGGTTACACTGCGAAGCTTTTGTCTTTGGGTCCGTTGGTCTGGGTCGGTCTTATCAGTTATTCGGCCTATCTATGGCATCAGCCGCTCTTTGCATTTGCGCGGATTAAATCGCTGCATGAACCGGACCTTGCTTTGATGATGGGTCTGGCGGTGGCGTCACTGGTGCTGGCCTACTTGACCTGGGCCTTTGTGGAGCAGCCGTTCCGCGGCAAGGCGCCGCGCATGTTGCCCGCGCGCAAGCCGCTTTTGGGTGCGTCCCTTCTGGGCATCGCGGCGTTTGCCACATTCGGGTTTTGGGGTAAGTTCAGCGACGGGTTTGAAAGCCGGTTGAATCTGGGCAAGTCGGCGTTTCTGGATCAGCTCTACGCGCAGACAATACAGTTTCCAAAACCGAAAGCCTGTCCCAGTTCCACGGGCAACCAGATTTTGCCGCTGTGTCTTTACTTTGATCTTGAGGGGGCGGAGAGGTCGATCGCGATTGCGGGTGACAGCCATGCCAATGTGTTGCTGGCCGGATTTGAACTTTTCTATGAAGAGCTGAACGCGCAGATCTACCTGGCGCAGCGCAACGCGTGCCCGCCGCTCATCGGTGTCTGGCTTGCCCGGCAGGACGGCGACAGTCAGCACTGTCATGCGGCTGCCACGGCACTTGCCCGTGACATCGTCGCAAGCGACGTGGACACCGTTCTACTGGCGGGGCGCTGGACGTCTTACGTGACGGGCGACTATGATGGACCTCTGGAACAGGCGTTTTTGCGCGATACAGCTGATGGCGGGGCGGTGGACATGGCGACCTCGCGGATAAATTTCGAGGCGGGCTTGCGGGAAACGGTGGCGTTTTATCGAGGCAATGACATCGAGGTGATCTTGCTCAATCAGGTCCCGCAGCAGCGCTTGATCCCAGGCGTGTTGGTGCAGGACGCGATGATGCTGGGCCTCTCGGACGCCGAAGCGCGGACGCTTTTTGAAAATAACTTTGTGACTGTGGAAGAGAGCGATGCGTTGCAAAAAGCGTCGCGACAGATCGTGTCGCGGGTGGCGGACGACCTTGGCATTCAGGTCATAACGCTCGACCATCTGTTCCTGGATGGGGACCGGTTTTCATGGCTTAAGGGCGGCAATTCTCTCTACACGGATGACGATCATGTCTCTTTTTTTGGCGCGCGCATGCTGGCCCCAGCATTTCGAGAGGCGCTCACGCGTCCGGCGGAATGAGGCCCAGACCCCGCAAATAGACACCGATCCCCGACTCGAGCAAATCCTCGGGTGAAAACGGGCTTTGGGTGCCGGGCGAGTTGCGGGCGAACAACTCGACCACGCCGTGGGACATGGCCCAGACATGGGCCGAAAACATCGCCGGTGGTGGGCGTTTTTCGGGGGGGATGTGTTGGCTGAGTTCCGTGGCGGCGCGTTCGAGGAAGGAGCGCGCGCGGGCCGAAATGGCCGCGAGGTCGGGGTTGCGGTTGACGGAAATGCCGCTTTCGAACATGGCGATGTAGTGGCCCGGGTAGCGGCGGGCGAAGGCGAGATAGGCGCGGCCCGTGGACATGAAGGCGGCCATGGCGGAGGGTTGGCCCTTGTCGTAGGCGTATTGCATGAGATCGGCGAAAATTTCGTAGCCCTGGCGGGCGGCTTCGGCGATCAGGTCTTCGCGGCCGTCGAAATGGCGGTAGACGGCGGCGGGCGTGACGCCGGCTTGCTTGGCGGCCTCAGAGAGGGTGAAACCGGTGGGGCCTTTGGCCTCGATGAGGGTGAGGGCGGCCTCCACCAGGGCCTGGCGCAGGTTGCCGTGGTGGTAGCCGCGTTTAGGCATCCCAGACCTCTGGCCCGCCGATGATTTTTGGGTCCGGCGCGCCGAGATTGGCGGGGGTTTTGCGGGTGTAATCGAGGCGGTTGAGGACGTGGCGGATCGCCTCAAGGCGGGCGCGGCGTTTGTCGTCTGAGCGGATGACCGTCCACGGGGCGTGGTCTGAGTGGCTGCGGGTGAGGGTTTCGCCGATGGCCGCGGTATAGGCATCCCAGCGTTTGAGGCCTTCGACGTCGATCCAGCTGAGCTTCCATTGCTTTAGCGGATCGTTTTCGCGGCCAAGGAAGCGGCGCAACTGTTCGGCGCGGCCCACGTTGAGCCAGAATTTGAAAAGGTGGATGCCTTCATCGGCCAGAAGCTTTTCGAAATCGGGGACTTGGGCGAAGAAATGTTCGCGTTGGTCCGGTTCGCAGAAGCCGAAGACATGTTCGACCACGCCGCGGTTGTACCAGGACCGGTCGAAGAAGACGAGTTCGCCCGCGGCGGGCAGGTGGTCGATATAGCGTTGGAAATACCACTGGGTGGATTCGGTGTCCGAGGGTTTGGAGAGGGCGACAACGCGCGCGCCACGAGGATTAAGATATTCCCGGAAGCGTTTGATCGTGCCGCCTTTTCCGGCAGCATCGCGGCCTTCAAAGATCATCGCGACGCGGGCACCGGTTTCCTTGGCCCAGGCCTGGAGTTTCACCAGTTCGGTTTGCAGGGCGTGCAGATCGGCCTCATAGGCCTTGCGCTTCATGCGTTCGTCGTGGGGGTAGGTTTCCGAGAGGATGTCGTCTTTGTCCGCCCCGTCGATGGCATCGCGCAAATCCTGTTGCGCGGGGTCTTTGTAGAACGCGCTGATGGCACCGTCGAAGGGCAGATCCATGGGGTTTCTCCTCACATTCAGGCCACTATGGGGGAGAGGGCGTGTGAGCGCAATCAGCGCAAGCCGGCACGCGCGGCGACGCGGTCGATGGCGGCGATCACTTCATCCGAGGCGGTGTGGGTGATCATGTGGCCTTGGGCTTCGAGCACATTGAGGACAGAGCCGTCGATCGCCTCATGCAGCGGTTCGGAATGGATGTGAAGGCCCACGGCGGTGTCATCGGCGCCGTGGAGGATTTCGGTGGGCACGGTGATCTCTTCGTAGCGGGGGGAGAGGTCGACCACCTCGCGCAAGAGGTTGCGGCGTTGCTGGGCGTTGGCGTGCAACATGCTGCGGCGGACGGTCATTTCGGGGCCGAAATGGGCGGCGTAGCCTTCGGGGGCAGGGAAGGGGGCGAAGACGGCCTCAAGCTGATCTTCGATGATGCCTTGGCCCACGAACGCGGTAATCATCGGGATCACGATGCGGCCAAGCACGGGATGGGAAAGTACTTGGTAGTAAGGCGTCAGCCCCGTGTCCCAAGGGTGCGACGCGGCTGAGAGTGTGACAAGGCCGGAGACTTGATCCGGGTGGTTCACGGCCCAGGCCAGGGCGACAGCACCGCCATAGGAATGGCCTGCGATAAGGGGTTTTTCCGCGCCCAGTTGGCGTGCGGCAGCCGATAGCACGGCGGCTTGATCCGCAAGGCTGGTGCCGTCTGGCGACACGGGATCGGAATAGCCCAACCCGGGACGGTCAAAGACGATGACGCGGAAGCGGTCCGCTAATGCTGGGGCCAAGCGGTAGGTCATATCGCGGGTCATGCCGGAGGAGCCATGGATCAGGACCAGATCGGGGCCTTCTCCCATCACGACGTAATGCACGCGGGTGTCGCCGACGGTGAGGAATTCGCCCTCGGGCGGGTAGGCGGCCTCGTAGCGTGCCTCATTGCGCGCGGCGAGCCACAGGACCAACGCCCAGAAGAGGGCGAGGGTCAGGGCGGCGATGAGGAGGATCTTAAGAACCAATGGCATCGAGATCGAAATTCGTGGTCTGATAGATCTCATTCACCCAATTGCCGTAGAGCAGATGGGCATGCGACCGCCATCGGTTCTGCGGCGCGCGGGCGGGATCATCGTCGGGGTAATAGTTGCCCGGCACATTGATGGGCGTGCCCTGGGCGACGTCGCGGTCATATTCCTGCTTCAGCGTGTCGCTGTCATATTCGAGGTGGTTGAAGATATAGAGCGCACGGTTGCCGGGGTCTTCCACCAGACAGGGGCCGACCTCATCGGAGCTGAGCAGTGTCTTGAGCCCGCTCGCCGCCGCAATCTCCGGCTGGCGCATTTCGGTCCAGCGGCTGACGGGGATCACGCAATCGTCTGAAAACCCGCGCAGGAAAGGCGAGGCGGGGGCCATGTTGCGGTGGCGGAAACAGCCGAAGGCCTTGTGATCCAGCATGTGTTTTGGCACGCCGTGCAGGTAGTTGATCATCGCCATGCCGCCCCAGCAGACGCCGAGCGTGGAATGGACATGGGTTTGGGCCCAGTCAAAGAGTTGGCACAGTTCGTCCCAATAGGTGACGTCTTCGAAATCGAGATGCTCGATGGGCGCGCCGGTGATGATCAGCCCGTCGAATTTTTCGCCCGTGGCCATCACCTCGGAAAACGGGCGGTAGAAGCTTTCCATGTGCTCTGCCGCGGTGTTCTTGGTGCGGTGTTCGGACATGCGGATGAGGGACAGTTCAATCTGCAAGGGCGTGGCCCCGATGAGGCGGGCGAACTGGTTTTCCGTCTGGATTTTCTTGGGCATCAGGTTCACCAGCCCGATGCGCAGCGGGCGGATATCCTGACGGGCTGCTTGCGTCTCGCTCATCACCATGACGCCTTCGCGCGTGAGCACGGCATAGGCAGGCAGGTCTGATGGGATCTTGATGGGCATGGGGGTCTCTTTCGGACGGCGCGGTCGCCAGTCGATCTTACATATTCTGGTTGATGCGCCGCTCAAGGGCGCGGGACACGAGCATCTCGAAATCGTGAGGGGTCTGCAAAGCGGCCACCTCATCTGCGGTGACGCTTACGCCCCATTTGGCCATGGCGGCATAACGCGGCGCGCGGTGGGCCAAGGCCCTGGCATAAGTCCAGCGGATGAAGCTGTCGGGGTCGACCGCGCTGGCCTTGGCGCCTGTTTCCTTGAGATATGCGTCCCAGCATGCGGTCAGGAATTCCGGCTGATAACACATCGGTTTCGGCGCGCGGTCGAAGCGGCGGATGAGTTCCTGGGTGTGGGCCTCCGTGCCTTCGATGCGGATCAGGAGGCAGTGCGCGGCGAGGTCGCGCAGGATCGGATCATCCGGGTCGTCGCCATCCACCCATTCGCAGATCGACCCGCCGGTGTCGCAGATGAAATGCGGGTAGCCATAAAGCCGCCCTGCGCGTTCGATGAAATAGCCCGTGTCATGGAGGGCATATTCTTCGGCCTGGCGGAATTGGCCCTGACGGCGGCGGTATTCTTCGATTTCCACGCCGCCCTTCGCAGGATCGCCCGGCTTGCCCAGATAGGTCGAGACGGGGGAGAGGTTATCAAACGTGATATTGGAGCCGATATAGATGGAGTCCGTCATCAGAAGATCGCGCAGGAACGGGATCTTCATCGCCTCCGCCTTGGCATTGTCGGCGATGAATTCGCCCATGTAGCGCGTGCCGATGCGGTAATCGATGGAATAGTGAAACCAGTTCCCACCCGCGCGCAGCATGTTGGAGATATGCGTCTTGCCGAGCCCGGACATGCCATAGAACAGCACCCGCTTTGCGGGGGCTTTGAGCCAGTCATTCGGAGTGGCGTAAATCATCGCGAGGGCCTTTCCTTGGCCTGTTGGTAAATGGCAAGCCTGTCCCTTGTAAACAAAGAAAAACCCCCGCCTGACGGGCAGGCGGGGGTGATGATGACCGCTTGGCGCGTCTGTTAAAAGCGGTAGCCCAGTTGCAGACCGAAGGCGATCGCGTCGTTGCCTGCGAATTGCGAGTTGATTGTGGTGGTGTTTGTCGGCCCAAGGTCGATGTAGCGAACACCCGCCGTAATGTCGTATGTCGGTGTCGAATAGCGACCTGCGATACCGTATGCGAGGAAGCCGTCGCGGCCTTCGAGGTTGCCGACCGGTCTACCGCTGTCGGGCTCATAGGTGAAGGTGCCGATCAGCGAGAACTTCTGCGTCAAACGGCGCGCAACACCGATCTCGTAGGTGGTGTAATCGTCTGAACCAAACGCAAGCGGCAGACGAGCGGGCTGGTTCAGCGGAATGTTCAGGAAGTCCGGTGGGGCAACCTGAAATTCGGACCATTCCTGCCAACGGATAGACCCGAACACCAGCATCTTTTCAGAAACGGCCGACCGTGCGTGCAAGGTGACCGCCTGCGGAATTTCCACAGTGAAGGGGGCGCCGGTGTTGTCTGTAAAGTCATGCTCGGTCTTGGATTCGTAGGTAAGGGCGAACTTCATCAGAATTTCATCAATCGTGAAAGCAGCGCCGAGAACATATCCGTAGCCGACATCAGACTCCACGTTGAGTGTATATCTGAGTGCTCCGCCTGCAATGTCGGGGGCCAAATCCACGTTGCCACCAACCTGCGTGGCTCGCACGCCACCATAGACGCTGAACCGGTCCGTGATTTTGTACTTTAGGTAACCGGTAAGAGATGTGGACGTGATCTCAGCGTTTGAGCCGGAGAATGCGTAAGGAAGAACAGAGCCGTAATTCACATCTGCGCCAACGGGATTGTTGGCGACCAAGGCAAATGTCAGCTTGTCGCTGAGTTCGACCTTCAGACCGGCGGAGTAGCTCAGGAATGGATCTGCAATGTCGCCCGATGAGAACCCAGGCGGCTGTAGCATTGGAACAGTATTGCTGGTGCCGCTGATGTCAGCATCGGCATAGGTGACTGAGAATTGCAGATAGTTCTGCCCTCGCTCAAACAGGATCTGCGACGGATCCGCAGACCGTTGAATGCTTCCGGCGAATGCGCTCGAGGCCGTCAGGCCAAGCGCGAATGCTGCTGTTGTTAGATATTTCATGTGTCTCCACCTCCGAAACCTATATCTTGTCTAAGAGGTGAGCGCTTTTCCGGTCAATCTTTGACCCAACGTCAATTGTATCGCGGGCCTCCCTGAACCGCAGGTTGCAACAAAAATGTGACACTTTATGCGGGTGTTTGTGGGCCAGCGGGCCGCGATTTGCGGGTCTCTGCCCAGATATTGGTGTAATTTGCGCCGAAAATGATCGCTGCACCAAGGATCGTGAAAATATCGAGCGGCTCCGCGTAGATCCAAAGTCCGATGATCGCGATCACGGGAAGGCGCAGGAAATCCACGGGCACGATGACGGTCGCCGGAGCCAGGGTCAGCGCTTTCGTGAGGCAGAAATGAGCGCACAACCCCGCCAGTCCGATCAGGATCAGCCAGGGGACAGACCCGAGCGAGGGCAGGGCGATATCGCCGTCATAGCCTGCACAGATGATGCCGAAGACGGCTTGCATCGCCGTCATCCAGAACAGAATGCACGTGAGCGACTGCGTGCGCGTCAGCCGTTTGGTCAGGATCATCGTTCCGGCAAATCCGATGGCTGCCGTTGCGGCGGCGAGCATGCCGATATTGATTGTCTCGGGGCTGGGCCGGGCCACGATCAGCACGCCGATGAAGCCCGTTATGGCGGCACACACCTTGATCCGTGTGAGGCGTTCGCCCAAGAAAAGCGGCGACAGGATGAGCACCCAGAGCGGCGATGTGAATTCCAGCGCGATAACTTGGGCCAGCGGGATCAAGGTAAGGGCGTAAAACCACAGATTCTGACCGGTGAAGTGGAAGATGTTGCGCAGCGCGTGTTGGCCCAGGCGGTCGCGCTTTACCTCATGCAACGTGCCGATGCTGCGGGCGACCAGATAGACGATGGCGAACCCGACGAAGCTGCGAAACATCATGATTTCAAAGGTGTCTAGCTCAAAACTCACGCTGCGTCCGCCCACGGCCATAGACGAAAACGAAACCACGGCGCCCATCATCCAGGCGGCGGCCTGCAGGATATTGGACGTGTCGGGGCGGGCGACGTCGGTCATTGAGGGGTCCGTGCGATGGGCTGACTTCACAGTCTTATGGGGGAGCAGAGCCGGAGTACAGCGCATTTGTTGGGGATGTGGCCCGGGAAAACTTTCAAAGACGTCGCACGCAGTCTTTGCAAGTATGCACCACCAGCGTTGGCGCAAGAATTTTTAAAAAATTCTTTTAACCTCAGGGATTTGAAGGCAGAAGCTCTACTCCCACTCGATGGTTCCCGGGGGTTTGGAGGTAATGTCATAGGTCACCCGGTTGATGCCCGGCACTTCGTTGATGATCCGCGTGGCGGTCTCACCGAGGAAGTCGTGGCTGAACGGGTAGTAATCGGCTGTCATCCCGTCGACGGATGTGACTGCGCGCAGTGCACAAGCATAATCATAGGTGCGCCCGTCGCCCATGACGCCCACGGTGCGCACGGGCAGGATGGCGACGAAAGCCTGCCAGATTTCATCGTAAAGCCCGTGTTTGCGGATCTGGTCGATATAGACCGCGTCCGCCAGGCGCAGGATATGCAGTTTTTCGCGGGTGATCTCGCCCGGGCAGCGAATGGCGAGGCCAGGCCCCGGGAACGGGTGGCGGCCGATGAAGCTTTGCGGCAGACCCAGTTCGCGACCCAAGGCGCGGACCTCGTCTTTGAAGAGCTCGCGCAAGGGTTCCACGAGTTTGAGGCCCATCTTTTCGGGCAAACCGCCCACATTGTGGTGGGATTTGATGGTCACCGACGGCCCGCCCGAGAAAGAGACCGACTCGATAACATCCGGGTAAAGCGTGCCCTGGGCGAGGAATTCCGCGCCGTCGATCTCGCTTGCGTATTTCTGAAACACATCGATGAAGAGCTTGCCGATGGTTTTGCGCTTGGTTTCAGGATCAGATTCGCCTTCTAACGCACTGAGAAACAGTTCACTTTCGTCTGCGTGAATGAGGGGGATGTTATAGTGGTCCCGAAACATGCCGACCACCTCTTCGGCCTCTCCTTGCCGCAGAAGCCCGTGATCGACAAAGACGCAGGTCAGTTGATCGCCGATGGCCTCGTGAATGAGAACGGCAGCCACAGAGCTGTCCACGCCGCCCGACAGTCCGCAGATCACCTGTTTGTCGCCCACTTGCTCGCGGATCTTGGCCACAGCCTCTTCGCGGTAGGCGCCCATGGTCCAGTCGCCGATAAACCCCGCCTGACGCACGAAGTTTTCATAAAGCTTCGCGCCATTGGGCGTGTGATGGACCTCCGGGTGGAACTGCACGGCGTAGAAGTGCCGCGCGGTGTCGGCGGTGATGGCATAGGGGGCGTTTGGAGAGGTACCATAGACCTCAAAGCCGGGGGCGAGGCGGCTGACGTGATCGCCGTGGCTCATCCACACCTGTTCGCGCCCCTCATCGCCCTCAAACCACCCCTTCAGCAAATCGAGCTGATCACCTTCAGGCGTCACATAGGCGCGGCCGAATTCCGCCGTGCCGCCGCCTCCCGAGATCTTGCCGCCCTGCACCTCACCGCCCAATTCTTGCATCATGACTTGCTGGCCATAGCAAATACCGAGGATCGGCACGCCCATCCCAAAAACCGACGCAGGCGGACGGGGGCTGCCCGCGCGCACCACGCTGTCGGGCCCACCTGAAAAGATCACCGCTTTGGGGGCAAACTCGGCAAGGAACGCATCCGTCACCTGTTGATACGGGTGAATTTCGCAATAGACATTGAGCTCGCGCAGGCGGCGCGCAATGAGCTGCGTCACCTGGCTGCCGAAATCGATGATCAGGAGGCGATCATGAGAGGTTTGTGCGGGGGAGGGATCACTTTGCATATTTGGCCTCTACCGTGTCGCTTGTGCGCTTTCAAGAGATTGGGCGCGCCTCTCAAGCGCCCTTTGCGACTTCAATGTCGCTTTCCCGCCTCAACCGCCGCAATCCCGCCGGAGTGCCCCGGCGCGACTCGCTAGAACCCCAGGCAACGCATGGGGTTCAGTTCGAAGGAGAGCGGACATGGCAGAAGCAGCAACGCGCAGACGCGGCCGCGGTGGCGGCGGGGCAGCCCGGCGCGCGGAACGGACATCGGTGAAGATCGAGACGGCCAAGTTCATCGAACGCAACATCCCGAACTTTGAGATCCTGAGTGAAGAGGCGCTGGAGATCATTGAAACCAATGCCGAGACGGTGTTGGAAGAGGTGGGCGTTAACTTCATCGACAACCCCGCAGCCCTTGAGCGGTGGCGCGCGGCAGGCGCGGATGTGCAGGGTGAGCGGGTGCATATCCCCCGCGGTCTGGCACGGGATCTGATCAAGACCGCGCCATCCCAGTTCACGCAACACGCCCGCAATCCCGAACGCAACGTGGTGATCGGTGGTAAAAACCTAGTGCTTGCGCCGGTTTATGGCCCTCCCTTCGTGCGCGACATGGACGGTGGTCGCCGCTACGCAACGATGGAGGATTTCGAAAAATTCGTGAAGCTGGGCTACATGTCCAAATGGCTGCATCATTCGGGCGGCACGGTCTGTGAGCCGACGGATGTGGCCGTGAACAAGCGCCATCTGGATATGCTGCGCGCGCATATGGTCTATTCCGACAAGCCGTTCATGGGGTCGGTCACCGATCC
>JBCCCZ010000047.1:0-17729 GCA_039033255.1 Pseudomonadota bacterium
CTTTTCCATTTAATGGTCCTGTTACAGGTTTCAAAGCTGCTTTCAATGCCGTAGATATAGATGGTGACGGAGACCTAGATCTCTTTGCAGGAGAAAAGTATTCTTTGGACGATAGTCAAAATGGAAAAGTACTCTTCTTTGAAAATGTAGGAGATGCGAATAATGCGATTTTTGAAGCAAGAACGGATTCAGCAAATCCTTTGGACTTTGTAGATGTAGGTGATGAAGCATTACCTTTCTTAGCTGATTTAGATGGTGATGGCGACCTCGATGCTACTGTGGGTAGCGACGATGGTACAATTAGGTATTTTGAGAATATTGGTAGCACAGATGCTGCCTCTTTTGAAGCAAGAATGGGTTCAGCAAATCCTTTTGAAGACATAGATGTCGGAAGAGTTGCTGCACCAGATTTGGTAGATATAGACGAGGATGGAGATTTGGATTTGGTAGTAGGTGAGTATGATGGTACATTGAAGTACTACGAAAATATTGGAAATGCGACTACTCCTGATCGACAAGCGTGAGGCGGGTGGTTACGTGACGCCGATTGAATGCGTTGGTGATTACGCGACCTTCATCAGCCGCATTCGTCAGGACAGCACGATTGAGAACGGGCTGAACCTGTGGTGCGTGTCGGATAACCTCCGTAAGGGCGCGGCGCTGAATGCTGTGCAGATCGCGGAGACGCTGGGCAACCGGGTGCTGAAAAAAGGCTTGGAGCCGGCCTAGAACGGCTCGATCACGTCAAACTCATCGGTGATGTCGCGCGCAAGATGTGGCATCACCGGCAAACGCTCTTGCGCATCACGAACCGAACTTTGGGAGAATTTGCGGTTTAGATAGCTATGCGGGTGACCCGGAAACGGGGCGCCGATCCGCATCGCGAGTTTGCTGTAGCTAAAGCCAAGCTCAGAGGCTTTGCAAACGCGCCTGCCGGTTTCACGGTCGTGCAGGGCGAGGCCACCCCCCGCAGCCACAAGGCAATACCCTTTTCCTTTGAGCCTATGACTAAGGTCTTCCCATGTCCGGGCTTGCGCCAGATCCCCGGCGAGGCGCGCCCGTAAGGGAGCGATGAGCCGCTCTTCCGTCCTAACGGACGGCCTCGCCCGCTTTGCCGTTGAAATCTCACGCGACAGCAGATCGCGCACAAGTTGCCCGACGCTGATATCACGCTCCCGCGCGATGCGATGGGTGGCGTCAGCCAGTTCGGGGTGCAGTTTTACATCTACCCATTCCATGCGTTCCAGAAAGCATGCCCATGGTTAGAGAAGGGTTAATCTAACCGCTAAAATCAATCAGAACCGTTCTGCGCGCAGCACCTGGCAATCCACCACGGTCACAACGCCGATATGCTTTTCCACCACAGCAAAAGCGGCATTCAGCAAATCATCCAATCGCTCCGGCTTGATCATGCACACCACCTGCACCATCCCCGCCCCACGTGTCACATCGCCGGACCGTTCCCATTCACCCGACCGGCCCGACCCGCCATAGACCGGCAAGATCGTGTAACCCGTCACCCCCGCCTCCTGAAGTGATTGCGTCAGACGGGACTGCATGGCGCGTTCAATGGTGATTTCGACGCGTTTTGCATCATGGGTTTGCATGTCAGCCTCCTGTGATCGCCTGCGCGAGGGTGAGATATAGGGGTATGCCGATGGTCAGATTAAACGGGAAGGTGACCCCCAGCGATAAGGTTAGATAGATCGACGGGTTCGCCTCTGGCAGGGCCACGCGCATGGCCGCTGGCACCGCAATGTAGCTGGCGGACGCCGACAGCGTCATCAAAAGAAGCGCGCCGCCCGTGGAAAGCCCCAGCGCCAGCGCGGTCGCCAGACCCAGAAAACTTCCCACCACGGGCATCACAATGCCAAAAGCGATGCTGCCCATACCCAGCGCCTTGCGCCCGCGTTGCATGCCACGCCCGGCGACCAGCCCCATGTCGAGAAGAAAGAGACACAGCACGCCTTTGAACGGCGCCACGATAAAGCTGTCGATTTCCTGCAGGCCTTCTTCGCCCGTGATCCACCCAATGAAAAACGCGCCCACCAGCAGCACGATGGACCCATTCAGCAGAATTTCCCGCCAGAGCTGACTGTCCATGCGACCGCCCTTTTCCCCGCGCGTCACCAGCCAGAGCGCCGACAGGATCGCAGGTGCCTCCATCGCGGCGGCGACGGCCACCATATAGCCCTCTGACGGGATGCCCCGGCCTTCCAAGACAGACGTGGCAGCGACGAAAGTGACGATGGAGATGGAGCCGTAATGACCCGCGACAGCCGCTGCGTTGAGCCGGTCCATGCCGGACATGAGCCGCAATAAGACAAACGCGATAAACGGGATCAAGGCCGACAAAACCACGCCGG
Organism: Pseudomonadota bacterium; assembly: GCA_039033255.1. Classification (GTDB taxonomy): domain Bacteria; phylum Pseudomonadota; class Alphaproteobacteria; order Rhodobacterales; family Rhodobacteraceae; genus Roseovarius. The sequence continues at coordinate 2,367 of JBCCCZ010000047.1, forward strand.
CCAAAAGCGACAGCCCGAGCGTGAGGTCGACGCCGTGATCGGCCACGCTGACCCCGCCCTTGAAGCCGATGGCGAAGAGCAGATAAAGCGAAATGGCCTTTGCAGCTGCTTCCGGGAAGGACAGGTCCGACTTGGCCAGTGACGCCGCCAACCCAAGTGCGAAGCTCAGCACGATGGGCGACATCAGATTGTCCGCCGCCAATGCGAAGATTTCTGTCATGTCCTGCCCATCCCAAGTGCACGCCTTGCGGCCTTTTATGTCGCTCAGCGCAAAAGGGAAGCCAAAATGCACCGGCTTAGACGGCCTCACGCACGTGCGAGCCCGCTTTTCACCAGTTTTTCAAAAAATTCGACGGAGATTTCCCCACCCCTGCAACCATTTGAAAACCTCGAAAACGCATAGTGCGCACATGCACTGGGGGGTGCGCTAATTCGGGGTGAGTCGTGGACTACGTTACATCTTTGCAGCAGCGTGAAAATGTCAGGCTGGACAGTGATCGGCTGAATGATCTTTATGCGCAGCTGGGCCAGCATGCGGCAGAGGATGTCGTGTGCCGCGCGCTGGAAGAGATGGCCGCGCGCTTGTCTCATATCGACAAAAGCTATCGTGCCGGAGATTGGGATGATCTGCGCAAGAATGCCCGTGGCCTGGGTGCTATTGCCGATCAATTGGGCATCACCGTTCTGGCCAAGGTCGCGCGCGACGTAAAGACCTGCGTGGAAACGAGCGACCCAGTGGCCGTTGCTGCCACTTTGGCCCGTTTGATGCGTGTCGGCGAAAGCTCTCTCACCGAAGTTTGGGACATGCAGGAAATCTGAACGCCGCGCCTTTTCTTGGCTGACGTGAGGGCGTAGGCTCTGGGTTGAACCATCAAGTCCCGAGACCCTGTATGTGCCCTAGATTTTCTTCCGCCAATGCCGATGCCATTCCAATCCATGTCATTGAACAGGATGATCTGGAGGGGTTTCTGGATGCACAGTCCGAACGACACGCGTCCTGGGCCCGGTCGTCCGAATTCAGCGCAGCGCTTGGAACGCATCTTTTGCTCCCTTCAGAAAATGGCGGGGTCGAGGCAGTTCTGGCCGGATATGGCAATGCCCATACGAGGGCACGGGGACGGTTTCATCTGGCATCTGTGGCCAAGGCGCTTCCCGAGGCGGATTACCGTTTTGAAGATCTCGCGGAGGATGCGCAGGCCACGGAGGCGCTGGGCTGGCTTCTGTCCGGTTACGGGTTTGCGCGTTACCGCGATCAGCCTGGGGCCAAGGCACGATTGGTTGCGCCCGACGATGTGGATGCTGCACGCCTAGAGGCGATTGCCGAGGGCGAGTATCTGACCCGTGATCTGATCAATACCCCCGCTTTTGACATGGGCCCTGCGGATCTGGAGGCGGCAGCCTCTGATTTGGCGCAAACCCACGGCGCGGAGATGACCGTGATCCGTGGTGAGGCGCTGCTCGATCAGAATTTCCCGATGATCCACACGGTCGGGCGCGCGGCGGATCAGGCGCCTCGATTGATCGATATCCGATGGGGGAACAAGGGGCCGAAACTGACGCTGGTGGGCAAGGGCGTGTGTTTTGACACCGGTGGGTTGAACCTCAAACCCGGCGGGTCCATGGGGCTGATGAAGAAGGATATGGGCGGGGCGGCCACAACTCTTGGACTTGCGCACATGATCATGGCGCTGGGCCTAACGTTGCAGTTGCGGGTGCTGATCCCTGCGGTGGAGAATTCGGTAGCGGGCAATGCCTATCGCCCCGGTGACATCCTGACGGCCCGCAATGGCAGCACTGTAGAGATCAACAATACCGACGCCGAAGGGCGTCTGGTCCTGGCGGATGCGATGGCATTTGGAGCCGAAGAAGAACCCGACCTGATGGTCTCCATGGCCACGCTCACGGGCGCGGCACGGGTGGCTGTTGGCGCTGATCTGGCGCCGTTCTTCAGCGATGACACGGCCTTTGCCCGCGCGTTGGAGAATGCATCCGAACGCGTGGGCGATCCGGTGTGGCGGCTGCCCCTGCACAAACCCTACGAGGCGATGATCGAACCCGGCATAGCCGATCTCGACAACGCACCCAAAGGCGGGTTTGCGGGGGCCATCACCGCCGCACTGTTCCTGCGCCGCTTCGCCGGAGATGTGAATTATGCCCATTTCGACATCTATTGCTGGTCGGCATCGAACCAACCAGCGCGGCCCAAAGGCGGTGTCGGCATGGGAGCGCGTGCGCTTCTCGAGGCGCTGCCGGAGGTGTTAGGCTTGTGAGTGACCCGCGCACGACCCCTTACAACGGGCGTGTTGCCGCTGAACGCCTGAAGGGCCTTGTGGATTCGCCGGTTTTTGATCCGGGAACGCCTGCGATGATCAACAAGCCGCTGGTAGATTTGTTGCGCAACCCCAATGGTGCGCGTGACCGGCAGCTGTGCATGGGCGAGGCGGTTTTGATCTATGAACAGCGCGACGGTTGGGCCTTTGTGGAGGCAGAACGCGACGGCTATGTGGGCTATGTTTCTGTCCGCGAGGTGGGCGATTTGCCTCAGCGAACGCACCGCGTGACGGCGCGCGCAACGCATCTTTATGAACACCCTAATTTCAAGACCTTTGAGGCCACGACCCTGAGCCTTGGGTCGCTGATTGCGGTGAACGGCCCCACAGAGGGCAGATTTGTCGAAACGGCCATCGGGATGTTTGTCCCGTCAGCTCACCTGACCCCGCTGGATCAGCCCGAAAAGGATCCGGTCCGCGTGGCAGAACGGCTGTTGGGCACGCCCTATCTCTGGGGCGGCAATTCCAGTTTTGGAACTGATTGTTCCGGGTTGGTGCAGATGTCCTGTCTGGCCTGCGGGATTGACTGCCCCGGGGACGCTGACATGCAAGAGGACGAGCTGGGCGAGCATCTGCCTGATCATGCCCCGCTTCGGCGCGGCGATCTAATCTTTTGGGATGGCCATGTGGGCCTGATGGCCAGTGCCGATATGCTGATCCATGCCAATGCCTTCAACATGGCCACAGCCTATGAACCGCTTCGTGCGGCGATCACCCGGATTGAGGCGCAAGGGGACGGCCCCATCACATCCCGCAAACGACTGGAGCAATTGGCATGAGCGACCCTTTCTTTCACCCTGTGTCGGGCTTTGAACTGCCCCGTTTTGCGGGCGTGCCCACTTTTATGCGGTTGCCCCATGTGCCGTGTGGCCATGAGCGGTTTGACGATGTAGAGATCGGCCTCATCGGCGTGCCCTGGGACAGCGGCACCACCAACCGCCCAGGGCCGCGTCATGGGCCTCGCCAGTTGCGCGATGCCTCCACTATGATGCGCGCGCAACACGCGGTGTCGGGGATGCGCCCGTTTGAAGCGGCGCGCTGTGCAGACCTCGGCGATGTGGGGCCGAACCCCGCCGATATCGAAGACAGCATGGCCCGGATCACGGCGTTTTATGATCAGGTAATGGAGGCTGGGATCATGCCGCTGACAGCGGGCGGTGATCATCTGACGTCCCTACCCGTGTTGCGGTCAGTGGCCAAAAAAGCGCCAGTTGGCATGATCCATTTTGACAGTCACACCGACCTCTTCCACTCCTATTTCGGCGGCATGATGTACACCCACGGTACACCCTTCCGCCGCGCGGTGGAGGAAGGGCTGCTTGATCCCAAGCGCGTTGTTCAGATCGGCCTGCGCGGCACAATGTATGACACCGAGGATCGAGATTTCGCAGCCGCCGAAGGCATCCGACTGATCCTCATTGAGGAGTTCTTTGCGCGCGGTGTCGAGGATGTCATGGCCGAGGCGCGCGAGATTGCGGGTGAGGGGGACACCTATATCAGCTACGATATCGATTTCGTCGATCCCACCTTCGCCCCCGGCACCGGCACGCCAGAGGTGGGCGGCCCAAATTCATTTCAGGCGGTGCAGGTCGTGCGGGAACTCAAGGGTGTGAACATCGTGGGCGCGGATATGGTGGAGGTGTCGCCCCCCTTTGATGAAAGCGGCGGCACGGCCTTTCTGGGCGTGTCGATCATGTATGAAATCCTCTGCCAGATGGCGGGGCAGGTGGAGCGTTAGGCCATGGTGCATCCAAATCAGGATCAAATCGATTTCTGGTCGAAAAAGCCGGGGCTCACATGGTCGGAAAATGACGTTGTCATGGATGCCACGCTTGCGCCCGTGCTGGATCATTTGTTGCAAATGGCCGCCTTGCAGCCTGGTGAGAAGTTGCTTGATATCGGCTGTGGTACAGGACTCAGCACGATCCGGGCCGCGCAAGCCGTGGGCCGCCATGGTCATGTGACGGGCGTGGACATTGCCGAACATATGCTTGTGAAGGCCCGGGCGCAGGCGGATGGGGTGCCCAACGCCAATTTTCTTTGTGCTGACGCGCAAACCCATGCCTTTGAGAATGGCGGTATTGACGCCGTCATTTCTCGGTTCGGGGTGATGTTTTTTGCCGACCCGCCCGGCGCTTTCGCCAATATCGCCCGCGTCGTGAGACCCGGCGGTCGGATGGTTTTCATGACCTGGTCCAGCGCGCCAGAGAACCCTTGGTTTGCCGTGCCCAGCGCCGTCGCGATGGAAAGACTGGGGGAGGTTGAGCCAACCTCGCCCCATGCGCCCGGCCCGATGGGTCTTGCGGACGTGGAATACACCCGGAATGTGTTTGCACAGGCGGGTTTGAGTGACGTGACGATCACGCCTGTTTCCCTCGACCTTACTCCGCCGGGCGGCGCCGACTGGATGGGGGAGTTTTCTCTGATCCTCGGCTCTGCTTCTCGCATCTTTGCCGAACGGGACGGAACGCCGGAAGACGCTGCTGCTATCGTGGCAGGCATAACCGAAAGGTTCAGATGCTGCGAAACCGAAGACGGGCTGCGCATCCCCGCTGTTCTGAACCGGATCGATGTGCGGTGCTAAACGAACTCTTTCAAAGAATGCGTGGCCCCTAAAGTGACGCCTGCGGTTTGAATCCATCCGGTATCCTGTCAACCTCCTCCAGCACCAGATCGGCCATCACCTCTGCTACCCTGGGGGCCATGCCGAAGCCGATCTTGAACCCGCCATTGGCGATAAACTCGCCTTTGTGCAGGGGATGTTCACCCAGCATCGGAGCGCGAGACCGGCTGCGCGGGCGCAGACCGGCCCAACGTTCAAGTATGGCGGCGTCAGACAGATCAGGTAGTGCGGTCCGCGCGGTTTCGATCAGCGCCTCCAGCCGATCATCGGTGCTGTCGGGTTCGTCGTACTCCCGTTCCGAGGTTGACCCGATCGCTGTGGTGCCATCTCCATGGGGCACGATGTGCAAGCCATCTACGAAAAGTTGCGGGCCATCACGCGCATCAAAGTCCAATAGTGCGGCCTGTCCCTTGACGCCATTGCCAATGGACCGATCCAGCCTGCCTGACATCTCAATCAGCCCCGCCGCACCGGTGGCGTGGATCACTTTGCCCTTCAGTGCGCCGTCACGCTGCACCTCTGCGCCGCCTCTGACGAGCGCTGCATTCAGTGCCTGACAGGCCTGCCTGGGGTGCAGCCGCGCAGAGAGCGTATCGAACGCATACCACCCTGTGGGCGAAGGTGGCGTGACCACGCCGGGCGGGGTTTGCATGACCTGCCATGTGGCATGTCCCTGCCAAAGCTCTTTCGCGCTATCTTGGCGGCCACGGGCAAGTGCCATCGCGCGTGCATCAAGCAATGGCTGGACCCGGCCCGTGCGGCCATAGCCTGACGTCATGCCGCCAGCTGCCTCAACCTCGGCCCAGAACGCACCGGCCATCAGCAGGCTTTCAAGCTGAAACGCCTTTTTGTCGTTCCAATTCTCAGGCACATGCGGGGCGAGGGCGCCGACGATGCCACCTGACGCCCCCGCGCCTGGCCCACCGGGATCAATCACCTGCACGCGTGCACCGCGCCGCTGACACGTCCAGGCAATTGAAAGGCCGAACACACCGGCCCCCAGGATCGTTACATCCGCGCTTGCCATTCTGCCTGCCTCCTTGCAGTGTCGCGCGTGCCTATCGCAAGGCGCGGTCCGCGTCGAGATCATCAAGGTGGTTCCATGTCAGATGAGACGTCAGATTGGCAGCCGGGGATTGACTGGCGCGAGGGCCGCGTGCCGGTGTCGCGTCGTTTCGATGACCCGTATTTCAGCCTTGATGACGGGTTGGAGGAAACGCGTCACGTGTTCCTCGGTGGCAATCACCTGCCCGCGCGGTTTCACGACGGGTTCCACATTGCAGAGCTTGGGTTTGGAACAGGTTTGAACCTGTTGGCGGCGCTGTCGCTCTGGCGTCAAACAGGGCAGGTGGGGCGGCTGCATTTCACCAGTTTTGAGGCCTTTCCCATGCCGGTGGATGACATGATCCGCGCGCAGATGGCATTTCCGGCCCTGCGGAAACTGGCGCAACCGCTCGCCCATGAATGGGCTCGCTTGCCCGCGTTCGATTTGCACGATCTGAGCTTCCGTCTGGTTGTGGGTGACGCGCGTGAGACGCTGCCAAAATGGCAACCGGCCGCCGATGCGTGGTTTTTGGACGGCTTTTCCCCGGCCAAGAATCCCGAGCTCTGGGGGCCCAATTTGATGGCGGAGGTCTTCGCCAGGACCGCCCCCTGTGGGACTGCCGCAACCTACACGGCCGCCGGCGATGTGCGGCGCGGGCTGCAAGCCGCCGGGTTCACAGTTGAACGCGCGCCGGGGTTTGGCCGCAAGCGCCATATGACGCGCGCTTGGAAAGCACTCTGATGGCTCAGCAAAACACGCGTGCGGGCGTCCTGTTGATGATCTTCACTACCTTTGTCTTCGCCATGCAGGACGGCATCTCCAGCCATTTGGCGCGCGAATACAACGTGTTCATGGTGGTGATGATCCGGTTCTGGTTTTTCGCGGCCTTCGTCATCGTGCTGGCCAGTCGGATGAGCAGCGGGGTGCGTGCGGCGGCGGCAACCTCCATCCCGGTGATTCAACTGACGCGCGGGCTGCTTCTGATCTGTCAGATTTGCGTGATGGTCTATGGCTTTACGCTTCTGGGCCTGGTGGAAAGCCACGTGGTGTTTTCTGCGTATCCGCTGCTGGCCGCTGCGCTCTCCGGGCCGGTGCTGGGCGAATATGTGGGGTGGCGGCGCTGGGCTGCGATTTGCGTGGGCTTCGTCGGCGTGGTGATCATCCTGCAGCCGGGGTCTGGCGTGTTTGATCCCGCCGCAACCGTTCCGCTTCTTGGTGCGCTGATGTTTGCGGTCTATGGTTTACTAACGCGTTTTGCCGGGCGCACGGACAGCGCTGCGACCAGTTTCTTCTGGACGGGTGTTGTGGGTGCTATGGGCATGACCTGTGTTGGTGTGTGGTATTGGGAGCCGATGAGTGCGGGCAACTGGGCCTGGATGGGGCTTTTGTGCATCACGGGTGCCTTGGGGCATTTCACGCTTATTAAATGCTATGAACTGGCCGAGGTGAGTGCAGTGCAACCTTTTGCCTATTTCCAGTTGGTCTTTGCGGCGGCACTTGGGGTCACGGTCTTCAATGAAACCATTCGCGCCAATTTGGCGATGGGTGCGGGGCTGATTGTCGCGGCGGGGCTCTTTACCCTCTGGCGGCAAAGACAGGCAGGGTAGGAGGGCCTCCGCCCCGCCGCGTATCGCGGCCCCCGGGATATTTGCGGCCAGAAAAAGCAGGTTTGTGTTTCTTCTGGCTGAAAATATCCCCGGCCAGATTTGGTACGGAGGCATGAAATCTTCAAGCAAACCGCCCATGGCAAAACCAACCTGCGCTTTTCGCGGCCCCATGAGCGTAGAAAAGCCACAGCCGCTCGCCCCCTTGCGTCACCACTTGCCAGTAATCGCGCACGCCGCTGCGCCAATCGGGATCATCAAGCCACCATTCTGGCGACACCCGCTCCGGGCCCCGCGCCTCCGCCAGATCATGGGTGCGCCCGCGCCAGCGGAATTGGCTGGCGGGATGTGGGCCGTCGGGGGCGTGAACAGGTTCGGGCGACCACAGAAGCAGCGGGCGCGGCGTGGGGGCAGCGGGCCACTGCTCTGCCGGGTCGGACCAGGCCGCAGCCATGATTTTCGAAGTTTTCTCCGGGATATGGCTTTCCACCGGGTGGCGGCGGGTCAGCGCATCCATCCCCAAACGCCCCCCAATGCGGCTCATCAGATCCTCCACTGCCGTGCCCTGTTCATGGCGCGCTTTGGCGGTGCTGGCGGCTTCCAGATGACCGGTGGCGTGACGGGGGCTGCTATCTTCGGTCTCTATGGCCTCAAGCCGCAACATCTCAATTCCGAAGCCGGCGTCGATTTCATCCAGCCGATGGGTGAGCAAGGGGCGGATACGGTCAGGCGTGTCTGCCGGTCGGGCAAGCCCTGCCTCAATCCATTGCATCGTGTGATCGATGCGCCACGCCTCCAGCCGCACCCGCCGCGCCCCGCGTGCCTTGGTCGCCAGCATATGGCAAAGCCGCGCGAGCAGCCGATCCAGCCCCGCCTCCACATCCCTTTGCAGGCCGATGGGTTCGGGCAAGGTCAGTCGCGCGGCAAAGCGTTGTGCAGGCGCGGCGGGGCAGACAGGCTCCGCCGCCGACCCAACCGCCTGATCAAGCCGCAGGATTAACTCCTTGCCATAGCGCCGGGCCAGCGGCGCGCGGGGTTGGCCCAGAAGATCGCCCACCGTGCGCAGCCCCACGCGGCCGAGATCGGCCACCACCTCCGGACTGAGCCGCAGTGCAGCCACGGGCAGGGGCGAGAGCGCGGTATAGGCCTTTCCGGGCGCGGCAATGCAGGGCAGGCTTGCGGTCCCCTTCGCCATCACGGCAGGCGCCGCCCCGCCCCGTTCCCAATGCCGCCTTTTGGCCGCACGGGACCGGGTGGCGCGGGCTTCCTGATCAATCGCATCGCCTGACCGCGTGCTGCCTGCCTTCACCCCGGCAAACCGCGCCAACGCCCAAGCCGTGCCTACTGTGTCCGCCAATCCGCAGCGTGCCGTCAGACCCAGCTCTCCGGCGGCTGACATGATCTCCTCCACCAATGCGGCCTCACCTCCGAAAAGATGCGCACACCCGCTGATATCCAGAAGCAACGCATCGGGCTTTTCCGCCGCCACCCAAGGCGAAAACCGCCCCGCCCATCGGGTCAGTGACCGCAAGAAGGCCGCCTCCGCCTGCAGGTTCTGCAGCCGCGTCACCAATGTCCCGCACATGGCATGGGCATCGCGCAGCGGCTGGCCCACATGCACGCCCGCCGCCTGCGCCGCCTCCGACACCGATGAAATCACCTGCATCTGCCCGGTCTCGCGCACCACGGCAAACGGCGCATCCCCAACTGGTGGGTCGCGGCGCAAAAGGCGTTCGGCCCCCAGACGGGGAAACCAAACCGAAAGAATACGGCGTGCGGACATGAAACAACCCGGGCAGAAAAGGCGTGTTATATGTTCTATTTTTGTTCTTTTTAGATCGACCCCTGCAACGAGTCGAGTCTCCCGGCTTCTTTTTGGCCAAAAATACTCAAATCCAAACCGCCCTCACACGCGCCTCATCAAGAAAAACAAAGTCCACTTCACAGCATCATTGAAATGCCCACGCCTTTCCCCCACACTCCCGGCAAAAGACTAAAGCGTTTCGCGAAAAACCAGAGAATCGGATTTTCGGGAAACGCAGAGCGAAAGTCTTAAGTTGCGTGAGTTTCGCCATTTTCTGACGCGTCAGGTAAAGGCGAAACACTTTAGGGAGGACAGTCAGTTGCGCACCACAGCCGCCGTGGCCCTTGAGGCCGGAAAGCCAATGGAAATCATGGAAGTGAACCTCGACGGCCCCAAGGCGGGCGAGGTGCTGGTGGAGATCAAGGCCACCGGGCTGTGCCACACCGATGACTTCACTCTCTCAGGGGCCGATCCAGAAGGGGCGTTTCCCGCGATCCTGGGCCATGAAGGTGCGGGTGTCGTGGTCGAGGTGGGCGAGGGTGTCAAATCCCTCGAAGTGGGCGATCACGTGATCCCGCTCTACACGCCGGAATGCCGGGAATGCGATTATTGCCTCAATCCTAAAACAAACCTCTGTCAGGCCATCCGATCCACCCAAGGCCAAGGCGTGATGCCCGATGGCACCAGCCGGTTTTCCATGCTCGATGGCACGCCGATCCTGCACTACATGGGCTGCTCGACTTTTTCCAACCACACGGTGCTGCCAGAGATCGCGCTTGCCAAAGTCCGCAAGGACGCGCCTTTTGACAAGATCTGCTATATTGGATGCGGTGTAACCACCGGCATCGGCGCGGTAATCAACACCGCCAAGGTAGAGATTGGCAGCCGCTGCGTGGTCTTCGGGCTCGGAGGGATCGGCCTCAATGTGATTCAGGGTCTGCGTCTGGCAGGTGCCGATCAGATTGTGGGCGTCGACCTCAACCCCGGCAGGATCAATATGGCCACACAGTTTGGCATGACCGATTTCGTCAACCCTAATGACGTGGAAGGCTCCATCGTCGACCACCTTGTCGAACTGACAGGCGGAGGCGCGGATTACTCCTTTGACGCCACAGGCAACGTGAAGGTGATGCGCGACGCGTTGGAATGTGCCCACAAGGGCTGGGGCGAAAGCATCATCATCGGAGTGGCCCCCGCCGGTGCCGAAATCTCAACGCGCCCCTTTCAGCTGGTGACAGGCCGGGTGTGGCGTGGGACGGCCTTCGGGGGCGCCAGCGGGCGCACCGATGTGCCTCAGATTGTGGATTGGTACATGGATGGCAAGATCGAGATTGACCCGATGATCACCCACACGCTGAAGCTGGAAGACATCAATAAGGGCTTCGACATGATGCATGCCGGTGAAAGCATCCGCAGCGTTGTCGTCTATTAAAGCCAGTTTGATTTAGTCTGCAGGGTCCTCTGTGCGTCCCTGCACCTTGCCACCTGGGCGGTCATGGTTATGTGTGGTTCAAACACACGTATAAAGGAACGCATCATGGGCGACCCAACCTACACTCCCCCGAAAGTCTGGACATGGGATAAGGAAAATGGCGGCGCGTTTGCTTCCACAAACCGCCCCATCGCGGGTGCTACGCATGATGCCCCGCTTCCACGTGGTGACCATAAATTCCAACTCTACTCCATGGGCACGCCAAACGGAGTGAAGGTCACAATGCTCTTTGAAGAGCTGCTCGAGGCGGGCCATGATGCTGAATACGATGCCTGGCTGATTAAGATCGGCGATGGCGACCAGTTCGGCAGCGGCTTTACCGAGGTGAATCCAAACTCCAAAATTCCCGCCTTGGTGGATTACACGGGTGACGTGCCGCTCAACGTGTTTGAAAGCGGCTCCATCATGATCCACCTGGCTGAGAAATTCGGTGTGTTCCTACCCGCTTCTGGCCCGGTTCGGACAGAGGTCTTGAACTGGCTCATGTGGCAGATGGGCAGTGCGCCGTTCCTGGGCGGTGGCTTCGGCCATTTCTACGCTTATGCGCCAGAAAAATACGAATATCCGATCAACCGCTATGCGATGGAAACCAAACGTCAGCTGGACGTGCTGGACCGTACGCTGGCAGAACGACGCTTTGTGGCGGGTGATGATTATTCCATCGCCGATATGGCGATCTGGCCGTGGTATGGCGGCGTGGTTCTGGGCCGTCAGTACGGCGATTCTGCCACCTTCCTGAGCGTGCACGAATACAAAAACGTTATGGCCTGGGCCGAAAAGATCGATGCCCGCCCGGCCACTAAACGCGGTCGCATGGTCAATCGCACCTCAGGCGAACCCCATGAGCAGCTGCGCGAACGCCACGGTCCGTATGATTTCGAGACGAAAACCCAAGACAAGATCGGGTGATCAGATCAAGCGCGCCTCGACCAAAAGCGAGGCGCGCCCGTAAGGGAGCGATGAGCGGCACTGAGACACGTTTAGTTCACAAGCCCCGCATGCCGCATCGCGTCATCCACCAATGCCCGCGTCTCACCCGTTAGAGGTGTCAGAGGCGACCGTATCTCCTCCTCACACAGTCCCAGCCGAGACAGCGCATATTTCGCGCCCACCAACCCCGGTTCAGTAAAGATCGCTTTGTGCAGGGGCATCAACCGATCCTGAATGTCCAATGCTGTGGCATAATCACCCTCCAGCGTCGCCTCCTGCATCTGGCTCAACATCTTGGGCGCCACATTGGCCGTCACCGAAATGCATCCCACACCGCCTTGGGCATTGAACCCATGCGCCGTGGCATCCTCACCCGAGATCTGGATGAAATCCTTGCCGCAGCTCATGCGTTGATCGCTTACCCGCGCCAGATCGCCCGTGGCATCCTTCACCCCCACGATGCGCGGCAGCTTTGCCAGTTCACCCATTGTGGCCGGGCTCATATCCACGACCGACCGGCCTGGAATGTTGTAAATGATGATCGGCAAACCACAGGCCTCATGCACGGCCGTGAAATGCGCGATGAGCCCGGCCTGCGTGGGCTTGTTGTAATAAGGCGTCACCACCAAAACCCCGTCAGCACCCGCGCTTTCGGCATGCTGGGCCAGACGCACAGATTCGGCTGTGTTGTTCGACCCTGCGCCCGCAATCACCGGCACACGCCCTGCTGTGGCCTTCACCACTGTCTCTACCACCAGGTCATGCTCATCATGGCTGAGCGTCGGGCTTTCGCCTGTTGTACCCACCGGCACCAACCCGTGAGAGCCCTCAGCAATGTGCCATTCCACCAGTTTTTTGAGCGTATCCAGATCCAGCTCGCCGTTCTTGAACGGCGTGACCAGGGCAGGAAAAGATCCTTTGAACATGATACGCTCCTTTGTTGCGGTTTCAGACAGCCCCATGATAGCGGGCAAATAACACTTGAACAGCGCCCGTGTAGCGCCAATTTCGGCAACTGCCAAGGTTGTGAGTGGACGCCCCCGCCCGGCGCACCTACCTTGCTCTTCAACTACAAACCAGCGAGCGTTCTCCGCCCTCATGATTCTTCGCGCAACACTTGCCTTGTCATTGGCCGCAGCCTTCATGGGGCCCGCATTCGCGCAGGATGACTCCATCCGGCCGCCTTCCTCACTGGGCCTCGCGCTGCAAGCGGCCTCCACCGGTCGCTGGTCTGACGCCGATGAGATCGCAGGCCGTGACGGTGCAGCGGCGCAGGCGGTGATCGAATATTCCCGTCTCTATGCTGGGCGCGGGACACCGGATGACCTGCTTACCTTCCTTGACGAATACACCATCTGGCCCGACCTTGACCAACTCCGCCGCCGCAATGAAGAGATGATGGCCGAAGAGGCCACGCCCGCGCAGCGGCTTAAGTTCTACGATGACTACACGCCTGGCTCTGGCGTCGGTGCCCTGAGCCTTGCTGCCGCGCAGGCCAGTAACAATCTGGATGGAGATGCCAAGGCGACTTTGGTGCTGGCTTGGCGCACCCTTGATCTTACCACCGCAGAACACAACGCGTTCATGGGCAGCTTTGCCGATCTGCTGAAAGACCACCACGATGCACGTTTGCAAATGACGCTTTGGCGCGGTCTGCGTGATGTGGACCTGATGTTGCCTTTGGTCGACGCGACGACCCGAGGCCGCGCCGAACTGCGCCAGCGCGTGGAAAAGGGCGAACGCTTCACCGATGATGAACTCTCCGAAGGCGCGCGCGTTGATCCGGGGTTGTCCTATGCCCGCTTCAATCAACATATCCAGGCCGACCGTGATGAGGCGGCGATTGAAACGATCCTGCGCCAAAGCGCGATTGAAGGCGGCTTGGGCGAACCCGCGCGCTGGTCCGGCTGGCGTCGCGCGCTTGCCCGTAAGATGATGCGCGATGGGGAGCCGGATGTGGCCTACAAACTGGCCTCCTCGCATCAGATGGCTGGCGGCTCTGCCTATTCGGATCTGGAATGGTTGTCGGGCTACATTGCGCTTACATATCTTGAACAACCCGACCTGGCGCTCGATCACTTCCAACGCTTCCGCGCTGCTGTCGCGTCTCCCATTTCCCTGGGGCGTGCCGGCTATTGGTTGGGCCGCGCGCAGGACGCTATGGGCGATACCGAGGCGGCGCGGATTTCCTATGCATTCGGCGGTGAGTATCAGACCAGTTTTTATGGCCTTCTTGCAGCAGAAAAGGCTGGCCAGGCCACTCAGGAAAGCCTGCGCGGCGTGCGACCCGACGGCGACTGGCGTGCGGCCGGTTTTGCGCAGATGCCTGTCTTCCAAGCCGGTATGCTGCTTCTGAATGCGGGACGGCTCAGCCAGGCCGAACAGTATTTCGTCACGCTCGCGGCCACGTTGGATGAAGTCGAACTGGCCCTGCTGGGCGTGGCGCTGGAGGATCTTGATAGCGCTCATTTGCAGGTGATGGTGGGCAAGGCCGCAGCCAAACGTGGGCTGACCATCGCCAGACCCTATTACGCGCTGCATCCCATGGTCCAGATGGATTTGCCCGTCGAGATGGAACTGGCACTGGCCATTGCACGCCGGGAAAGTGAATTTGATTTCGGCGTCAGAAGCGGGGCCGGGGCAGAGGGGCTGATGCAGCTTATGCCCGGCACCGCCAGCGATGTGGCGCGCGATCTGGGGCTCGCTCATAGCCGCGCCAAGGTCCGCAGTGATTGGCGCTACAACGCGACGCTGGGCTCTGAATACCTGGCCCAGCTGGTGCGGCGCTTTGATGGCAACGTGGTCATGGTCTCGGCCGGATACAACGCGGGTCCCGGGCGGCCCTTGAGGTGGATGGAAACCTATGGTGACCCGCGCAAGCCGGGGATGGACATGGTCGATTGGATCGAACACATCCCCTTCCGCGAAACCCGCAATTACGTCATGCGCGTGGCCGAGAGCCTGCCGGTGTATCGCGCGCGTTTGGGAAAAGATCCCTTGCCGGTGCCCTTTTCACAAGAACTCAAGGGCGGCACTTTGAAGGTCGTGGCGTTGCAGTGATGCCAAAGGTAAGCGGGCTGGATCATCTGGTGCTGACAGTTGCAGATCTTGATCGCGCAGTGGCTTTTTACGAAACCGCACTGGGCATGGTCGCGGAACGGTTTACACCCTCCGATGGTTCAGACCGCTGGGCGTTGAAATTCGGTTCGCAGAAGATCAACCTGCACGTCGCAGGTGCGGAGTTCGATCCCAAAGCAGATCATCCGACGCCAGGTAGTGCCGACCTGTGCTTTCTCTCAGAAGAACCGCTTGAGGCGTGGCGGACACATCTGTCACGGCATAAAGTATGTATTGAAAAAGGCCCTGTGACCCGCACTGGTGCCGTAGGTCCAATAGTGTCGATCTACTTAAGAGATCCCGACGGCAATCTGCTGGAAATTTCAAATCAATTTTGAAAACCCAATTTCGCGCCGAAGGCGCGCGCCCTTGCCCGCGCGCAGCGCGCCACCGGCGTCCTCCGCCGAGGCAGCCCGTC
>JBCCCZ010000048.1:0-17441 GCA_039033255.1 Pseudomonadota bacterium
AGCGCCTTTAAGCGCCGTGATTTCTTCGCCCTCGAAAACAATCGAACCGTCGGTGGCATCACTGAGCCGATTGAGCATACGCAGAAGCGTCGATTTTCCCGCACCAGACCGGCCAATGATCCCGATCATGGTTGGTGCATCTACGGAGATCGTTGCGGCATCCACAGCCGTTTTGTCCCCGAACCGCTTGGTCAGCGCATCGATTTGCAGCATATCGCCCCCATGTGTTGGAAGCGGGATAGAACCCTGAAACGACAAAACGGCGACAGTTTTGAATCAACTGAGTGACTGTTTCGTAACGCGAGGATGACATGTCACGCGCGCGAACAATGGGACGCGCCATGTCACCCACACCACAGTTGCGGGGTCTCGTGCGGTTGGATGTCATAAAACTGTTACTTTGGCCGTGCTGGCACGCTACCGTTTCGGTATGACGTGCCGATTTTTCATAAGTTGCCTGATTGCCTTGTCTTTACCCGCCGCGGGTATGGCCGGGATGGATGACGTCACCTGCGATGATCGGGCCCGCATGACAGCGACATTGCAGACTGTGTTGGGCGCAGAGCGCCAAGGCATGGGCCTGCGGGATCCGGAAACCATGCTGGAAGTATGGGTGGTCCGTGCCAGCGGGGACTGGATCATCGTGCAAAACTACTCAAACGGTACGTCTTGTATCGTGGCCATGGGCGAGCATTGGGAAAACAGCACCCAAAGCCCCGCTTAACGACCTTCATGTTGCACTTTGCCAGCTGTGATCGATCGAGTTCGCATCGTCGTTAACCGATCTCGGTGCGCCTTTGGTCAGAAAGAAGACGTGGGACCACCGATTGGAACGGCAGCCTTGTCCCGCATTTCTGACTTTGGCGAATTCGCACGTTTTTGTTGGCCGATGAATTGGGCAATCGCCTGCGCATTCTTTACGGGTTGTCTTCGCTGAAAGAGTGCTTTGCTATCAACTGTGCTCAGTCGTCCTTCATTGGCACACCGTAGAGCTCCAGTTTGTGACCTTTGAGTGTATAGCCCAGTTTGCGCGCGATCTTTTCCTGCAGGGCTTCGATTTCGGCATCGACAAATTCAATCACCTCGCCCGATTGCAGATCAATGAGGTGGTCGTGGTGGTCGCGTTCGGCATCTTCATAGCGCGCGCGGCCGTCGCCAAACTCCAGCTTGTCGAGAATGCCCGCCTCTTCAAAGAGTTTCACCGTGCGGTACACTGTGGCGATGGAGATACCCGGGTCCACGGCTGAGGCACGGGCATAGAGTTCCTCCACATCGGGGTGATCGTCTGCCTCTTCCAGCACGTGGGCGATGGTGCGCCGTTGGTCGGTCATGCGCAGGCCCTTGGCCTCGCAGCGATCGGTGATGGTGTCGCTCATGAGCTTCGTCCGCGTGTATTTCGTGGACGGGCATAGCGCGTGTTGCCGGTGTTTTCCACTGGAAATGGCGCGTTCTCACGTCCCGCAGAAGGTTTGTTGCACGACTTCCGCGGGCAGCGGTGGGCGGCGGAGGTCTTCGGCGTCCGGTTGATCGGCAAAGGGGGTGGCCAGCACGTCGACCATGCGGTGGAAGGGGGCCAGATCGCCCGCAACGGCGCTGGCGATGGCCTCTTCCACGCGGTGGTTGCGGGGGATGAGATGCGGGTTTTCGGCTGCCATGGTGGCGTCCGGGTCTTTCTCGGAGACGATGCGGGCGCGCCAGTCGGCCTCCCACGCGTCGAACATGTCGGGTTGGAGGAATTGATCGCGCGCCTTGCCGTCGATGAGGGCACGGAAAGTGTTGGTGAAATCGGCGCGGCCTTCTGCCATGCGTTGAAGCAGCCCGACGATGAGGTCGAGATCTTCGGCCTTGGCCGCAGCGATGCCAATCTTGCGCCCGAAGGTTTGTAGCCAGGCGGCTTCGAGTTTTGGCCCCATGGCGTGGATGATGTGGGTAAAGGCCTCGATCGCCGCATCCTGGTCTGGCATCAATGGGACGAGCGAGGTGGCGAATTGAGCCATGTTCCAGACGATGACATTGGCCTGATTGGCGTAGGCGTAGCGGCCATGGGCGTCGATGGAACTGAAGACGGTGTCGGGGTGGTAGACATCGAGGAAAGCGCAAGGCCCATAGTCGATGGTTTCGCCCGAGAGCGTGGTGTTGTCGGTGTTCATCACGCCGTGGATGAAGCCCACGCCCATCCATTTGGTGATGAGGGTGATCTGGCGCTCTATGACGGCGTGGAGCAATTCAACGGGGTCTTCGACGTCCGGGTAGTGGCGCGTGATGGTATAATCGAAAAGGGTTTGCAACGCGTCGCGGTCGCGGCGGGCAGCGAAGAACTGGAAGGTGCCCACGCGGATATGGCTTGCGGCCACGCGGGTGAGGATGGCGCCGGGCAGGCGACCTTGTTCGCGCAGGATGTCTTCGCCTGTGGTGACGGCGGCGAGCGCGCGGCTGGTGGGGATGCCCAGCCCATGCATCGCCTCTGAGAGGATGTATTCGCGAATGACCGGCCCGACCCAGGCGCGGCCGTCGCCCATGCGGGAATAGGGCGTGGGGCCGGAGCCTTTGAGTTGAATGTCGTAGCGGTGGCCATTTGGGGCGACCTCGCCCAAGAGGTTGGCGCGGCCGTCGCCCAGTTGCGGGGAGAAGCCGCCGAACTGATGCCCGGCATAGACCTGCGCCAGCGGGTCGGCGCCGTCGGGGATGGTGTTGCCGGCGAAGATCTGGGCCATCTCGTCTTGGGCGCCCGGAGTGATGCCCAGCTCTGCCGCGAGGGCGTCGTTGAAGCGCAGCATTTGGGGGGCTTTGACCGGGGCCGGGTTCATGCGGGTGTAGAACTGCGCGGGCAGGCGGACGTAGCTGTTGTCGAAGGGGATCGAGAGGGTCATGGGCGTAAGATAAGGGGGCTTGGGGCGGATGGGTAGGGGCTCATCGCTCCCTTGCGGGCGCGCCTCGCGGCTGTCAGAGGCGGCGGGTCATCAAGGTGTAGTCCTCATTGGCTTTGAAGCCCAGTTTTTCATAGAGCTTGCGGGCGCGGGTGTTGGTGTGATGGACATCCAGATGGAGCGCCTTCAGGCCGAAAGAGGCCAGTTGCGTTGGCAGGTTTACCAAAATCTCTGTCCCGATACCGCGGCCGCGCACGCCGGGGCGGATGTAGAATTCGTCGATATAGGCCTCCAGCCCGCCGCCCGTGATGGACCATCCAAAGGCCAGCGCCACGTAGCCCACGGGCGCGCGCGCCGGACCGGCCAGATAGATCGCGCCATGGGGTGAGCCTTCGAGCAGAGGCGCTATGGCTGTGGCGCGGTGGTCTTCTGTGCTTTCCAGCCCTTCTTCGACGTGAAAATCGCCAATCAGTTTGATTAAGATGTCGGCGTGATCCGGCTTGGCGAGGGTGAGTTGTGTCATAGGCTGGCGAGCCTTTCGGTGAGAAGGGCGAAGAAGGCGTCCCCGTTTATGTCACCCATCACAGTGGCGTTGGGTGCGCGGTCGGTGACTCGCCACCAGTCCATCACGGTCATGCCGAGGGTGAGGGGGGAGGTGGTTTCAATTTCGACATTGACGTGTCGGCCAGTGAAGAGGGTGGGGTCGATGAGGTAGGCGATGGTGCAGGGGTCGTGCAGCGGCGCGCCTTCCTGCCCATATTTTTCGCGGTCATAGCGTTCGAAGAATTCGGTCATGGCGGCGACGGCGGGGCCTGCTGCGTTGTGCAGGGCATTGAAGGCGGCGGTGTGGGCGGGTGTCACCAGCGCCTTGTGGGTGACATCAAGCGGCAGGACGGTGATGGGCGCGCAGGAGCGGAAGACGATTTGGGCCGCCTCGGGATCCACATAGATGTTGAATTCGGCAGATGGGGTGACGTTGCCGCCTGCGAAATGAGCGCCGCCCATGAGGACAATTTCGCGGATGCGGGGGGCGATGTCAGGGGCGCGGGTGAGGGCCGTGGCGATGTTGGTGAGGGGGCCGATGGGAACGAGGGTGATGGTGTCTTCGTATTGGGTGCGGAGTGTATCGATCAAAAAGTCGACAGCGTGGCCGTCCGCCAGTGCCATGGTGGGATCGGGCAGGGTGGGGCCGTCGAGACCGGTGCGGCCGTGGACATGTTCGGCGGTGATGAGAGGCCGGTTGAGGGGCGCATCGCAGCCCGCGTAGATGGGCAGGTCGGGGCGGTTTGCCAGTTCCGCGATCTTGCGGGCGTTTTGAGTGGTCAGGGGGAGCGGCACGTTTCCTGCGACGCAGGTCAGCGCAAGGAGGTCGAGTTCCGGGCTGGCCAGCGCCAGCAGGATGGCGACGGCATCGTCCTGTCCGGGGTCGGTGTCGATGATAATTTTGCGCGCGCTCATGGTGCAGGCATTTCATGGGGCGGTTTGTTTGTCCACCGGTGGGGTGGCGGTGAGCCGCTCTTCGCTCCCTTGCGGGCGCGCCTCGCCGGGGTCAGCGGCCGAGGTCGCGCATGCCGGCCTCAATGCCAGCCAGCGTCATGGGGACCATGCGGCCTTCGAAGATTTCGTTGATCATTTGGATGGACTGGGTGTAGCCCCAATACTTCTGTGGCACGGGGTTGATCCAGAGGTGGTTTGGCCATTGTTCCCGGGCGCGCCCGAGCCAGACTTGGCCCGCTTCCGCGTTCCAGTGTTCATTGGCTCCGCCGGGATAGGCGATCTCATAGGGGGACATGGACGCATCGCCCACGAAGATGCATTTGTAGTCAGGCCCGTAGGTGCGCAGGACCTCATCGGTGGGGGTTTGCTCGGCCCACCGACGGCGATTGTCGCGCCAGACGCCCTCATAGAGGCAGTTGTGGAAATAGTAGTATTCGAGGTGTTTGAACTCGGTCCGGGCGGCGGAGAAGAGCTCTTCCACCACCTGGATATGGGGGTCCATGGAGCCGCCGACGTCGAGAAAGAGAAGCACCTTCACCGCGTTATGGCGTTCGGGCCGCATTTTGACGTCGAGATAGCCGTTCTCGGCGGTGGCGCGGATGGTGCCGTTCAGATCCAGTTCCTCTTCGGCCCCCTCACGCGCCCAGTTGCGCAGGCGTTTCAGGGCGACTTTGATGTTGCGCGTGCCCAGTTCAACGCTGTCATCGAAATTGCGGAACTCGCGCTTGTCCCAGACCTTCACGGCACGGCGGTGGCGGCTTTCGTGTTGGCCGATGCGCACGCCTTCGGGGTTGTAGCCATAGGCGCCAAAAGGCGAGGTGCCCGCCGTGCCGATCCATTTGTTGCCGCCCTGATGGCGACCTTCCTGTTCCTTCAACCGCTCCTTCAGCGTCTCCATCAGCTTGTCGAACCCACCGAGGGCCTCGATTTCAGCCTTTTCTTCCGCTGTCAGGTGTTTTTCGGCCATTTTCTCAAGCCAGTCCCGGGGCAGTTCCACCGCCTCCAGCACCTGATCCATTGAGATGTTTTCCAACCCCTCAAAGCTCGCCGCAAAAGCACGGTCAAACCGGTCGATCAGGCGTTCGTCCTTCACCATGGCCGCACGCGCGAGGTAGTAGAAGCCTTCCACATCATAGGTCACCAGACCTTGCCCCATGCCTTCCAGAAAGGTCAGATATTCGCGCAAACTGACCGGCAGGCCCGCATCGCGCAAATTCTGAAAGAACGGCTGGAACATGTCAGAGCGACATGCGGTGGATGATGATCGTCACGAAAAGGCCCAGAACAGCGCACCCCATGCCATAGACGAAAGCATACTGAGCGATATCCGCGCGGTTGCCGTTGCGACGTCGCGCATTCAGCGCGCCGATGCCCGCGCCAATAATTGCACCGATGAGAACGAACATGTCGCTGACCTGTTTGCCTGGATCACGCAGGTGATCACTGAGTTTCGCGAGCCGGGCCTAGTGCGGAAATTTCACGCATCCTTGCGCGCACGGCCCACTCCGTGCCGAAGCCGTAGCGTGCCCAGGCCAGACTGTCCAGACGCACCGCGTCAGCCTCTGCCGTGCGACCAATCTGGGCCAGCGCTTCGGCGCGCAACATCAGCAGGGTGGACAGAAGGGCCGCGTTTTCAAAGCGCTTTGCTGTCTCGATATGCGGCGCGAGCAGGACGATGGCGTCATTGCCCTGACCCTGGCTGATGGCATAGGCCGCCAGTTGAGAGGCCGAATAAGCCTGATGCAGGCGGGTGCCGGAGGCCCGACGGTACGCCACCTCAGCGGCCACGAAATTGCGGAATGCCAATTCGGGGTCAGCGCCCTGGCTGAGACGGGCGAGCGCGAAATGGCTGAACCCCAGGCGATGATCTGTCCAGCCCTGGGACTGCGCAATGCGCAGTGCCTCGGAGGCGGCGCGACGGCGCTGGCCGGAGTTTGTGTCAGGCCCAAGTGCGGTTTGCACCGCGCGGATCCACGCACGGGGCGTGGCCGGTGTGCCCCGCGCCGGCACTGCGTTGCCGCGCGGATTGAGCCGCGACAGGATACCCGGCAGGCGTTGGGCGACCTGTGTCCGGGTCATGCCAGAGCGCAGTTGTGGCGCATAATAGGTCCGAAGGATCAGCATGTCGAAACCGGTGAGCACCGTGTGCACATTGTCATCATTGAAGACGCTGTCGGGCAGGCGGTAGAGATCATTGAGCGGCCCGAGCGCCTGAGCCAGCTCTTCATGAAGGCAATCGCGCACTTCCTGTGGAGCGGCATCACCGGGTAGAAAGATCGCGATCTTTGTGCGTCGCGCCAGGGCGGACCAGTTTGTCTGCGCGGTGTGGCGGGCGCTGCGATATTCCCTGAGCGACGACACATTGGGCACCACAAAGCACGCCGCCTTTGGTAGGAAACGGCGGATATCGGCGCGGGACACGACCTCAATCGTGATCACGGACGCATCCGGCCCGCTGGGTTGACGCTGGGCGATGTCGATGCCCGCCTCATTGCGCAAACGGCTGATCAGCTTGCTCAGATCGGGCATCAACGTGGGCGGCGGGTTGCCCGTGACGCGCACCGAGATGGGCCCTTCAAAGCGGGAAAACTGTTGCAATTGGCGACCGGATTCGAGTTGGAAGCTCAGTTCCAGAAAATCGCGAGCAATGTCGCTGTTGGATCGCTGCGGGGCGGTCGGGCGCGACGCACCGAACGTCTTCATGGCCGGAAGGCCAGATTGCGTTGGCGTCGCCGCGCGGGAGGGCACATCCAATGGAGCGCCCGTACAAGCGGCCAAGACCGCGCAAACCGGAAGTGCCAGAAAACGATTTACCATCACACTTTTTACTACTGTCACTTTACCCTGTTGCGCGCCCTCGCAACTTGTAGACCTAACCTGCGCGTCGCCATCTATGGTTAATGGTCGATCCTGTCCGTCCTGAGGTGCAACCGCGGCATTTGTGGGGCGCGCCCTGCGGCGCATCCATGCGTTCAACAAATCCAAAAGTTGCATCAATGGCGACCTTTCTGGTGCATGTCAGACATCCGAAGCCGGGCAGAAGCGGCGTGGCCATGCACACCGATTTGCGTATTGCTTAATCGGTTTGCTGCCAAGACGGAAGGTTTGAATCGTGCAAGGGGCGTTGCTGCGCCGAATGAACACGCTTCTTGGGTGCGATCATTCTGTGCAGGCTTATCGCGTTGACAGGCTTGTCCGCCGCTCGCACTGTTCCCAAAACGGTATTCGGGGTGTTGGGATGATGGGTGTAATCAAGCTTCTGCGCAAACTCTGTGCGGCGGGCAGTATGGCCGCGTTCATTTTCGCATCCGCCCCCGGAATGGCGCGGGCGGATGCCACACGGGATCTGGCGGCTTGGTTGGGCCTGCCGATGATCGGCGATTACGCTGTCATGTATGACGGCAAATGGGTGTTGAACAAAGAAACCAAAGAACGCACGGATCAGGTTTCGCAGAAATGGCGGAAGCTGTCCTCGGTCGTACGGTTTTTCGCGGAACCGGCAAACTTTGAGGATGTCGAACAGCTTTATTCAATGGCGTGGCGCACCCTTGACCCCGTCGATCTCAAGGCGATCAGAGACCAGATCGGCAGTGATGACCTGTTCGCGCAATGGTACGGGGAAGGGGCGTTGCTAGAATTGTCAGAATTCAAGCGGCGCGCGCTGGGGGAGCTGCTGCGCACGCGGTATCTGGACAAGATGAAAGCGCGTCTTCCCACGGGTCCCATCAACATCGTAGAGATCCGGCACATTGGCATCGGCGAGTATGATTTCGATGCGCAGAATTTTCCTTTCACGCAGTCGGGATCCAGCAAAGCACTGAAACGGGATGTGCCGGCCTTTTCGTTCCTGTCGCTAGGTACCTCCCGCAACGACACGCCGGTGCGCGTGGACAGTGTGCCGCCCGTGATCCCACCCGCACTGGCGGTGCCTTTGCAACAAGCGGAAGCTTTCGCCGCTGCTTTTAACACGAATTACGCCACACAGCGCTCTGTCTACGTGGCCCATTTGGGCGTTTTGCAAGGCTATTTGAAAGAAGATGACGCGCTGGTGGCCGTGGTCGAAAGCGTGGCGGCGGGGCTTTACATGGACAGGGATCTGCAACAGGTCATCACAGGGTTTGACGTGCAAAGCCGCGCCGACAAAGAGGCCGAAGCGCAAGCGGCACTGGCGGCCGAGCAAGAGGCAGAACGCGCGGCAGAGGAAGCCGCCAAACAGGCTGAGGTTGCGGCCCAGACTGAAGAGCAAGAGCGCCTCAAGAGCCGCGTGGAGGTTGCTCAGCGTCAGATCGACCAGCTGGACCTTGCGGTTTTGGGCATCAAACTGGGCATGACGGGCGATGAGGCGCGCGCGGCGCTGGTGAAATCGCAATCTGCATTTGAGGGAAATACCTTCAGTACTGATCGCCCCTTTGGCACGTCTAGAGGAGGGTCGTCCTTGAGCCCCTGCCAAGCCGCGCGAAGTCAGGCGCGACGAGAATTCAGTGGTCTGTCCAGTGATTTGGAACCCGATCAAATTGAAGCAGCATACAAGGAAATTGTGGCGGCTATGTCGCCGGAGTGCCGACCAGAAGCCGATCCACTGGGCGCATCTTTTGGCGGGGAGGCGGTCTTTCAGGACGGGCGTATTCGCGATGCCATTCACGTTTACCTTGGCCGTGAGGATCATGTCGTCGCTGTCGTGCGCACGATCTTTACCAGCGGGGTTGACCTTGATCTGAAGGCGGGCGCGATTGAGCGCTTTGGTGCGCCGCTATTAGATGCAGAAATCGGTCGCATTTTTTGGCCGATGTCGGCCGAAGCTCTCGTGCGTGCTGAACTAGATAACGGGTTCCGAAACCGCTGCTATCCCGGCGGTGTGGTGATGGGATCCTTTTCTTCGGCGGTTGACAGTGGGGGAGACGTTCAGGTTCCCACCTTGCAGCCATCAGTTTTTCGAGAGGCTTGCGGCCAGATGATGGGCGCGTCATTCGACCGGAACATTTCGTCGTTCTTTCTAGTCGACACGGACCACATCGTGGGCATCCGCGTCCAAGCCCAAGAGGTCAAGGAGACGGAAACCCAGTCGCTGGAAAGCGCGATCGAGTTTTAACTGCCTCGCCGCGCCATGAAAGCCAGACGTTCGAACAGATGCACATCCTGTTCGTTCTTGAGGAGCGCGCCGTGGAGTTTGGGCAGCGCATCGCCCCCGTCGCGGCGCAGATCCTCGGCCGTCAGATCTTCTGCGAGGATCAGTTTCAGCCAGTCGAGCACTTCCGAGGTAGAAGGCTTTTTCTTCAGCCCGGATTGTTCGCGGATTTCATAAAACTGCGTGAGCGCGGTGGTCAGAAGCGCGTCCTTGATCCCTGGGTGATGCACCTCGACGATCTTTTTCATCGTCTCGGGATCGGGAAAGCGGATGTAGTGAAAAAAGCAGCGCCTCAGGAAGGCATCGGGCAACTCTTTTTCGTTGTTCGACGTGATGATCACGATGGGACGCACCTTGGCGCGGATCGTCTGGCCGGTCTCATAGACGTGGAATTCCATCTTATCGAGTTCCTGAAGCAGGTCGTTGGGAAATTCGATATCTGCCTTGTCGATCTCATCAATCAGCAGGACGACCTTGCCGTCGGCCTCAAAGGCCTGCCAAAGCTTGCCCTTCTTTATGTAGTTGGCGACGTCATGAACCTTTTCATCGCCCAGCTGGCTGTCGCGCAGGCGGGAGACAGCATCGTATTCATAAAGCCCCTGCTGCGCGCGGGTGGTGGATTTGATATTCCATTCCAGCATCGGCAGGCCCAGCGCGGCGGAGACCTGTCGCGCCAGTTCGGTTTTGCCGGTGCCGGGCTCGCCCTTCACCAATAAAGGCCGCTCCAGCGTGACTGCGGCGTTGACGGCCACCGTCAGATCGTCGGTCGCCACATAGGTGTCGGTACCGGTAAATTTCATGAACAATACCCTCTCGCCATCACCCTCTCAGTGACGGCCAAGGGCCCGGAGCGCAAGGCGAAATCGAAACCACGAGGGCTGATTGCCTAGTGACATTTCCTAAGAGGACGTGTATTTCGGCTGCAAACGGGAAGCTGGAGCCCATCAGACGCGCGTTTGGGGCCAGCAAAAAAGGGATACGCATCAATGAAAGCTGAATCGTTTGTAACCGACGACTATCGTCCTGCGGAAGACGAGCCTTTTATGAATGACCGCCAGTTGGAGTATTTCCGACGCAAGCTGCTGGCCTGGAAAGACGAGCTGCTGGAAGGCAGCCGCGACACCATTGAGGGTCTGCAGGACAGCACCCGCGCGATCCCCGACGTGGCGGATCGGGCCTCCGAGGAAACCGACCGCGCGCTGGAGCTGCGCACGCGGGATCGTCAGCGCAAGCTGGTTGCCAAGATCGACAGCGCCCTGCGCCGGATCGATGAGGGTGAATACGGCTACTGCGAAGTGACGGGTGAGCCGATTTCGCTCAAGCGTCTCGATGCACGCCCCATTGCGACCATGAGCCTGGAGGCGCAGGAACGCCATGAGCGGCGTGAAAAGGTCCACAGAGACGATTGAGCGACGACTAAGGTCTTCGACGAGATTTGACAAAACGCCAGGGTGATCACCCTGGCGTTTTTCGTTAGGCTGATGCCATGAAATTGGGCGACATGAATATCACTGTGATTGGCGCAGGCGTTGGTGGGCTGGCGGCAGCCCGGGCGCTGGCGCTGCGCGGCGCGCGGGTGCGGGTGCTTGAACAGGCACCTAAGATAGAAGAGGTGGGTGCAGGGTTGCAGGTGTCGCCCAACGGGGCCTGCGTGTTGCGGGCGCTGGGACTCGGCGGGGCGTTGCAGGCTGCGGGGCAGCGGGCAGAGGCCGTGCGGCTGATGGACTATCGCGGCGCATCCGTGACGCGGCTTGATCTGGGGCGGCTCAGTAACCGGGATTACTTCTTTGTTCACCGGGCGGATTTGATCGATGTGTTGGCAGGCGGCGCGCGGGAGGCCGGCGTCGAGATCGTGCTGAATGCCCAGGTGGACAGCCTGCAGACCGACGGGCCGGTGATACGCATGACCGACGGAACCGAGGCGCGCCCTGATCTGGTGATCGGCGCGGATGGGTTGCATTCGGTGGTGCGCAGGGCAGTGTGTGGGTCGCTTGCACCTTTCTTCACGGGCCAGACCGCATGGCGCGCCATCGTGCCCAATGTGACCGGTAGATCGTCTGAGGCGCGGGTGCATATGGGCCCGAAGCGTCATCTGGTGAGCTATCCGCTGCGCGGGGGCGACCGGCTCAATCTCGTTGCGGTGCAGGAGCGCGAGACCTGGGTGGAAGAGGGTTGGCGCCAGGAGGACGACCCAGACACCTTGCGCGCGGCCTTTTCCGACTTTGGCGATGAGGTGCAGCACATGCTGGCGGCGGTGGAGCAGGTGCATCTGTGGGGGCTTTTCCGCCATCCCGTCGCTCCCGATTGGCATCGCGGGGGCGCCGTGCTGGTGGGTGACGCGGCCCATCCGATGCTGCCCTTTCTGGCGCAAGGGGCGAATATGGCGTTGGAGGATGCCTGGGTGTTGGCAGATGCGCTGTCGCTGCCCGGGCGGTTGGAGACACGGCTTGCGGCCTATCAGACCCGCAGACGGGATCGCGTGCTCAAAGTGGTGGATGCCGCCCAAAGCAATGCGTGGAAGTATCACCTGTCTTTCCCCCCTGTGCGCTGGGCGGCGCATCAGGCGATCCGATTGGGTGGTGCGCTTATGCCCGATCGGATGATGGGGCAGTTTTCATGGCTTTATGAGCATGATGTGACGCAGTGAAGTACTGATCAGCCACAAAGAGTATTTGCGGCCAAAAAGAAGGCTGTCTGAGCCTGCTTCTTTTTGGCCGCAAATACTCCCGCCGGAGGCATCAAACCTCTTAAGCGTCCAGTTCGATCCAGATGGGCACATGGTCGGAGGGCTTTTCGCGGCCCCGGATGGCTTTGTCGATCTGGCAATCGGTCAGCAGGTCTGCGGCCTCGGCGCTGAGCAGGAAATGGTCGATGCGGATGCCATCGTCGCGGTTCCAGGCACCGGCTTGATAATCCCAAAACGTGTAGTGGCCGGGGCCTTGGGTGCGGGCGCGGAAGGCTTCCGTCAGGCCAAGGTTCACGATGCGGCGGAAGGCGGCGCGGCTTTCTGGGCGGGCGAGCGCGTCTTCTTGCCAGACCTCGGGGCGTTTGGCGTCTTCATCTTGGGGAATGATGTTGTAATCGCCCGCCATGAGGAAAGGTTCTTCCATAGCCATCAGGTCAATCGCGCGGGCGCGCAGACGCTCCATCCAGGCCAGTTTGTAATCGTATTTGGGGCCCGGGCAGGGATTGCCATTGGGCAGGTATAGCCCGCAGACGCGCACGGGCGTCTTGTCGCCCATCACGGTGGCCTCGATGTAGCGGGCCTGTTCATCCTCGTCATCACCGGGCAGGCCGCGGCTGACATCCTCCAGCGGCAGTTTCGACAGGATCGCCACGCCATTGAAGCTTTTCTGCCCGTGGGTTTCGACCGTGTAGCCGCGCTCTTCAAATATCTCGCGCGGCACGTTTTCATCGATGGATTTGAGCTCTTGCAGCAGCACCACATCCATCTCCGCCTCATCCAGCCATTCACCCAAAGCCTGCACGCGCGCTTTGATGCCGTTGATGTTGAAACTGGCGATTTTCATGGATCAGACCTTTACCGCAAATGATGCCATCCTCTCTATCACGCGCAGCGCGCGGGAGGGCAAGCCTTGCTAGGAAAAGATCGGCGATTTGGAGGGTGAGGGGAGGAGTTGATTCGCTCCAAAAAACAACAATCTTAAGCTGAAAAATGTTTTTATTCAGGGGTGTGGATAACTATTTTTGCAACCCTGCCGTGCATTTTGAAATCTGTAGCGAAGTCAAAATCCTTGCCGGAAATCGCGCGCGTCGAAGACGGGTTTCGGCCCTGTGGATAACCCTCTTAACAAGAATTAACGATTGAGTACTCATCCTAAAGATGTGACCGTCACAAGGCCCAATTTGGGCGCAGCAACGGGAGAAAGAGTATGTCTGCACAACGGAAAATGACGGAACAAAGAACCACAACTATCGCCGAAACGAGCCTGCATGACGGGTTGGCAGTTGACGCGTTTACTTCATCGATGGGGCCAGTCAGTTCGGAACTGATCACTGGTGAGACCACTGGGCTTTTCACCTCTTCGATGGGCCCTACGGCCTCCGACGCGCAGTCGGGTGACGCGGTGGAGCTTTTCACCTCGTCCATGGCGCCGGTGACGGCATCGACGGTAGACGGGGACGCGGTTGAAGCGTTCACCTCTTCCATGGGCCCTGTCCGCGCGTCCGGCACGACGGAAGGCAACGCCGTTGAGGCGTTCACGTCTTCGATGGGGCCGAGCGTGGTGTCTGAGGAAGGCGACGGCTGCCACATGTTCACGTCGAGCATGTAAGCCAAAATGACGATGCGGAACGGCGATATGTTGGGTGGCGCGGCGACCGGGGGAGAGACCTTGGGCGTGGTGGTGCCACTGAATACGCCGTTCCGTCAGCGCAGCAAACGCGCCCGGCAGACCGCTGTCATGCAGCGGTTTGCCGAGACGCGGCGCGGGCCGGATGACGTGTTCTGGCTGAAGGAAAATGCCGAAATTCTGGGCGTGTTTGAGGCCACAGGGCTGGGCGCGGATGCCGCCGGGCTGTCGGTCTATCAGGCGTTTTATGACGACCTTGAGACGCGGGCCGGGTTCTTTCCGCAATATTACCGCTTCTTTCTGTCGCTGGCTTTGGATCTGGAGGATCTGGGGCTTTGTGGCGACATGGGGGAGCGGATGGCCCAGTGGGTGGCTGAGGCCGGGTTTGTGGCGGCTGAGCTGTCGGATTTGCAGCGGGCGGAGGCGCGCAGGCTTTGTGCGCGGCGCGGGGTTCAGGTGGCCGTGGATGCGGGGCTCGATGATCGGCTGCGCAGCTTTTGCGAGCGGTCGGAGACCTTTGCGCTGCCCAACAAGAAGGCGGCGTATGAGCTGACCCATATCGTTTTTTACCTCTCGGAATACGGGCGGCGAGATCCGGGAATTGGGGCGGGATCCATCCTTTCTTTACGCAATGCGGGCACGCTGGCGTTTTTGGAGCTGAATATCGATTTGCTGTCGGAGATTTGCATCGCGCTGCGCTTTGCGGGCGAAGACCCGCCCGAGATTTGGGAGCGGTGGCTGCGCGATCAGGTGCGCCGGTTTGCGGCGGAGCGGACGGAAGCGCCGGTGCCCCATGATGATTATCACCCCTGGCTGATGCTGAACTGGTTCATGGAAGTGACCGGGCGGGGTGGGTTTGGGATAGAAATGCCGGATGCGAACGGCGGATCAGTCGTGTTTGTGGCCCCAAGCCCGGCGGCGGCACCGCTCAGGGAGTTGTCGAACAGCCTTTATCAGCAGGGGCCTGAGCGACGGGAAAACTGGGCATTGATGCGCGAAGCCGTGGAGCAGGGCATGTCCGAGGATGCCCGCCACGTGCTGGAGGCCGCGGAAACGGCGGTGGATTTCGATGCCTTCTTCCGTGGGTTTGCGCGCGCAAGTGGGCCGAGGGTTATGGCGTCGGGGGGCCTGTCATGATTGGGATTGCGGGCGGGCGCGCCGTGCGGGTGATCGGCCTCACGGGTGTGGGGCTTGTTGCGGTGTACACGCTTTTGATATCGATGGCGGATGCGATCACCAAGCTTTTTGCCGAAAGCTATGCTGCGCCGCAACTCTTTGCGCTGTCGGGCGGGATCGTTGCGCTGTTGAGCGTGCTCGCCAACCGGAGGTCGGGCCGATTTGAGGGGATGCGCACGGCGTGTCCGAGGATGATGGCGGTGCGCGTGGCGGCGACGGTGGGGGCAACGGTGGCGTTTTTCTATGCTTTCGCGCTCTTGCCTTTCGCAGAGGTGTTTTTGTTCATCGCGATGATCCCACTCTTGGCGGCGCTGATGTCTGGCCCGGTGCTGGGGGAGCCGGTGCGGGTGCAGGTTTGGGCCGCCCTCGGATTTGGAACGGTTGGGGTGCTCTGCCTCTTT
This sequence comes from Pseudomonadota bacterium, assembly GCA_039033255.1. Lineage (GTDB taxonomy): Bacteria > Pseudomonadota > Alphaproteobacteria > Rhodobacterales > Rhodobacteraceae > Roseovarius. Next base: position 15,380 of record JBCCCZ010000048.1, read on the forward strand.
CCCGGCGGAATAGGGGCGGTGTCCTTTGGGCATGTTCTGGCTTTTGCGGCGGTGGCTCTGGGGACGGTGTCGATGGTGGCGTCGCGCTATATCGGGGTGCGGGATCGCAATATTCTGGCGCAGGTGTTTTACCCCAATCTGGCGCTGATGGTGGTGATGGGGGCGGCGCTGCCGTTCGTGTTCACGCCTATGGGCTCGGTGGATCTGGCTTGGGTTGTGGTCTATGCCACGCTGCTTTTCGGCGCGCGGTGGGTGTTGGTGGCCGCCTTGCGGGCGCTGCCGGCTTATGTCGTGACACCGCTGATGAACCTGCAGTTTTTGTGGATGGTCATGATGGGGTTCGTGTTCTTTGGCGAAGTGCCGGGAATGGGCACGTATCTGGGGGCTGCAATCATCATTGTCGCGGGATCGTGGCTTGTCTGGGATGAGGCGCGGGAGCGGGATAACCGGCCCGTGGTCCCTGCGGAGTAGCTGGATCGAAGCGCAAAGGGCGCGGAATCAAGGCCCTTGGCCGCCGCGCCTTCGTCAGGCCCCACCCAGGGCCTGGCGAAATTGTCGCTGCAGGCTGCCGCTCGGAAGATCAGCGGGATTGAACGATAAAATTCTGCTGTTCGCAGGTCCGGATCGCCAGACCGGGGCCTGACGACGCCGCTCTGTTGGGGGCTACATCGAAAAAGACGTGCCGCAGCCGCAGGAGCTTGAGGCGTTGGGGTTCTCAATCGTGAACCGCGCGCCAATCAGTTCTTCGGTGAAATCAATCGTGGCACCGCTCAGGAACGGCAGAGAGATGGCATCGACCACCACTTTTTCGCCTTCGCCCTCACCCTGGCCTTCGAGCACCAGGTCGTCGTCTGCGGGCGCATCAAGCGTGATTTCATACTGAAAGCCCGAACACCCACCGCCTTCCACGGCCACGCGCAGGGCCACGCCTTCTGAGGACGCACCGATCTCTGCCAGGCGGGCAAAGGCGCGGTCTGTGACGATCGGGGGCAGATCCATGGATCACCTTCATGTTTTCATGCGCGTGCGGCGCAAATATAAGGGCAGGGGGAAGAGGCGACAAGGACTTAAGACGGGGACTTAAAAATGCGACAGGCTTATGCGCTGGACCCGGCCGCTGCGCGCCCAAGGCTGGTGGCGGAGGAGGAAAGCGCCTTCCGCTCACCCTTTCAAAGGGATCGCGACAGGATCATCCATGCCAGCGCGTTTCGGCGGCTGAAGCACAAGACGCAAGTGTTCGTGGAGCATGAGGGCGATTACTTCCGCACGCGGCTTACCCATTCCATCGAAGTGGCGCAGGTGGCGCGGACGATTGCGGGGGCGCTGGGGCTCAACCCCGAACTGACCGAGGCGGTGGCGCTGGCGCATGATCTGGGGCACACGCCTTTCGGGCATACCGGCGAGGATGCGCTGAATGCGCTCATGGCACCCTTTGGCGGGTTTGATCACAACGCGCAGGCCTTGCGGATCGTGACGTCGTTGGAGCGGCATTACGCGGAATTTGACGGGTTGAACCTGACCTGGGACACGCTCGAAGGGCTGGCCAAGCACAACGGCCCAGTGGTGGGGGAATTGCCACAAGAGCTTCCATGGGCCCTGGCCGAGTATAACGCACGCCATGATCTGGAATTGCACACCCATGCCAGTGCAGAGGCGCAGGTGGCGGCGCTGTCTGATGACATCGCCTACAACAATCATGACCTGCATGACGGGTTGCGTGCGGGGCTATTCAAAGAAGATGAAATCGCAGATTTGCCGATTGTCCGGGACTGTTACGCGCAAGTCGATGCGGCCTATCCGCGGCTCGATCCGTATCGCCGTCGCCATGAGGCACTCAGGCGCGTCTTTGGTGAGATGGTGGGCAATGTGATTGAAACCACGCGGGCGGGCCTGGAAGAGGCCGCGCCTGGCTCCGCCCAGCAGGTGCGCGAACTGGGTCGCGCGGTGGTGCGGTTCTCGCCCGCGATGTGGTCGGATTTGCAGGAGATCCGGGGGTTTCTTTTTGAGCGGATGTATCGCGCGCCCAAGATCAACGAGATGCGCGCGCAGGTGACCCATGTCG
>JBCCCZ010000049.1:0-17278 GCA_039033255.1 Pseudomonadota bacterium
CCTCCATCCGGTCGGCGAACCAGCGCATATGCCATTCACGCAGATAGTAGCTGCCCATGATCCACCAGGTGCCATTCCCCCAATTGAAGATGGTCAGATCGCCCTTCAGCTTGCCTTCCTCCGACAGCATCGGCGCCAACCGTGCCCGGCCCGGGGCGGGCAGTTTGGAGGCCATGATCTTATTGAGCCACGCCTCGGCCCCATCGCCTGTCACCTCAAAGCGGGAAAACCCGGAGATGTCGACCAAGCCCGCCGCTTCGCGCACGGCTTTGCATTCTGAGGCCACGATGTCGAAGGCATTGGACCGCTTGAGCGTGGGCGTTTCCTCGAAATCAGGCTCCGGCGCGAAATAGAGCGGCACTTCCAGACCCCAACTTGCGCCCCACTGGCATCCGGCGGCGGTCATATCGGAATAGGCCGGGGCCATCTTCGCCGGGCGACCTGCGGGCAGCTGCTCGTTGGGATAGGTCATCACGAAGCGGCGGGTGTAGAATTGGCCTGTGGTTTCCTTGATGAACTGCTTGTTCTCGGCAAAGGGCCCGTAGCGCGCCACGTCCATGCCGAAGACATCTGCCTCGGGTTCGCCATGGACCATCCATTCGGCCAGCGATTTGCCCACGCCGCCGCCCTGCAGGAAGCCCGCCATCACCGCGCAGGCACACCAGTAACCCGGCTTACCGCGCACCGGCCCGACCAGAGGGTTGCCATCGGGCGAGAACGTAAAGGCCCCATTCACCCAGGTTTTCACGCCTACATCATTCAAAACGGGGTAGCGTTCAAAGCCCAGCGTAAGCTCATTCTCGATCCGATCCGGGTCCTCCTGTTGCAGCTCGAACCCATATTCCCAAGGCGCGCCGTCCATCATCCAGTGTTCGTGGTCGATCTCATAGATGCCCAGCAGCATGCCTTTCTGGTCTTGCCGTGTGTAGGTAAAGCCTTCGAGGTCTACCGTCAGGGGGATTTCCTTGTCGAGGCCTTCCAGCGCCGGGATCGTGTCGGTGATCAGGTAATGGTGGTTGAGCGGCGACACAGGCAGTTCCAGCCCGGCCATGCGGCCCACTTGCTTGGCCCAGAGACCGGCTGCGTTGACCACATGTTCGGTGTGGATTGTGCCTTTCTCGGTGACCACATCCCAGCCGTCACTGGTCTGGATCAGTTCAAGGACGCGGTTGTGCTCAATGACTTCCGCGCCGTGTTTCTTGGCGGCACCTGCATAGGCCTGCACGGTGCCTGTGGTGTCGATGTAGCCTTCGCGATCCGCCCACATGCCGCCCAAAATGCCGTGGGTGGACATGATCGGGTTCAGGTCTCCCGCTTCTTCGGGGGTGATGAGGTGCACGTCATTGATGCCGATGGATTGGAAGGTGCGATATGCCGATTGCAGCCATTCCCACCGGTCGGGCGTGCCGGCCAGTGTCATGCCGCCGGTCATGTGCATGCCCACGGATTGCCCTGATTCCTGTTCAATCTCGCTGAGCAGGTCGATCGTGTAGGCCTGAAGGGAGGCGATGTTGGGATCTGCATTGAGCGCATGAAATCCGCCCGCAGCGTGCCAGCTGGACCCTGCGGTGAGGATGGAGCGTTCAATCAGGCAAACGTCTTTCCAGCCGAATTTGGCGAGGTGGTAGAGGACGGATGCGCCAACGACACCCCCTCCGATGATGACGGCGCGGTAGTGAGATTTCATGGGGTGGCCTCCCTTCAGTCGGTTGGTGGACACTTGTGTCTAGAGCGGACGCTAGCGATGTGTCGGGATCAAATCAATGCTTTGTTTCTCGGGTTCATGTGAGGTGTTTCGCGGCATCCTTCAGAGCATGCCAAAGCGCTTCGTCTTGGGCCGAGCCTGCGTGGATGCGGTAGGTGTCAGAATTGCTGTGGCGATAGAGGAAGACGCCCAGCCCGAACAGAAGCCGCGCGGCAGAGCGCGACGGCGTGTCGGGGTCAAGCTCCGTCCCGCGGTTGAGCAGCGAAAGCGTCGCAGGGCCAGTGATTTCGACATGGGTGTAGGCGTCTGTGACGTCTGAAATGGCGAGGTTTTGGTTGGCGTCCCATCCATCTGGTCGCGCGGGGCCGTTCACTTCCAGAACGCGGTCGCGGCGCAGGCTGATGGCGTAGCTGTCGCCTTCCGTGACGCCCGGCCAATCGACCAAGGCAAGCTGTGTTGCGCTGAGCGCCGCAGGGCCGGAGATCAGCGTCAGCCGCGCGATGTCGAACGACCGGATGGTGATGCCGGGGGCCGTGACCTCTCTGGCGCGGTCGCGGGGTGGGCCCCATCTTTGGCTGTCGTCACGCACGGAGTCGCTCCCCGTCCGGGTCGAAGAAAACCGGTGACGTGATCACTGCCTCGCGCGTTTCGCCTTGGTTCCAAACGGTGACGCTTTCGCCCATACGAGCATGGCCGTTCTCCACCAGCCCGATGGCGATGGCCGCATTCAGCACGGGACTCTCATAACTGGAAGTGACGTAGCCCAGCGATTTCGGTTTCGCATCATCCGTTACGACATGCGCGCCAATGGGCAGCATCGACGAGCCCTCCGTCACGGCCAACCCAACCAGTTGCTTGCGCGCGGGATCATTGGCCACCTCCATATGCAGGCTACGGTCGCCCACGAAGGCGGCGGTCTTCTTCTCTCGCGGCACGGTAAATCCCAGATCATGGGGCATCGTTTCCCCATCCGTATCCTTGCCGATCATGATGTAGCCTTTTTCGGCGCGCATCACGGCCATTGCTTCCAGCCCGATCGGTATCGCACCGGCCTCGCGCAGAGCATGCCAAAGGGCCTGCGCTTTGCTGCGCCGGATCGAGAGTTCAAAGCTCAGATCGCCCGAGAAGCTGACCCGCGCGATGCGCAGCGGGGCGTCCTGCCAGGTGGCCTCAAGGAAGGCCATGTGGGGCAGGGCGCCTTTTGTCAGATCTGCCTCTAACGCCAGCCCGCTCACCACATCGCGCGCCTTGGGGCCCGTCACGGTAAGGGTGGCCCAATGCTGCGTCGTGTCGTGGATGAAGATGCGGTCGGGGTCGTTGCCGTCCTGTCGCCAGGCCTCCAAATGGGTGCGCACGCCGTCCACGTGGCTGGAGGAGCAGGAGATGATGAAGCGGTGTTCGTCCACCCGCGCAATCACCCCGTCATCATAAACGATGCCCCCTTCAGAGAGCATGAAGTCATAGCGGATGCGACCGGGTTTCAGCGTCTTGATCGTGTTGTAGTAGATGAAATTGACGAAGTCTTCCGCGTCCGGCCCCATCACCTCGATCTTGCCCAAGGGCGAGGCGTCGAACAACCCTGCACCATCGCGGGCGGCCTTCACTTCTTCGGGCACGCGCGCTGCCATGCCACCCGCGCCGTACCAGGCGGGCCGCAACCAGCCGCCATATTCGCCCAAGGCCGCACCCGCCGCGCGGTGTTCGACTTCCAGGGCGAGGCGTTTCACCGGGTTCCAGTGCTGGCCCTTGTGGTGGCCGTGATAGATCTCAAGTGGCACCGGCACGAAAGGTGGGCGGAAGGTGGTGGTGCCAACCTCTGGGATCGGTTTGCCCTGCAGCGTGGCCATCGCCGCGAGCCCCGCCATGTTGGAGGTTTTGCCCTGATCGCTGGCCATGCCCAGCGTTGTGTAGCGTTTGAGGTGTTCGACCGATATGTAATTTTCCCGCGCCGCCAGTTCGATGTCCTTGAGTGTGACATCGTGTTGGAAGTCGATCCATTGGCGCCCCGCGCTGCCTGGGTCGGGCCAGAGGGGCGTGAGGTGGTAGCGGGGCGGCTCATCGCTCCCTTGCGGGCGCGCCTCGCCCTGGCCGGCGGCGCGTGCCTGCGCAAGAGCATGGTCCATGTCGAAGGCACCTCGCGCGCCACCGACGGCGATCATGTTTATGGGTGTCGAGCCTGGCAGAAACGCCTGACGCTCTTCGCACCAGTCAAGCTTGCCGCCCGCGTGACGCCACAGATGCACCAACGGGGTCTGGCCCCCAGAGGCGAGGATCGTGTCCACTGCATGGGTGATGCCGCTTTGAAGAAGGCCGCGCAGGGTTTTTCCACCCATTGCCTCCATCGGGCCGGATTGCGGATCAATGGGGGTGATCTGTGCGCCGGCGCTCGTGAGCATCGCCTCCGCGTCGTCTGCGAAAGAGTTGTTGCAGGCCAGTGCGATTTTGCGCCCCACGAGGACATCATGCTGTGTCAGATAGGTGCAGGCCCCGGCGACCGACATGATCCCGGGACGGTCATTGTTTGCAAATGTGACCGGCCGATCAAGCGCGCCGCTTGCGAGGATGATGCGCCTGGCGCGCATCCGGCGCAGCCGGGGTGCGGCGCCAAATGGGCCATGTTCGATGATGGCGACCATCTGGTGATCGTAGATGCCGAAGGCTGTGGCGTGGGTCAGGATGCGCCCGCCTGCTTGCACGATGCCGTCGGCTTCGGTTGCGACCCAGGCGTCGGGATCCATGCCTTCGATCTCTCGCGACAGGCGCGCGCCGCCGCCCAGAGATTTGTGATCCTCGACCAGGCATACATCTTGGCCCGCTTGAGAAGCGACCCGGGCCGCTGAAAGCCCTGCCGGGCCACCACCGATCACCAGCACGTCGCAGCGGTCGTGGAGTTGGTCGGCGCTGTACCCATCCAGCACCTCATCTGTTACATGTCCGAGGCCCGCCATCTTGCGGATGGCAGGCTCAAAGAGGTGCCAGTCAGGCCATATGAAGGTCTTGTAGTAGAAACCCGCACCCAACCATCGGTGCAACAGGTCCAGTCCGCCCTTGATATCAAAAGCCGCAGACGGCCATGCGTTCACGGCCCGTGCCTCCATCCCGTCTTCGAGATAGGTTGTGGTGGCCGCGCAGTTGGGCAACTCCACGCCGCCCTTGCGCACCGTCATGATGGCATTCGGGTCATCCACCCAATCGCTCCACGGCCCACGCGGGCGGTGGTATTTGAAACTGCGGCCCATGATGCGCACGCCGTTGGCCAACAGCGCAGAGGCAAGGCTGTCGCCTTCGACGCCAGCGTATGCTTTGCCGTCAAACGTAAAATTCAACGTCTTGCCAGTGGGAGAAGAAACGCGATGGGAGGTCATGCGGCGTCCTTCCTCAATGGGATCGAACGGTTCACCTCCATCGTCACGCTGTCGCGTTCCAGCACGAACAGTTCGCCGCAGGTCAGGTGCATCCACACTTCGCGCACTGCGCCCTTGTCGTTGCGGATCGAATGCAAATATCGCGCCCAGTCCTCGTCGGAGATGTTTTGCGTTGTGTCGGGGCGGGTTTTTCCGGCCTCGGCGATGAACAGGAATTCACGTTCATCGCGCGGACCGCAGAAGGGGCAGGGGAAAAGTTGCACAGGCCCGTCCTCCTAATGCGCGATGCCTGAGGCCGCGCTCTCATCGACAAGGCGGCCGGTGGTGAAACGGTTGACGTCAAAGGGGCGGGAGACATCATGATGCGCGCCGGTGGCCATGACGTGGGCCAACAGGTAGCCGCCCACGGGGATCGCTTTGAACCCGCCCGTGCCCCAGCCGCAATTGACATAGAGCCCGTCCACGCCGGACGGTCCGATGATGGGGGAGCTGTCGGGCGTCACATCCACGATCCCTGCCCAGTGGCGCAGCAATTTGACTTTAGAAAGCGAGGGCATCATTTCCGCTAATCCGCTTAGAACGGCTTCCTGCATGGGCAGGTTTCCCCGTTGGCCGTAGGAGGGCACGCGATCCAGCCCGCCGCCGATCACCAACCCGCCTTTGTCTGACTGACTGACATAGGTGCCGAAGGGCGGACAGAGCACGACGGTGTTGAGCACGGGCTTGAGTGGCTCCGACACAAACGCTTGCAGCGCATAAGACTCGATGGGCAACTCAAACCCCGCCATCTGCGCAATGGTCGAGGAATGTCCTGCCGCCGCCGCGCCAACCATCCCCGCGCGCACCTCGCCTTGGGATGTCTCAACGCCCACACAGCGCCCGCCTTCCGTGATCACGCCGGTGACTTCGCAATTCTGAATGATGTCGACGCCCAGCCTGTCCGCGGCGCGCGCAAAACCCCAGGCCACGGCATCATGCCGCCCGGTTCCCGCGCGTTTCTGCAAAACGCCGCCATGGATCGGGTACCGCATGTCGGGCCGGGTGTTCAGCGCGGGTTCGGCGCGTTTGACCTGGGTCGCATTGAGGAACTCCGCATCCACGCCGTTGAGGCGCATGGCGTTGACCTGTCGGGCGGCCATTTCCATTTCCGGCTCGGAATGGGCGGTGACGATCATGCCGCGCTGGGAGAACATGATATTGTAGTTCAGATCGCGCGACAGCCCTTCGTAGAGGCGCACCGACATGTCATAGAGATCAGCGCTTTCAGGATAGAAATAGTTGGAGCGGATGACGGTGGTGTTGCGGCCTGTATTGCCGCCGCCAAGCCAGCCTTTTTCCAGAACGGCCACGCGGGTGATCTCGTGGTTTTTCGCAAGATAATACGCGGTGGCCAGCCCGTGCCCGCCGCCGCCGATGATGATGGCGTCATAAGAGGCCTGCAGCGTGGGCGAACGCCACGCCTGCGCCCAGCCTTTATGGCCGCGCAGTCCTTCCTTGAGGAGGTTCCATGCAGAATAACGAGTCATCTGGACACATCTGTACAGGGGCGGTTTGCAGTGTAAAGGGGTTTGTCAGAAAGCCTCGCTGACGATGTAAGCCCCCGGCGCGGAATCAAGCGCGTAGCGCGCCGCGCCTTCGTCAGGCCCCCGCCAGGGCTTGGCGAAATGGCAACTGCAGACCATCGCTCGGATTGAGTCCGGGAACCCAAGGATAAAGTGCTGCCGTTCAAAGCGCTGGATCGCCAGACCGGGGCCTGAAGAAGGCGCTCGCTCTGTCTTGAGTCATGAGCCCGACAACCAATCAAACACCAGCCGCGCCTGATCTGACGCCTCGTTATGTTGCGCAATGTAGAAGTCCAAAGGCGAAGGCAGGGCATCGGGCAAGAGCTTTACCAACCGCCCGGACGCCACCAGATCGGCCGTCAGCCCATCCCAACCCAGCACCGCACCCATCCCGTCTCGCGCGGCCTGCAAGGCGATGACGTAATTGTTCACCCGGTGCGACATTTGCAGTGGCCCGTGATAGCCCAATGCGCCTGCCCATTCTTCCCAAGTGGTCCAGTTGTTCTCGGCCATCTCCAGATGAATGAGGGGGATCTGCCCCAGCTCGGCCACGCTGCTGATTCCGTGCTCTTGGGCAAAATCAGGGCTGGCGAGTGCTGTGATCGTATCGCGAAAAAGCGCGCGGCAGGGCGCCGGTTCCAGCGCCATATCGCCGTAATGGATGGACAGATCGCAATTGCCCGCATCGCGGCGCATGTCATCCACGGCTTGATTGACGGCGATACGCGGGTGTGCGCGCCAAAAGCTGGCGAGGCGCTGGGTGAGCCAGAGGGAGCTAACGGCTGTGGTGGAATGGATCGTCACCGCGGCCGGCCGGGCGCGGGATTTCAGCTGATCGAGCGCTTCGCCCACATGGTCAAACCCGCGCTGGATAGCGACCAGCAGGTCGGCGCCTTTTTCGGTCAGTTCCACGCCGCGATTGTGCCGATCAAAGAGTGCTGTGCGCAAATCGCCTTCCAGCGCCTTGATCTGGTGGCTGACGGCGGCTGGGGTTACGTTCAGCTCTCGCGCGGCGGCCTTGAAGCTGACATTGCGGGCGGCGGCCTCGAAACTCACGAGGGCGCGCAGCGGCAGGTGGGTGTAGCGGGTCTCTGGCATTAGCTCAGCTAACCTCAAAAGAATCTTTTTGCAATTGCGGGATGGACGGATCGTCGATTTATCGGGAACAATCGCGGTGAGAAAAATTACATCTGCAGGGTTTGGGATATGAAAAGCCATACGAAAGTCGTTGTTGTCGGGGGCGGGTGCCTTGGCGCGTCTCTTCTTTACGGTCTGACAGAGCACGGGATTGATGATTGCGTGATGCTGGAACGCACGCAGCTGACCGCGGGCTCTACATGGCATGCGGCCGGTCTTTTGGTGACCTTCGTGCGGTCCCACAACGTCTCTAAGATGACGCTGGAGACGATCCGCATCTATTCCGAAGTGGAAAAGAAACTGGGCACCTCGGTGGGTCTGCGTCAGGTGGGGCAGCTGCGCATCGCCAATACGCAGGAGCGTTGGGATGAATTCCAAAGCTATCTGTCCGTGGCGGAAGCTGCAGGTGTACCCTGCAAACTGCTGACGCCTGAGGAGGTCGCGGAAGTGCATCCGCTGCTCAACCAGAACGAAAACATCCGCGGCGGCATCCTGCACACCGAGGACGGCTATGTGAACCCGGCTGATATCACCCAAGGCTTGGCGAAACTGGCGCGGGATGCGGGTGCGAAAGTTTATCAGAACACCGAGGCGCAGGGCTATGAGAAGCTCGAAAACGGCCATTGGAAGGTGATCACCAACCAAGGTGAGATCACCTGTGAGCACCTCATTTTCGCCACCGGCAACTATGCGCGGGAGAACGCGCGGCGGGTGGGGCTCGACCTGCCCTGTATCCCGATTGTGCATCAGTATTGGACAACAGAGCCGGTGCCGGAGTTGGTGGAACGCCGCAAGAACGGGGAGCGGGAATACCCCATCCTAAGGGATGAAGACTACGGTGCGTACCTGCGCGAAGATACGGGCGCCATTCAGTTTGGGCCGTATGAATTTGAAGGCGATCTGAAACTGTTCGCCACCGACCGCGTGCCGCCTGATTTCGGGGCGGACCTGCTGCCCGAGGATTTCGAGGCGGTGGAGACGCAGTGGGAACGCGCGCTGGAACGCGTGCCGCTGCTGGGCGAGGTGGGCATCAAGGCCAACACCCGTGGCCCGTTCCAAATGACACCTGATGAATTGCCCTTGGCCGGTCCCGCGCCGGGGCATGAGAACCTTTGGCTCGCCGAAGGCATGCCGGGTGGCATCCTGTGGGGCGGTACGGTGGGCAATTCGATTGCCAAGTGGATTGCCTATGGCGATCCAGGGATTGATATGTCGGAACTCGATCCGCGCCGGTTTGGCGACTATGCCTCCAAGCGCTGGACGATGGACAAGGTGCGCGAGACCTGGGGCAGGCATATGAATGCGCATATCCCCGGGGAGGATTTCCCCTCGGCCCGGCCCATGCGCACCGTGGGGTCCTATGATCTGCTGACGGCGCAGGGTGCGGTCTGGACGCTCTTCAACGGCTACGAATTCCCCCGCTGGTTCGCGCCTTCGCCCGATAAAGCGATCCCCGAACATTCCTTCCGCCGCACGGCGCACATGGAATACGTGCAGGAGGAGGTCCGCACCACGCGCGAAGAGGCAGGCTTCATCGACATGTCGCCCATGACCAAGTTCCTCGTCGAAGGGCCGGGCGCTGCGCGGTGGCTCGATGGGTTGATGGCCAACAAACTGCCCAATGAGGGGCGGATGACGCTGTCGCTGGCGCTGAATGCCAAAGGCGGGATGGACGCAGAATACACCATCGTGCGGCTGGGCGATGATAAGTTCTACCTCGTCAGCACGCCCAACGGGCAGAGGTATAATTGGGATCAGCTGAGCCGCGTGTTGCCGCATGACGGGTCTGTCACAATGACGGATATCTCTGAGCAATACGGCGTGGTCGCGCTGGCCGGTCCCAAGGCGCGGGACATCCTGCAACCGCTCACCGACAATGATCTCAGCAATGCGGCCTTCCCGTGGCTCTCGGCGCAAACGGGTGAGGTGGGCTATGCCAAGGGCGTGCATCTTCTGCGGGTCAGCTACACGGGTGAGCTGGGATGGGAGCTTCATCACCCGGTCAATTACAACCGGCATATCGTGGATCAGCTTCTTAAAGCAGGCGTCAAGCCCTTTGGAGCCGAGGCGCTTGAAAGCATGCGGCTGGAGAAATCCTACCGCGCCATCAACCGCGAGATTTGCAAGGACATGACGCCCTATGAGGCGAGCCTTGATCGCTTTGTCGCCATGAAAGAAAAGATCGGCGGGCAGGTGGCGGAACGCGATTTCGTAGGCCGGGCCGCTTTGGAAAAGCAACTGGCGAATGGGGCTTTCAACCGCCTCGTCACGCTGAAACTGCCGCTGCGTGACACATCCGTCATCGCTCATGAAAGCATCTGGAAAGATGGGGAGATCGTGGGCCGCGTCACCTCGGGCGGCTATTCCTATCATTGCGAACATGACATCGCGATGGCGCTGGTGCCGGAAGAGCTGACCGCGCCGGGCAGCACAATGCAGGTCAAGGTACACGCAGAGCTGCGCGAGGCGGAGGTGATCGACACCTGCGCCTACGACCCAACCAGCGCCCGTGCGCGGGCCTAAAGGAGACGGAAGATGAGCCAGGAACAAACCCGAGGCCGCACACGCGGTGGCCGCGCCGCCCGTGTCTCTGCGCGCACCAATCCGCCGCCCGTCTACTTGCCGACGCTTAACCGTGCCGTAGGTCCGATTGACCTGCTGGGTCCGGAAGGGGTGGAGAAGATCCACAACGCGGCCATGACCATTCTGGAGACCACGGGCATCGAATTCCGCGATCCGGTGGCGCTGAAGGATTGGGCCAAGCATGGAGCAGATGTGCAAGGCGAACGCGTGCGCATCGGACGCGACATGCTGGTGGATCTGATATCCAGCGTCCCCGAAAGCTGGGGCTATGCCGCGCGCAATCCCGAACGGTCCATGCGCGTGGGCGGGCGCGATACGGTGTTTGCCAATGCCTATGGCGCGCCCTTTGTCTATGGGCTGGATGGCAAGCGTCGGCCTTCGATGCTGGAGGACGCGCATAACTTCTTCAAAATGGGCCAGATGAGCCAGGCCATGCATGTGCCGGGAATCCTGCCGGTGGAGCCGCAGGACGTCCCCGTCCCGCATCGGCATCTGGAGCTGATGCATGCCGCACTGACGCTGACGGACAAACCTGTGAAGGGCTCTGTCCTGTCCGAGACCGCCGCGCGCGATTGCGTGGAGATGGCCCGCATCGTCTTCGGGGAAGAGTTTGTCGACGACAACGTGGTCATGGCCGCCCTTCTGAACTGCAACACGCCGCTGGTGTGGGATGAGACGATGCTGCAGAGCCTGCGGGTCTATGCGGCGGCCAATCAGCCCTGTCTGCTGTCTCCTTTCGTTCTGGCAGGGGCCAGCACACCGGCGAGCCCCATGGGCGGTGTGGCGCTGCTGATTGCGGAATCGCTGGCAGGGATGGCCTATTCCCAGATCATCCGGCGCGGTGCCCCCATGGTGCTGGGCGTGGCGATCATGGGGGTTTCCATGAAGACCGGCGCGCCGATGATGGGGTCGCCTGAGCCGGGGCTGATGAACCTTCTGGTTGGTCAGATGGCGCGGCATTATGGTGTGCCATGGCGGACCTGCACAATGTGGACCGGGTCAAAATCGGCTGATCTTCAGGCAGGGTTTGACAGTGCCAATACGATGTGGCCCGTGTTGCTCGGTGGGTGCAATTACATCGTTCATTCGGCCGGGTTCGTGGAGGGCGCGCTGGGCGTGAGTTATTCCAAATGGGTGCAGGATGCCTATCAGTTGGAAAGCTACCATCGGTTCTTCTCCGGCCTGCAGGAGGAGGACATTGATGCGCTTTTGGCGGATGTATCGCACATCGGCCCGGGCGGGCATTTCCTTGGCACGGATCACACGCGCGAAAACCCCATGGTGATGAACCCGCTGCAGAACAATGACAGCTTTGAGCAGTGGTTCGATGAGGGCGCGCGGAATGCCGATGAGGTGGGCCGTCTGGCGGCTGAGCGGATGATTGAAAATTACGTGAAGCCACCGATGGATGTGGATCAGGCGGGCGCGCTGGATGAGTTCGTGGCAAAGAAAAAGATCGCCTATTCTGCATAACAGAGCGCAATCGCCTGGCCCCGGTCGGGCGATCACACTGTCGATCAGTAGCGGTTTATCGTGGGGTCTCGGACGAAATCAGAGTGATGCGCTGACTGAACACATTCGCCAGGCCCTGGTGGGGGCCCTCCTTCCGGCGATTGCAAGCAATCGCCTTTCGGGCAACGGACGAACGCGCGGCGGCCCAAGGGCCTTGATTCCGCGCGGGCGCTCATTTCAAGTGTGCCGTAAAGGAGAGGTCCATGGACACGAAAAGTATCTCGCTCGATCAAGTGCGCAGCCTTGCCAAGTCCTGGCTCACCGCCTCAGGCATGGACGAGCGCGGCAGTGATGTGCTCTCAGACCTCGTCACAATGTCCGAACGTGACGGCCCGCGCAGCCATGGCCTGCGGATGCTGCCCGTCTACCGCCAAAGCTTTGAATGCGGCTATGCCAACCCCGCCGCCGAACCGACCTCGACCCGCATCGCCCCCGGTGTCCTGCGCGGCGATGGCGACAACGGCTATTTCCAGATCGCCATGGAAGCCGCCCGGCCCGAGCTGACCCAGATGGCCCGGGAACAAGGCATCGCCAGCTACACTTGCGCCAATTGCCATCATCTGGCGGCTCTGCGCTTTGACACCATGGCATTGGCCGATGAAGGCCTGGTCGCGATCGCCGTGGTCAACGCGCTGAAGCTGATTGTGCCTCATGGAGGCGACACGCCGATCTTTGGCACCAACCCGATGTCTTTTGCCTGCCCGCGCGAAGGCGCGAATCCGATTGTGTGGGATCAGTCCTCCTCCGTGGTGGCCCTCATGGATATCAAGATGGCCGCCGCCGAAAATCACACCTTGGAGGTCTATGGCGGCCTCGACAAGGACGGCAATATCACCAAGGATCCCAACGCCATCACGGAAACCCTGAGCCTGCTGCCCTTTGCCGAACACAAGGGCACCGGGATTGCGTTGATGGTCGAAATCCTTGGCGCTGCACTGGCGGGTGGGACGCTGTCGATGGACACTGAGGAAAAAGAGGCGGTGGGTGCGCTCAACGTCAAACCCGGCGTGACGGTCATCGCCATTGACCCCGCAACATTCGGCAACCCTTCCTTTCTCAGCCAGGTAACGCGTGTGGCCGATGCGATAACGGCCATGCCCGGTGCCCGCGTGCCGGGGGATGGGCGCAAAGCAAAGCGCGCCAAAGCCAAAAGTGAGGGCGTAAGGGTGGCGGCCTCTTTGCTCAAGGAGCTGGGCTTTGACGGATAAAACGGTCGTCATCGGTGGCGGCGTCGTTGGCATCTCCTGCGCGCTGGCATTGCAAGCTGACGGGCGTGACGTGACAGTGATCGAACCGGGGCCGGTCGGGCAGGGGGCCAGCTGGGCCTCTTGCGGATGTATCGCGGTTGGAGAGGTGGTGCCGCTGTCTCAACCCGGTATGCTGCGGCAGGTGCCGAAATGGCTTTTGAACTCTGAGGCGCCCTTGGCCATCCGCCCTGCCACCGCGCTGCGCATGCTGCCTTGGTTTGCCCGATTCACCGCCAATGCGCGCGCGGCGGCCATGCGCGCGATCGCCTCTGATTTGGCACAGCTTACCTTTCAGGCCACGGGTGACTTCCAGGACCAGATGGCCCGCTATGGCATCCACGACATGCTGATCGACCGGCCGGTTCTAAAGCTTTTTGACGGGGATGCCGACCGCGCCACGATGGCGGATGCCTTTGCCCTGGCCCGCGACATGGGCTGCACGATTGATGAGGTGTCGGGCGCCGAGGCTCATGAGATGGAACCCGCCATCGCGCCTGATTTCAAACATGCCGCTGTTTTGCGGGACTGGTCCCACATCGCAGATTGCGTGCGGCTGGTGCGGGAACTGACCGATGCGTTTGTCGAACGCGGCGGGACGATCATCCCGGCCCACGCCACGGGGTTCGAACGCGTGGACAAAACCGTGACGCAGGTACGCCTTGAGGGGCGTGGCACGGTCGCCGCCCAGGAGGTGGTCATTGCCTCTGGCACCGCGTCCAAGGCGCTCGCCCGAAAGCTCGGTCTCGCTTTGCCGGTCGAAGGGTTGATGGGCTATTGGACCGGGCTGCCCGAACATGGCACGGGGCTCAAACACACGGTGTTCTATCCCAAAGGTGGTTTCGGAATGACGCCCCATGAAACCGCGCTTGCGGTGGCGGGAACGGTCGAGATAGCGGGCGAACGGGCCGCGCCCAAATGGCGCAGGGCGGATGTGCTGGTGAAACGCGCGCGCCGCGTGCTGCCGGGCCTCAATACCCAGAACGCAGAGCGCCGCATGGGCCGCCGCCCCTTCACGCCGGATACGCGGCCCATCATCGGGCGGGCCAAGCAATACAGGAACGTAACCTTTGCCACAGGCCACGGTCAGCTGGGCGTAACGCTGGGCGCAACCACCGGGCGGTTGGTGGCGGATATCCTGGCCGGGCGGCCCTCCAACACGGATATTACCTGTTTCAGCCCGGATAGGTTTTGATCAAATTGACAATCCGTCCTCTTGATTTGGCGCGCGCGCGCGATACTGTCGCCTGCAACCCGACTCAGGGCGCAGCCCGGTCCAGGCAACATGACCCATTCTTAAAGGTACGCGACCATGCAAATTCGTCTTCTCTACGGCACTGAAACCGGCACCGCGGAAATCCTGTGCGATGATCTCAAGGATGAGCTGGATGGTGAGATCGAATGCGAGGTACAAAGCCTTGAGGATATGGGCCCCGCCGATCTGAGCACCGATGCGCTGAATGTCTTTGTCGTGGCCACGACTGGGTCAGGCGACCTGCCCTTCACTGCGATCCCGTTCTTTGACAAGCTGCAGGCGGAAAAGCCCGACCTCAGCAACATCCAGTTCGCGATCTTCGGGTTGGGTGACAAGACCTTCGCCGCGACCTACAACTTCGGGTCCCAGACTGTGATGGATAAGTTGTTGGAATTGAACGCCAAGCAGGTCGGCGCGCGCGGGATGTTTGATGCGTCCGGCAACGAGATGCCGGAAGAGGTGGCCATGCCCTGGCTGCGCGAAACCCTTGAGGCTGCGTCCGTTTCGTGACCTAGGTCAGGCCATGTGACGGGAGCGCGAGAGCTTTGGACACCTCCAGAAAGACGCTTGTCATAGCTGAGACGGTGAACACGGACGCGCACGGCAAAGCCTGCGATCCAGTGCAGAGGGTCGCAGCACTCGGGATCGTCAAAAATCCATTGGCTGGTGCCTTTCACGAGGACCTGACACAGCTCTTTGAAATTGGCGCTGAGCTGGGCGCCCAGCTGGTTTCAATGGCTTTGGCGCAGCTCACTAAGCCTGTTGTTTCATATGGAAAAGCCGCCATCGTTGGCGTGAACGGTGACATGGAGCATGGTGGCGCGCTTATTCACCCGCGACTTGGCGCGCCCATGCGATCTGCAATCGGTGGCGGGGGCGCTGTTATCCCATCCAACGTCAAAATTGGCGGGGCTGGTGCCTCGATCGATCTGCCGCTGGGGCACAAAGACAACCCGTGGTCTTTTGATCATTTTGATACGATGTCCTTGACGGTGGCAGATGCCCCCTTGCCCGATGAGATTGTGATGTGCGTGGCGTTTGCAGATGGTGGGCGGCCAATCCCCAGATGCGGCAGGGGGCCGGTTAAAGCTTAAGCGCGCTTTTCGCTTTCTGATCTCGAACTTGTTGCCAAGACGGTCTATCACCCCCTCATGTCCAACATTAAATCTCTCTTTGTCACGCGCCTTTATCGGGCGGCCTTGTCCGATCATGGGCCGGCGGTCGATATGCAGGAGTTGGAAACGTCCTGCTACTCCATCGCCGAAGATGATGAGGCCGGGCAGGACTGGTGTGAGGAAAACGCCTATCCGGGCTACACATCCTATGCATCGCTCACCGATCTGCCTTGGCGCTTTCCGATCTTTGCCGACATCGTGACCGCGCTTGATGCTCATGTGGCGGCGTTTGTGGAGGATCTGGAGTTTGATCTGGATGGTGGGGCGCTGAAGCTCGAAGACATCTGGATCAACATCCTGCCCGAGGGCGGCGCGCACGGATCGCACTTGCATCCGCATTCGGTGATCAGTGGCACGTTTTATGTCGCCATGCCCGATGGCACCAGCGCGCTGAAGCTGGAAGATCCTCGATCTGCGCGGATGATGGCCGCGCCGGTGCGCCGCAAGGATGCCCGTGAAGAGTTGCGCCTGTTTCACAGTGCGCAGCCTGCAGCGGGTGATGTTCTCTTGTGGGAAAGCTGGCTGCGCCATGAGGTGCCGATGAATACGGCGGAGGATGATCGCATCTCGATCAGCTTCAATTACAGTTGGGCGCAGAACGCCTGACCCGAAACGGAAAACGCCCGAGCCATTGGCCCGGGCGCTTTGAATTTCGGTGCTTTCGCGTTTAGGCGGACAGAACGCCTGCTTCGTCGGCCATTTCCCAGAGCGCTTCAAAGCGCTTCTTAGCCTGGCCGCGATGGCGTACCTTCTGCGCGGCTTCCAGGTTGTCCATCATGCCGTCACCCTGCACGACGATCAAACCGACCATTCCGGTGCCGACGTGCGGCGTGCACTTGTAACCGTAGAAGCCTGGCTGTTCCAAGGTCACTTCCACGTCATCATTGATCCGACCTTTCCAGCCTTCGGCACCTTCGGGCATCATGTCATCAATGACTTCCGAGTTGTGGCCTTTATCGGCAGAGACAAACTGAACCGTGTCGCCTGGGTTGATCATCAGGAACGACGGCTTGAAAACCATGCGCTGCTTGGAATCTTCCGGGTCTTTGTTGAGCATCTCAACGGTGTGTGTAGTCGCCTCAGACATGGCCGGGCGCGCGATGAGCGCGGCGGTACCTGCCAACAGAAGCGTGCGACGGCTAAGTGCAAGTGTCATATTTCATTCCTTTCACTGGGTGCGGTCCGTCAGAGAACCCCCTGAGAGATCCGCGTCTTTATTTGGCGCTTGGTGGGGCTCTAACACAAAGCGCACCAAGGCTCCATCACTTCTGTTTGATCAACAGGCGCGATGGTCGTGGCATGATGTAAGTGGCAAAACCGGTGAGACAAGTTTGACGGGATGTCGCATTGGGCCGATTTATCGCTGCTATGCGTTATAACCAGGGAGCGATTGAAAATTCAAACTTTTGCTTGCTCTTGTCCGGAGCCTCCCCTATACGCGCCCAATCTGCGAGGCCAGACAAGTTTGGATTCGTAAAATCGTGTTTTGTCCACCGGATGTCGGGTGACCTGGAACAAAAGTCTTGGGCCCGCCGGTGTCGGAATGAAAGGAAGATGGCGCTATGACCGCCTCGGAACTGCGTGAAAAAACGCCTGACCAGCTGCGTGAAGAACTGGTCAACCTGAAGCAAGAGCGGAGGATGAGGCACCCGTGCGCGCCTTTGCCAGTCGCGCCCTGCGCCTGCGCGGCTACACCGTACTGGAGGCGGACAGCGCCGAGGCGGCACTCAAGACGCTGGA
>JBCCCZ010000050.1:0-17167 GCA_039033255.1 Pseudomonadota bacterium
ATGACATCAAGTCGAACTGGAAGAATGTGGTCGATAATTTCCTGGAATGCTACCACTGCCCGACGGCGCATAAGGATTTCTGTGATCTGGTGGATATGGACACTTACAAGGTCACGACCCACGGGATTTACTCCAGCCACATGGCGGATGCGGGCGGGTCGGCGAATTCGGCCTATGATGTGTCCAATGCCACGGTGCGCACCCATGCGGTCTGGTGGCTGTGGCCCACGACCTGTTTGATGCGGTATCCGGGGCGGTCGAGCATGATCGTACTCAACATCATTCCCGTGGGGCCGGACCGGACGCTTGAGACCTATGATTTTTTCCTGGAGACGCCGGAGCCTGATCCGATGGAGCTTGACGCCATCCGCTACCTCGATGAGGTCCTGCAGGTGGAGGATATCGGTTTGGTGGAAAGCGTGCAGCGGGGGATGAACACGCCTGCATTCAGCCAAGGTCGGATCGTGAATGACCCCACCGGGTCGGGTAAATCCGAGCATGCGGTGCATCATTTCCATGGGTTGGTGCTCGATGCCTATGAAAGGGCCATGGCGGGATGAGCCGACCCAACATCGTCGTCATCATGGCAGATCAGCTGGCCCCGCATTTTGTCGGGGCCTATGGCCATAAGGTCGTTAAAACCCCGCATATCGATGGGCTGGCTGGGCGAGGCATGCGGTTTGATGCGGCCTATTGCAATTCGCCTCTCTGCGCGCCGTCGCGCTTTGCCTTCATGTCGGGCCAGTTGATCAGTCGGATCGCCGCCTATGACAACGCGAGCGAGTTTCGTGCGAGCGTGCCGACATTCGCCCATTACCTGCAGGCACTGGGCTATCGCACATGCCTCTCTGGCAAGATGCACTTCGTGGGACCCGATCAGAAGCACGGGTTTCAGGATCGGGTGACGACCGATATCTACCCGTCCGATTTCGCATGGACGCCCGATTGGGAGGCGGCGGATGAGCGGATCGACAAGTGGTATCACAATATGCAGACCGTCAAGGAAAGCGGCTGTGCGGTGGCCACGTTCCAGACCGATTACGACGATGAGGTGGAGTTTGCCGCGCGGCGTTGGCTGGTGGATCGGGGCCGGGACAAGGCGGCGGGGGAGGACCAGCCGTTTTGTCTGGTGGCCAGTTTTATCCATCCCCATGACCCTTATGTGGCCAAGCCCGAATGGTGGGACCTTTACACTGATGACGAGATCGACATGCCGGACTACGTGCCGCCATTGGAGGCGCTCGATCCGTTTTCACGCCGGGTGATGGACGGGATTGAAGCCAGTTACGTGCCGCTGACGGAGGAAGAGGTGCGACGCGCACGGCGGGCCTATCTGGCGAATGTGAGTTACTTCGACAGCAAAGTAGGTGCCGTGGTGAAAGCGCTGGAGGATATCGGGGAGCTCGACAATACCATGGTGATCGTAACAGCTGATCATGGCGACATGCTGGGAGAGCGTGGGCTTTGGTACAAGATGAACTTCTTTGAACACTCCGCCCGCGTGCCGCTGATCATGGCCGGGCCGGGGGTCGTGCAAGGCGTCGCGCCCAATGCCTGTTCGCTGCTGGACCTGATGCCGACCTTTGTCGATCTGGCGGGGGGAGATGCTTCCATGTTCGGGGAACCAGTCGATGGTCGGTCTTTGATGCCGCTGGCGCGAGGGGAAGCCGACGCGCAAGACGTTGCAATCGGGGAGTACTGCGCGGAGATGACGCCCTATCCGGTCATCATGATCCGGCGGGGCGCGCTCAAATACATTCATTGCGATATCGACCCGCCGCAGCTTTATGACCTCTCAGTCGATCCGT
This sequence comes from Pseudomonadota bacterium, assembly GCA_039033255.1. Classification (GTDB taxonomy): domain Bacteria; phylum Pseudomonadota; class Alphaproteobacteria; order Rhodobacterales; family Rhodobacteraceae; genus Roseovarius. The sequence continues at coordinate 1,809 of JBCCCZ010000050.1, forward strand.
TGGAGCGCGAGAATGTGGTGGGTCATCCCACCTATCACAAGGCCGCGCAGGCCTTTGGCGCAGAGGTCGCAGACCGTTGGGATGGCGAGGCGCTGCGGCGCGATGTGATTGCCACGCAGAAATCGCGCCGAGCGCTGCATGCCGCAATGGAGGCGGGTGCGGGCGAGCATTGGGACTACAACCCGCCGTCGGATGCGTCCCAGCAATATGTGCGCAACCATATGGATTGGACGGTGGCGGCGGCCAAGTACCGCTATCCGCCTTTGGAGGACTGAGATGGGGATGTTGGACGGCAAGGTGGCGCTGGTCACCGGCGGGCGCGGCGGAATTGGCCGTGCGATCTGTGCGCGGTTTGAGCGGGAAGGGGCGACTGTTTATGCGGCGGATTTGAGTGAGGGCGGGTCGCTCGCCCCTCCTGACGGAGCGTCTCGCTTTGTTCAGCTTGACGTCACCTCGGAAGACAGTGTGAAGGCGGCAATGGCGGCGGTTGGGGAGCGTCTGGATATTCTGGTCAATGCGGCCGGGATCGAGATAGAGAAGACGATCGAGGAGACCTCGCTGGAGGAATGGAACCAGTCTTTTGCGGTGAATGTGACGGGGACATTTCTGACTTCGAAATACGCGCTGCCTTTGATGCGGAAGGCGGCAGAAGGGGGCGGCACCGCGTCACTCATCAATTTTGGGTCCTATGACGGGTTCATCGCCGATCCAGGCCTCGCCGCCTATTGCGCGACCAAAGGCGCGGTGCATGCGCTGACGCGCGCGATGGCCTGTGATCATGGGCCCGAAGGGATCCGGGTGAATGCAATTTGCCCGGGTTATGTGGACACGCCGATGTTGCAGAGTTTCTTTACGGGCGACGGCTCCGGTGGCGGTGGCAAGAGCATTGATGACCTGCAGCAGGCGGTGCGGGATGTGCATCCGATGCGAACCTATGGCACGCCGGAGGATATCGCCAATCTGGTGAACTGGCTTGCCAGTGATGAGGCGCGTTATGCCTCGGGCCAGCTGTGGGTCATTGATGGGGGCTTGAGCGCCCAGGTCCAGCAGATGCGCCTATGAGTATTTTTGGAAAGATGAAGCCGGAGCTTCGGGATGCGACTTGAGGGTAAGCGCGCTTTTGTGACCGGCGGGCGTCAGGGGATCGGGCGCGCGATTGTGGAGGCGTTTGTGGCCGAGGGCGCGGAGGTGGTAACCTGCGGGCGGGGTGCTGCGCCTGATTTGCCCGAGGGGGTTAGGTGGCATCAACTGGATGTGACGGATGCGCAGGCGGTGGCAGCGGTGGTGCAGCCGGTGGATATTCTGGTGAACAATGCGGGCGTGCAGGTGGAGAAGACCGTGGCGGAGAGCACGGACGGGGATTGGGAGGCGGTGATCGGGCCCAATTGCCGGGGTGTCTTTAACATGTGCCGGGCTTTTATTCCGGAGATGGGGCGGGGAACGATCATTAATATCGGGTCAATTTCGGGGCGTGTCGCGGATCCAAAGATGGCGCTTTACAATGCGTCCAAGGCGTTTGTGCACGGGCTGACGCGGTCGATTGCGGTGGATCACGGGCCGGATATTCGGTGCAATGCGATCTGTCCGGGGTGGATCAATACAGGGATGCTGGAGGCGGGGTTTGATCTGGCGAGCGACCCAAAAGCGGCGCGCGCCGATGCCATTGCGCGTCATCCGGTGGGGCGGTTTGGACAGCCGGAGGATATTGCGGCGATGGCGGTTTGGTTGGCCTCTGACGAGGCCGCGTTTGCCACGGGGCAGATGTTTACCGTCGATGGCGGGATGACGGCGGCCTCCCCCCTGAACCCTGGGCTGTTCTGATGGGTATGGAACACACCGCCGTTTTGGGTGCTGGTGTCATTGGGGCCAGTTGGACCGCGCTCTTTTTGGCGTCAGGCCGGTCGGTCGCGGTGTTTGACCCGGAGGATGCGGAAGCATCTGTGCGCGACTATGTGGAGCGGGCCTGGCCCACGATGCAGGCACTTGGGCTGACGGAGCGGGGTGATCCGGATCGGATGCGTTTCGTGGGCAGCGCGGCGGAGGCGGTGGAGGGCGCGGGGTTCGTGCAGGAAAACGTGCCGGAGCGGGTGGCGATCAAGCATGCGACATTCGCCGAGATTGAGCCGGTTCTAGCGGAGGGCGCAGTGGTGGCGAGTTCCGCCTCGGGCCTGACGCTGGGCCAGATGCAGGAAGGGTGGCGTGATCCGGCGCGGTTCATTCTGGGACATCCGTTCAACCCGCCGCATCTTATCCCGCTGGTGGAGGTGATGGGGAATGCGCGCACGGACGCCGATGTGATCCCCAAGGCGGAACGCTTCTACGCTGATATCGGCAAGGTCACCATTCGTGTGAACAAGGAAGTGCCGGGGCATGTGGCGAACCGTTTGCAGGCTGCCGTTTGGCGCGAGGCCATTCATCTGGTGCAATCGGGAGTGGCCAGCGTCGGCGATGTGGACCGGGCCATGAGCGCGGGGCCGGGGTTGCGCTGGGCGGCGATGGGGCCGACGACGCTTTTTGGGTTGGGCGCAGGGCCCGGGGGGTTGGCGGCTTTTTACGATCATTTTGCGGATACGTTCAACGGATGGTGGGCCGATCTGGGCGATCCCACGCTCGATGCCGAGACGGCGCAGATGTTGGTTGAAGGGTTGGCAGAGGCCACAAAAGGGCAATCCGTGGAAGAGCTGTCAGCCAAGCGCGATGCGATGATCCTGGGGCTGTTGCAGGCGCTGAAAGATCAGGGCCCGAAGGGGGCGTAGCCTGCTTGCGTCGCGGCTTGGTCGAGGGCCGTGACGATGGTTCCGGTGAGGTCGGGGTCATCGGGCACAAGGTCTGCCAAGCGGCAATGGGCGGATGGGTCAAAGACCGTGTCATGGCCGAGGTCGCGACTGAACGTGGCCACGGCCTCGACCGCAGGATGAATATCAATGTCGGTGAGGATGAGCGCGTGGATAAGGCAGGTGCGGCCACGCCAGCGCTGGGCGGTGCCCACCAGTTTGCGGCCCGAAACAGCGAGGTTGTAATCGCCATCGCAGAAGCTGCCTTCGACGGGTGTGGCCTCAGCCTTGATGCCCAGATGGGCGAAGGCGTCGCGCAGCGGGTCCACGATTTTGGCATAGCTGGGCAGGATCGCGCGGGACTGCCCGGGACGGCCCGTGAAGCACAGGGCGAGGTTGAGCACGCCCGGGCCCTGTGGCGTAATGCCGCCGCCCGTTTTGCGGCCCACAACAGGCCAGCCGCGCTGGGCGCTAAAGAGGGCCGCGGAGGCAAAGAGCGGTTCGCGGGTGAAGCGGTCGGGCAGGACGAGGCCGGGCGTGTCTGCTTGCCAGATGAGCGCGAAGGAGCTGGCGGAAGCCACCGCCCCATCGAGCATTGCCATTTCCAAGGCGAGCCCGTCTTCGGGCCGTTGAACAAGGGTGAGAGGGATGGACAGGGCGGGCCTCCTTGCCGGTTCGGGGTATCGTTAGCGCAGGCGCGCGGAGGAGGCAAAGTGTGGTGTGGATTGGTCAAAGAACAGGCCACCTGCCTTACGCAGGGGAAGCATTTGCAAAAAACTAACCAATTTTCGGCATGTTTCGGCGGGAATGGGGCTTGTTTTCCCATGAAAAAGACTGAAATACACCGCTAGACTGCGAAACCTTCATGGGCCGCCTTTGACGGATCACCCATGGTCGGGCCTTCCGCGGCAGGACGTAAAGATGGGGCAGAACGCCCGGGGGCTGAAAGACAATGTCGCTATTTCTGATTGTAGCTTTGCCGTTTATTGGGGCTTTGCTACCGGGCCTGATGTATCAGGCGGGGCGACAGGCTTGTGCGATGGCCACGTTCTTAGTCACGCTGACTGCCTTCATCGGCCTGATGACCCATTTGCCTGCTGTTCTCGCCGGAGAGGTGGTGCAGGTGCAGGTGGAGTGGATCCCGTCGCTGGGACTGAATGCGAATTTCTTCATAGACGGGCTTGGCTTTTTCTTTGCCGCGTTGATCCTGGGAATTGGTTTGCTGATCATCACCTATGGCCGATTCTACCTGTCGCGCAAAGACAATATGGGGGAATTTTTCACCTATCTGCTGCTGTTCCAGGGCGCGATGGTAGGGATTGTCCTGTCTGATAACATCTTGATGTTGCTTATTTTCTGGGAGCTGACATCGCTGTCATCCTTCCTGCTGATTGGTTACTGGAAGCATCTGGAGGAAGGCCGTCAGGGCGCGCGGATGGCGCTGACCGTGACGGGTATGGGCGGGCTGGCCTTGATCGGTGGGATGGTCCTTCTGGGCAATATCGCGGGCAGTTATGACCTGACCGTGATCCTCGACAACCGCGAGGTCATTCAGGACAGCCCGATGTATTTGCCCGCGCTTCTGCTGATTTTGCTGGGATGTTTCACCAAATCGGCGCAGTTTCCCTTCCATTTCTGGTTGCCCCACGCGATGGCGGCCCCCACCCCGGTGTCGGCTTATCTGCATTCGGCCACCATGGTGAAGGCCGGGATTTTCCTGATGGCGCGGCTCTGGCCCGTCTTGTCGGGGACGGAAGCGTGGTTCTATCTGGTCACGGGCGCAGGGCTGATCACGATGGTGATCGCGGCGATCATCGCGCTCTTTAAGAACGACCTCAAAGGGCTCTTGGCTTTTTCGACAGTGTCCCATCTGGGGCTGATCACTATGCTGCTGGGCACCGGCACGGCCTATGGCGCCTTGGTTGCGGTGTTTCACATCCTCAATCACGCGACATTCAAGGCCGCGCTCTTTATGTCGGCGGGAATCGTGGATCATGAGGCGAAAACGCGTGACATTACGCGGCTCGGTGGGTTGCGCGGTTTGATGCCCATCACCTTTGTGATCGCGACGATTGCGGCCCTGTCGATGGCGGGTATTCCTCTCTTCAACGGGTTCATTTCAAAAGAGATGATGCTGAAGGAAACCACCAAGACGGTGCTCTTTGATGCGCCGCTTCTGGTGCCGGTGCTGGCCACGATTGGCGCGTTATTCTCGGCTGCGTATTCCTTCCGTTTTATCGGACACACCTTCCTTGGCCCGGTGCGGGATGACTATCCGGCCAAACCCCATGATCCGGGCGTGGGCATGTGGGGGCCGCCTGCGCTGCTTTGTGTTCTGGTTGTGGGCATCGGTGTCGCACCGTTTCTGGCAGAGCCGCTGGTCTTTTTGGTGACCGAGGCCGTGCTGGGCAATGCAGCAGAGCTGCCCGATGAGCATCTGAAGATTTGGCACGGCGTGAATGCGGCGCTTTGGATGTCGATCATTGCTGTGGCAGGTGGGCTTATCCTGCTTGCCGCGTTCAACCCGTTGGCCCAAGGTTGGGCTGCGGCTGGGCCGCCGGCGGCGAAGGCGGTTTTTGATGCAATTATCGACGCGCTGGTCCGTCTGGCCACAGTGATCACGGCGCGGCTGCATGATGGCGCGCTGACACGGTATGCGGCGATCTTTGGTGTTACTGTCGTGGCGCTGGGCACGCATGCTTACTTCACCGGTTCCACCACCGCGCCCACGCGAGAGATGTTGCCTCTCAATCCCGTGGCGGTGATGGCGTGGCTGTTGCTGGTGACGGCGACGGCTGTGTTGCTGGCCTATCACAACTATCGGTATCTCGCGCTGGTGCTGACCTCTGTCGTGGGTCTGGTGATTGCGATGGGCTTTGCCTATCTCAGCGCGCCGGATCTGGCGCTGACGCAAATCTCCGTTGAGGTGGTGACGGCGATCCTGCTGCTCTTGGCGCTCAACTTTCTGCCGCGTGAAACACCGGCAGAGAGCAGCCCGCTGCGGCGGATACGGGACGGAACGATTGCAGGGGCTGCGGGTCTGGCTGCGGGCGCGCTTATTTATTCCATGCTTATCCGGGATGCTGTTGGTGTGCCGATCTCTGAGTATCACCTGGCCAATTCCAAACCCGGCGGCGGCGGCACCAACGTGGTGAACGTGATCCTCGTGGATTTCCGGGGCTTTGACACTTTCGGTGAAATCATCGTGCTGGGGATCGCGGCCGTGATCATTTACGCACTGACCGAGACGTTGTTGTCCAGTTCCGTGCGCGCGCGGTTGTTGAACCGGCCTGTGGGCAACAAAGCCGGTGACGCGCATCCGATGATGATGGTGGTGATGACCCGCGTGATGATGCCCATCGTTCTGATGGTCGGTGTCTACATCTTCCTGCGCGGCCATAATGAACCGGGCGGGGGGTTCATCTCCGGCCTTGTTGTGGCGATTGCCCTTGTGGTTCAGTACATGGCCTCCGGCTTTGACTGGGCAGAAAAGCGGCAGCGCTACCCCTATCATGGGATCATCGGCGCCGGTGTTCTGATCGCGGGCCTGACCGGTATCGGCGCATTCTTCTTCGACACCGAATTCCTGGCCTCTTCCTTTGGCTATTTCCGCATTCCGCCGTTCGAGGAATTCGAGCTGGCTACTGCGCTTGGCTTTGATCTCGGCGTTTTCCTATGTGTGGTGGGCGCGGTTCTGCTGTCGCTTGAAAGCTTCTCTCGCCTTGGGCGGCGCAGCGGTGAACAGTCGAGCGAATATGCCATGGACATTGACCCCTCACGCGAGGCGGAACTTGAAGATCGGGGGGCGTAAGCGATGGAAATTCTTGTTGCCAGCGCCGTGGGTATCCTGACCGCCGCAGGGATCTATCTGATCCTGCGCAAACGGACCTTCCCGGTCATTCTTGGCACCGCGTTCATCAGCTATGCGGTCAATGTGTTCCTTTTTGCTTCTGGGCGGCTCGCTGTGAATGAGCCGCCTGTGCTGCAGGATGATGTGGTGCTCTATTCAGACCCGCTGCCACAGGCGCTGGTGCTGACGGCGATTGTGATTGCTTTTGGTATGACCGCCGTGGTGGTGATGATCGGGGTTGGGGCCTATCTGAGTTCGCAGGACGATCACATCGACGATGTCGATGAGGTGCAATCTGACGGAACCGGGGCCAACCCGTCAGCTGATGAGCCGACAGACCCGTCCCAAAAGGGAGCCGCGACATGAGCCATTGGGTCATCGCACCCGTTCTTCTGCCCGGTATGATGGCGGCGATCATTATCCTGATCGCGCGCTACCATCCGATGCTGCAACGGACGTTTTCGCTTGCCACGGTGGGGCTGTGCCTCGCCATGGCGTTGGGCCTGCTGGTCGGCGTGGCCGATGGCACGATCTTCCTTTACCAACTGGGCAATTGGGCGGCACCCTTCGGGATTGTTCTGGTGGCAGACAGGCTGTCGGTCATGTTTGTGGTGCTGACACTGTTTCTGGCTATTCCTGTTCTGCTTTATGCCATCGGGTCAGGCTGGGACATGCGCGGGCGGCATTTTCACGCGCTCTTCCAGTTCCAGCTGATGGGTATTTTGGGGGCGTTCCTGACCGGTGACGCGTTCAACCTTTTCGTATTCTTCGAAATCCTGTTGTTGGCCTCCTATGGGCTGATGATCCATTCCGGCGGGTCGACGCGTCTGCGGGTGGGCGTGCAATACGTGGTCTTCAATCTGCTGGGATCCACGCTGTTTCTGTTCGCGCTGGGCACGATCTACGCCGAGCTTGGTACACTGAACATCGCCGACATCGCCGCGCGGGTGACCCAAGTGCCGCCCGAGAGTAGCGGCGGCGTGCGTGTGGCGGCGGTGCTGCTGCTTTTGGTCTTTGCCATCAAGGCCGCGATCCTGCCGCTGCATTTCTGGCTGCCTGCGACTTATTCTACGGCGCCCGCGCCGGTAGCAGCGCTCTTTGCGATTATGACCAAGGTTGGGGCCTATTCGATCATCCGGTTTTACACCATTGCCTTCCCGCCTGATCTGGAGGTGACCCAAGGCCTCTTCGATACGTGGCTTCTGCCAGGGGCGCTCATCACGCTTGCGGTGGGCATGATCGGTGTATTGGGGGCCAAGCGCTTGGACCGATTGGTGGCTTTCGCGGTCATCGGGTCCATGGGCATGCTGATGACATCCGTATCGGTGTTTACCCCCGATGGCATTGCCGCAGCCCTCTTTTACGCCGTGCATTCGACGCTGGCCACCGCCACGCTCTTTCTGCTGGTCGATGTGGTCAAGACGCGCCGGGCGGGCGGCGATCTGACATGGGCGCCAGCGCCGCCCATGATCGGCGGGGCGCTGGTGGCCGGTCTGTTCTTTGCCGCGGCCATCGCCATGGCAGGCTTGCCGCCCCTGTCGGGATTTGTGGGCAAGGTTCTGATCCTCGATGCGGCGCTGGCTGATCCGCGCATCGCGTGGGTCTGGGCGGTGATCCTGACCTCTAGTTTGGTCGCCGTGGTTGGCTTTTCCCGCGCGGGCAGCGTGCTGTTTTGGAAAGCCCATGCGCCACTGGATGATGAGGGTTCCCAGCAGGCCGAACTGCCGACGCACACCCAGGGTCCGTTGCCGATGGTGGCTATTGGCACGCTGCTGTCGGCCATCGTACTGGTCACGGTATTTGCGGGACCGATCAATAGGTACCTCAATGCCACCGCCGCGCAGCTTTTCGCGCCGGAGCCTTACATTTCCATTGTCCTCGACACCCCGGGCAAGGTGATTGAGTATAAGGGCAAAGACGACAAAGGCGATAAGGATGAGGCCCAAAGCGACACAGATGAGGAGGGCCAAGGATCATGATATTCCTACGCAAGGTGTTCCCACATCCGTTGCTCACGATCCTGCTGACGATTGTCTGGTGCCTTCTGGTCAACCGGCCCAGCCTTGGGGCGGTCGCCTTTGGTCTGGTCCTTGGCATCATTATCCCGATCATGACGTCGGCCTTCTGGCCTGAACGGCCCCCGATCACGCGGCCCTGGCGGCTTTTCAGTTATTTCGGGCTTGTGGTCTGGGATATCATGGTGGCCAATGTGCAGGTGGCGATGATCGTCCTCTTCAAACCCAACGACAAGATGCAGCCCAACTGGATCAAGGTACCTCTCGACCTGCGCACGCCTGAGGCAATCACCGTTCTAGCCAGCACGATCACTCTGACGCCGGGAACCCTATCTGCGGATTTGTCGGACGATGGTCAGTCGCTGCTGGTTCACGCGCTGGACGCCCCTGATCCGGATGCGGTGCGCGATGACATCAAAAAACGCTATGAATCCCGTCTGATGGAGATTTTCCCATGTTGATCACATATGCGCTCTATATCGCTTTTGGATCCGTAGCCGTGACCATGGTGCTGTGCATGATCCGTTTGTTGCGCGGGCCCTATCTGGGCGATCGGATCCTGGCGCTGGATACGATTTCGGTGAACGCGGTATCTCTCATTGTGCTGTTTTGCATGTCCATGAAAACCCAGATGTATTTTGAAGCAGCCCTTCTGATTGCCATGCTGGGTTTCGTGTCCACCGTTGCTTTTGCGCGCTTCCTGCTGCGCCGGGATGTGATCGAATGATGGAAAGTAGCCCGGTTGAAATCATCACAGCAGTTCTGCTGTTGATTGGGGCGTTTTTCACCTTGGTGGGTGGCTACGGCCTGATTAAGATCAACAATCCCATGTCGCGCCTTCATGCGCCCACCAAGGCGGGAACGCTGGGCGTGGGTAGCATCCTGATCGCATCCATGATCTACGCGATTGATCACGCGGGCGGATCGCTGAATGAATTGCTGATTTCCGTCTTCATGTTCGCCACGGCGCCGGTGACAGCCTATTTCATTGCAAAGGTCCATGTCCATCGGGATCGGACTGGAACGCCTTTGCCGGAGCTGGAAAAAGACCGCAAATGGGCCACCAAAATGAAGCCGGAAGAAGACGCGTAACCGCACCATCCGCGCCCACAATTGTTTTGGAAAAAGTGCAGCCAGGATTGGCGGCGAAAATCTTTGAAAATTCGTGTCCTGGGTAGACGGGGCCGCGCTACCGCATGCGGGGGTTCAGCGCGTCGCGCAGCCAATCGCCCAGTAGGTTGATGGACAGCGCCAGTGCCAGAAGCGTGGCCGCCGGGAAGAGAAGGATCCACCATTCCCCCGAGAACATAAACTCCTGACCGATGCGAATGAGAGTACCGAGCGACGGTTTGGTGGGCGGCGCGCCGACGCCGAGGAAACTGAGCGTGGCCTCGGCGATGATGGCCAGCGCCAAGGAAATGGTCGCGATCACGAGGACAGGGCTCAGCACATTGGGCAAGATGTGGCGCAGCATGATCGAAAGGCGCGAGCGTCCAATGAGTTTCGCGGCCTGTACATATTCCTTGTTTTTTTCAACCAGCGTCGTGCCGCGCACCACGCGCGCGAATTGCACCCAGTCGCTCAGGCCAATTGCCAGGATCAGCACCCAGATCGCCATTTGGTCGCGGTATTCAGCCGGCGTGATGCCCTTGGCGACCCCGAAGATCAGCATGGCGACGAGGATTGACGGAAAAGTTAGCTGTACATCGGCCACGCGCATGATGATCGTCTCAATCCAGCCCCCTACATAGCCCGCCACAAGGCCCAGAAATACGCCAAGCACCATGGCCAGAAGCACAGCCGAGAAACCCACGAAGAGCGAAATGCGCATACCGTAAAGTATCGTGGAGAACACATCGCGCCCCTGATCGTCTGTGCCCAAAAGGAAGCTTTCGCCGGTGAAGGCGTTGGCAACTCCGGGCGGGGTAAAGCCGTTCATCAGGTTTAGTGTGGCCGGGTTGAACGGGTTATAGGGCGCGATCAGAGGGGCCAAGACCGCCGCCATGATCAGGATCACGACCACCACAAAGGACACCATTGCGACAGGCGCGTGGCGGAATGAATACATGAAATCGCTGTCCCACCAGCGCTGCACCCGGGTCATCTTAGGTTTGGTTTGAGGCATCGAGGCTTCAGGTATGGACGTATCTGGCATCAGTTGCCCCCCCGGTCCACGCGCAGCCGTGGGTCAATCGCGAAATAAAGCATATCGACAACAAGGTTGATGCCCACGAACATCACCGAAATCATCATCAGATACGCGGCCATCACCGGGATATCCACAAACTGGATCGCATTTATAAAAAGAAGCCCGACACCCGGCCATTGGAACACCGTCTCGGTGATGATGGCGAAGGCGATGATGGATCCAAGCTGCAGGCCGGTGATGGTGATCACGGGCACCAGTGTGTTCTTCAGCGCGTGGCGAAAGTTGATCACGCGGGACCTGATGCCGCGGGCGCGGGCGAAGCGGATGTAATCCATGCGCAGCACCTCCAGCATTTCCGTGCGCACCAGCCGCATGATCAGGGTCATTTGATAAAGGCCCAGCGTAATGGCAGGCAAGATCAGCGCCTTCAGCCCGCTTTCCGTCAGGAAGCCAGTGGTCCAACCACCGAGCTGTGTCACATCCCCTCGCCCGAAACTGGGCAGGCCGAGGGACGTGTTGAAGGACCATCCCAAGAGATTCACATTCACGCCCACAGAGAAGAGGTAGATCAACAAAACACCGATCAGGAAGGTGGGCAGGGATACGCCAATCAGGGACACCGACATGATGATGTTGGACGACACGCCGCGCTTTCGGATGGCCGTGAAAATGCCCAGCACGATGCCCCCGATAAGCGCAAGAGCGCCTGACACAAAGGCCAGTTCCAATGTCGCTGGAAGGCGTTCAAGGAGGATTTCCGAGACCTCACGCCCCTGCCGATAGCTCAACCCGAAATTGCCCTGAACGGCCTGTTCGAGGAAGCGGTAATACTGAACGAAAAAACTGTCATCGAGACCAAGCTGCGCGCGCAGGCGTTCGATGTCTTCCAGCGTGCGTTCCTGGCCGAGCATGTTGTCGATGGGATCGCCCACAAAGCGGAACATGGCGAAGGCCACGAATCCCACCGCCAGCAGCACCAGAGCCGATTGAGCCACGCGTCGCATGATGTAGCCAAACATGTCAGAGTGCCCCCGGTTGCGTATCGTGGCCGAACGTCACGCGCGGCCGTATCAAAAGCGGCGGCCCCTTAAAAGAGCCGCCGCTTGGTTTTGTTTACTTCATTGTGAAGAATTTGAATTTTGGGTCATCTTCCGGGCTGACTTCGGTGCCGACAGCACCCGTCATGCCCCAGTTCAGCACCTGGTGGTGGATCGGGATGTAGAGCTGTTCATCCTGCACCACGGTCCAGATGTCGTTGATCGTGGCGTTGCGCGCGTCGAGATCCGTCTCGGATGCCAGCGACACGATCTTTTCATCCGTTGCACCGTCAGAGAAGCCCGTACCATTCCAGCTGCCGCGTTCATCGCCACGGGTGTGGACGAGGAAGTTGAAGATGTATTCCGAATCGTAGGTTGGAACGCCCCAGCCCAGCATATAGAAATCCGTCTGGCTGTTCTGGATCAGTGGGAAGTGCTGCGCCTTGGGTTGCGCGTTGAGGTTCACCGTCACGCCGACCTGCGCCAGCATGCCGACCGCTGCCTGACAGATCGCTTCATCGTTGACGTAGCGGTCATTGGGGCAATCAAGCTGGATGGAGAACCCATCGCCGTAGCCCGCGTCGGCCATCAGCGCCTTGCCTTTTTCCACGTCCGTCGCCGAAGAGCTGTCCATCGCTTGATTCCAGCCATTCACGAAGGGTGGTGCGATCATGCCGGCGGGGGCGGATTGTTCGCGCATCACGACCTTTTGGATGGCATCGCGGTTGATCGCCATGGACATTGCCTTGCGCACACGGACATCCCCCAGCGGGTTGGCACCGTCGACATTGTCATTGGCGATATCATCGGCGCCCATGTTCATGCCAAAAAAGATCACCCGGTTTTGCGGGGCGGTTTTCACCATCAGACCTTCGGTGTCGGCCACGCGGCCAAGGTCTTGCACTGGCACGTCCTGAATGAAATCCACCTCACCCGAAAGAAGGGCGGCGACACGGGTCGCGGCGTTCTGGATGGGGGTGTAGACGATCTCACTCACGTCCAGTGGGAATTCATCCTTGCCCCAGTAGTTTTCGTTTGCCGAAAGAACTGTCTTTACGTCCGGTTCCCGACTGACCAGCACATAGGCGCCCGTCCCGTTTGTGTTGGAGGACGCAAACGTAGTCTCACCACCCGCGATGTCCTGCACAGCTTCAGCCGCGTTTGCTTCGGTCCAGCCTTTGTCCATCATGAAGAGGTTGGTCAGGTTGGCGGGCAGGATGGGGTTCGGACCGTCTGTCACGAATTCCACCGTGTGGTCATCCACGGCTCGCACTTCCACCACCGATGTCAACAGTTCCTTCATGGCGGAGTTTTCAGATTTCGCCCGGTTGATCGAGAACACAACGTCCTCGGCCGTGAAATCCGCGCCGTCATGGTATTTCACGCCCTGGCGCAGGTTGAAGACCCAGACATTGGGGTCACCCTCTTTGGGCGCCCAATCCGTGGCCAAGGCTGCCTGGAACGCGCCGGAGTGGTCGCGGATGATCAGCGGTTCATAAATCTGATGGGCCAGCGTGTGTGTTGGCCCTTCGTTTTGGGCGTGAGGGTCAAGGGTTAGCGAGTCGCCCGCGCGTGCCCATCGCAGCGTCTCAGCCGAGGCGGACACGGCCGTGGTGGCCAGCAATGTCGCCGCAAGGATCAGTTTGGTTTTCATAGTAGTCTCCCTGATTGCGCCGGGCCTTTTGAACCCGGTCTCATGCAGCAAAGCTTACCTAAAGAAACGGCCCGTGCAACCGTTCCCAGAGGTAACGTGGTATAGATGAGTCCCTGAATTTTGACGTGAACAAGGATTACGCATCAATGTCAGGCGGTTAAGGTTCATATGACCGTTCAACAGCGTCATGTCGTCCCGCCCGCTCCATTCAAAGGGCAGGTGGGCCAAGTGAGCCACGCAGGCGCAGTTTCGTGTGCAATTCCAGGCTGTCAGCGGGTCCAGACCCGGTGACCATCTTCCAAAGCTGCCGCGCAGCCAGAACGCCCATTTCGCGATGGGGCACATGGACAGTTGTGAGGGCGGGCACGATCACTTCGGCAAGTTCGATATCGTCGAAACCGGTGATTGAAATATCCTCAGGCACGCGCAGGCCCAACCTTTGCGCGGCTTTCACGGCGCCCACGGCCAACACATCATTGCCGCAGATGACGGCGCTCGGCCCTGGTGAGCTCGCCACCAGAGTGGACAGCGCCGCGCCACCTGCCTCAATGGTGTAATCTGTTTCAAAAACAGTCATCTCGGAGCAGTCTATGCCCGCTGTACGCATTGCATCCCGCACCCCCTGAACCCGGTCGCGGGCGCGGTCGTTGTCAGATTGCCGGGCAGAGATCATTGCGATGCGGCGGTGGCCACGCTTCAGCACTTCCTCGGCCATAGCCCGCATGGCTGAGCGGTTGTCGAACCCCACAGACGGCTTGGGTTGGGAGGGATCATAAGCCCAGGATACGCATACCGGCACGTTCCGGCGATCCAGAAAATCATATATGGCCAGGTCCCGCGCGTGCCCGATCAGCAAAATCCCATCTGCCCCTCGCGCGACCAGCGCCCGTATTTGTTCATTTTCCAGATCCGGTTTGTAGGCCGAACTGGCCACCAGCAGGGTGGCGCCCGCGCGGCCGAGCTCTTCCTGCACCGCCTGGATGCCACGGGCAAAAATCGCGTTCTCCATCGTAGGGATAATCGCGCCGATGGTGTTGGAGCGTTTTGCCGCCAATGACTGGGCCGAGAAATTGGGGGAATATCCCAGTTCTTCCACGGCCTCCAGCACGCGGTCGCGGGTCTTTTTCAAAACCTGTTCCGGGGCATTCAGGCAGCGCGAAACCGTCGCCGTCGACACGCCGGAAACGCGCGCGACATCCGCCAGCGTGGGCACAAAGTCGGAAGGTTGTGCAATCTCCGATGTCATGGTCACCTGCGTTATCTGGTCGTGCTCGTAGCGCAATATAAACCATTGCCAAAAAAAATGTAAGCGCTTACATTTCCCCGCGGTGGTGCGTGAGCCCACGTCCATTTTTTCTTTGAATTGCAATTTAGGATATAGCCATGGCTCGAGAATACCTCAAAAAAGCAACGCTGACCTCCGCCAGCCATGCCTCCGACGTTTCTGATACGGTGCGCACGATCCTCGATGACATTGAGGCGGGTGGGGACGCCACGGCGTTGGAATACGCCGCCACGTTCGACAAATACGATGGCAACGTGATCCTGACGCGCGATGAGATTACAGCGGCTGCCTCACTCGTGCCAGAAAAGCTGAAGCGCGACATTCAGTTTGCCCATGACAATGTGCGCCGCTTTGCTGAAACGCAAAAAGAGACGCTGCGCAGCGTGGAATTGGAAGTGGTGCCCGGCCTGATCGCCGGTCAGAAATCCATGCCGGTGCATGGCGCGGGCTGCTATGTGCCGGGCGGGCGGTACAGTCATATCGCGTCGGCCATCATGACCGTGACCACGGCCAAGGGTCGATGATGTCGGTCCAGTCGAGCCTCGTGATGTATCCGATCTATGCCTATGGCTCCGAGGCGCACCGGCGCAAATAC